>NZ_LJFZ01000004.1:0-336062 GCF_001420875.1 Frankia sp. AvcI1 | reverse complement strand
TTTCCCCGACCGTGACGCGGCGATGAAGCTACTCTACCTCGGGCTTCGCAACATATCGAGTCAGCGGGGCGGCGAGTCCGGCACTGGAACCCACGGATGGAAAATCGCGCTCAACACGCTCGCCAACCTCTTCCCCGGACGCCTACCTTTCTGATAGCGTGAACGCGTAAGCTAAGCTATTCACCTCTGGCTTACACGGAAATCGTGACAGGCTCCGCAGCAGCGACGCGGCGACCCCGAGCCGTTGGCGCATCCCGAACGAGTAGCCCCCGACCTTGTCACCCGCCCGACCGGCGAGGTCGACGACGTCGAGCACCTCGTCGATCCGGCTGTCCGCCCCGCCGCCGTCCAGGCCGGCGAGCAGGTTCAGGTTCCGCCGGCCGGACAGGTAGGGGTAGAACCTCGGACTCTCGATGAACCCGGCGACCCCGTCCAACATCGACGGTCCCGCCTCGGCCCAGGTCCGGCCGAAGACCCGCAACGTCCCCGCGTCCGGCCGGATCAGCCCGAACAGCATCCGCAGGAACGTCGTCTTCCCGGCGCCGTTCGGGCCGAGGATGCCGTACACCNCCCCGACATCCACCCGAAGATCCNCCTGATCCACCGCGGTGAGACCACCGANCCGTTTGACCAGCCCGGTGGCCTCCACCGCCGGAACACCGACCGCCACACGCCCTCCCGTCGAACATCCACAATTCTACTACTCGATGAATAGTAGACCGTGGACACGGCGGGTGGCAGGGNCAGCACCGCCGAAGGGGGCGCCTCGACGGCCGCCACGGAGCCTTCGCGCGGCATGCTCGACCTCCAGACACCTTGTACTGTCAATCCAGTAGTAGCGAGGAGGTGAGAGCAGCGCGAAGACCCAGACGCGAACCGGGAGCACTCGAACGGGAGGTACTCGCCGCGATCGCGGCGGCCGGCCGACCGCTCACCCCGGCCGAAACGCTCGCCGAGCTCGGCGAACCACTGGCCTACACCACGGTGATGACGACCCTCGCTCGCCTGCACGACAAGGGCGCCCTGACCCGGACGCCCGCAGGCCGCTCTTACACCTACGCCCCTGCCGCCGACCCGGACACCCTCGACGCCGCGCTCACCGCCCGGCAGATGACCCGCCTGCTCGGCGCCGGCACCCACCGGGCCGAAACACTCGCCCGGTTCGTCGCGGATCTGCGACCGGAGGACGAACAGCTCCTCGCCGACCTCCTCGCCACCCACCAGCCGGACGCCGAGGCCGACAACATCGACGGCGGCCCCGGGCGATGACGGCCGTCGCGCTCGTCCCGTTCGTCACGAGCCTGCTGCTGGCCGCCGGCGGCGGCTGGCTCGGCCGGCGGCTCCCGCCCGCCGCCGCCACCCGGCTGCTCACCGCTGCCTGCCTGGTGACCGCGCTCGCCACCGGTTTCATCCTGTCGGTCGCAGCCTTCACCCTGCTCGCCCCGATGCCCATGCTCGCCGCGGTCGGGCACTGGTCGGCCACCGTCGTGCGCGGCCACGACCCGCTGCCCGTCACCGCCGGACTGCTGCCGGCCGCCGTTGTGGCCGGGCTGCTCGCCGCCGCCACCCGCCGGGCCGTCGGTGTCGGCCGGGATCTCGCCGCGGCCGAACTCACCTGCCGCCGGCTCGGACCCGCCCCCACCGGTCTCGTCGTCGTCGACGACGACCGGGCCGACGCCTACACCCTGCCCGGACTCACCGGCCGGATCGTGGTATCCACCGCGATGCTGCGCGCGCTGCCCCCGGACGAACGCCGCGTGCTTCTCGCCCACGAACACTCCCACCTGCGCCACCGCCACCACGCCTACACCCAGCTCGCCGACCTCGCCGCCGCCGCCAACCCACTGCTGCGGGCACCCGCCGCCGCCGTCCGGCTCGCCGTCGAACGCTGGGCCGACGAAGACGCCGCCGCGACCAGCGACAACCGCGTTGTCGCCGTCCGGGCCCTCGCCCGCGCCGGCCTCGCCCGCGCCCGCGCCGGCGCAGCGACCGTGCCGACCGCGGCGCTCGGCGCCGTGCATACCGACCTCGCCCATCGGGCACGGGCACTGCGGGAGCCACCGCCGAAACCGCGTCCTGTCCTGGCCCTCACGCTCACCGCGCTCATCCTGGCCACCGCAGCCGCCGCCCTCGACACCTCCCACGCGACCGAACGCCGGTTCGAGCGCGCGCAGGCGACGTTCGCGCACCAGACCCGACCTGTCTCAGGCCATCCTGACAGGTAGGGCGCGAGCCGAAGCGCGCGAACGCGGTACGCCCCTGCTGGTCCGCAACACGCGTAGCGTCGTACTGACCACGGCCGGTGCGGCTTTGGCGGAGTCCGCGCCGCCCGCGCTGGCGGCGCTGGACCGGGCATGGGACACCGCCCAGAGCGCGGCGGCCGGTGACCTGGGCACGCCGCGCATCGGATACAGCCTCAGCGCCGGGGCCGAGACGGCACCGGCCCTGGTGGACAGGCTGATTCGCGGCAACATCCGTGNCGTCGCCAAAACCCCGGCGGACGCGCTGCACTGGCTGTCGGACTGACGGGCAGCAGGTCAGGCCAGGCGAACTTCCCAGGTGGCGAGGCCGAAGACCTTGCGGCACTCCCACGCCCCGCACTCTGCGCAGGTCGTCATCACCTTCCCAGCTTCACCCCCTGGGCGGGACTGCGGCGTGGTGACACACGCGAGCGCACCGGAAGGCGCAGTCAGTCCAGGGCGTCGTCGTCCTCGTCCAGCTCGGGGGCGTCCGGGTCACCCAGCGGGCGCAGGCCCTGGCGCGGGGTGGAAGGGATGAAGCTGTAGCGNCCCAGGACGGTGAGGTTCTTGAACTTCAGCGGGGACGGCAATCCTCATCGCTGATCTCGTGGCCCTCGGCGCGCAGCCGGGCGCGGCGCACCGTGCGGTGTGGCTGTGGTCGGTGGATCGTGGCGTCCTATCCTGTCCGGATGCAGGATTCCACGGCGGGTCACGAGCGTCCGGCGCGCGGCTTCGAGCTGATCTGCGAGATCGAGCCGCCGACCCGGCCGGACCTGACCCACGCCCGCCACCAGATCGGCGTCCTGAGCCCCGTCACCGACGCGTTCCTGATCCCCGACAACCACATCGGACGAGCGACCGTGTCGAGCATCGCCGTCGCCCACGAGGTGCAGGCGATGGGGGGACGCAGCATCGCCTGCGTGAACTCCCGCGACCGTAACCTGCTCGGCTTCCGCCGCGACCTGCTCACCGCCGCGGCCTACGGCGTCGAGGAGTTCCTGTTCGTCCGCGGCGACAAACCCACCGCCGGGAACCGGACCAGCGACCTGACCGTGCGCGCGATGATGGACGAGGCCCGCGNGGCCAGCGAGGGTCCGGTCTTCGCGGACATGCCGGCGTTCCGGGTCGGCGCCGCGGCCGGCCTACGTCCACTGCCCGCGTGGAAACGAGCGGCCGACTTCCTGTTCGTACAGGTCAGCTACTCGGTGGACGCCCTGCTGCGCTGGCGCGACGCCCATCCGGTGGAACTGCCGGTCTACGCCGGCGTGATGGTCCTCGCGAGCGCCGGGATGGCCCGCCGCCTCGCCGCGACCATCCCCGACATCGACATCCCCGACGACCTCGTCCACGCGGTCGAACGGGACCAGGCGGCCGGGGTCGAGGCGGCCTGCGACCAGGTGCTACGGCTGCGCGACAGTGGCGCCTTCGCCGGTGTGCACCTCGTTCCGGTCAGCCGCTACCGCCAGGTCGCCACCCGACTTGAGGACCTTCTCTAACTCCCCGGGCCGTCTCTCGCAGGTCTTGTACCCCTACCGCCCGCGGACGACCTCTGGCGCTCAGCGGGTCCAGAGTGCGGGCCGAGCCTGCCGGCCGCTGGGTGCGGTGACGGCGGTGACGGCCTAGGTCCCGCGGGGGCCGGGGGTGCGCAGGGCGCGCAGTTCGGCGGCGAGGTCGTCGGCCTGGCGTTCGGCGCGTTCGGCGCGGGCGCGGGCCTCGGCGCGGGCCTCGCCGAGCACGGCGAGGCGTTCGGCGGCGGTGCGCCGTTCGGTGTCCAGGCGGGCCTCGGCCTCGGCGCGGATCCGCTCGGTCTCGGCGGCCGCGGCGGCGCGGGCGCGCTCGACGTCGGCGGCCGCCTCCGCGCGGATGCGGGTGATCTCCGCGGCCGTTTCGGCGCGTAGCCGGTCGAGGTCGGCGGTGGCCTCGGCGCGCAGGCGTTGGGTGTCGGCGTCGGCGGCCTGGCGCAGGCGCAGCGCTTCGGCGCGTTCGGCGCGGATGTCCTCGCGCAGCGCGTCGCGTTCGGCGCGCAGCTCGGTGCGCTGGCGGGCGTCGCGTTCGCCGTCGCGGCGCGCGGTGGCCAGGTCGGCCAGCGCCTGGTCGCGGGCGGCGGTGGCCTCGGCGAGGCGTGCCTCGGCGTCGGCGTGGGCCTCGGCGATGCGGGCGGTGGCGTCGCGGTGGGCGGCGTCGACGGCGGCCTGGGCCTGGGCGTCGGCGGCGGCCACCGCGGTGTCGGCGTCGGCGTGGGCGGCATCGGCGGCGGCGGTGGCGGCGCGCACGGCGGCGGCGGCCTCCTCGACGGCGTCGGCGCGGGCGGTCTCGGCGGCGCGCAGGCGCGCTTCGGCGTCGTCGAGGGCGGTGACGGCCTCGGCGGCGACCGCGTCGGCCTCGGCGCGGGCGGCGGTGGCGGCGCGGGCGTGCTGTTCGGCGCGCACCGCGCGGGCGACGGCCTCGGCGACGCGTTCGGCGGCGTCGGCCTCGGCGGCCTCGACCTGCGCCTCCGCGGCGGTGATGTCGCCGAGCAGCGCCATCTGGCGGCCGAAGGCCTCCAGGGTGGAGGTCAGTTCGCCGGCGAGGGCCTGCACCTGCCCGGCGAGCTCCTCGGCGCGGGCGCGCCCGGCGGCCAGGGGGCGGGGGATCGGCGCGGGCCGGGTGGTGCCGGTCGCCGGGGTGTTCGTCCCGGCGGGGCGGTGGGCCAGCTCGCGGCGGCGGCGGTAGGCGGCGAGGCGGTTGTGCGCCGGATCGTCGCAGTAGGCCGGCGGGCGCCCGGGGCCCTCGGCGGGGGCGGCCGGGCGCGTGCAACCTGGGTAGGCGCAGCGCGCCCCGCCTGCCGCGGCGGACGCCGGTGACGGCGCCTGCTCGGCCGCACCGTCCGCGGCGGCCGTGTCCGCGGCGGCACGGTCCCGGCTCACCCGGTCCGCGGCCACCCGGTCCGCGGCCACCTGGTGCACGGCGGCCATGTCCGCGGCCGCCGAGCCGGGGGCCGCGGCCGGGGTGCTCGGCCCGGCGGGGGAGGGGAGCTGCGGGGCCTCGGTGGCCGCGGGCGGCGCGCCCGGCTCCCCCTCGGACGCGGGCAGCTCGGGCGGTTCGACGGGCGGGCGGGGGGTCGGCGGTCGGAACGGCTCCTCGGGCTCGTCCGGCTCCTGGCGCTGCGCGGGGGGGCGGGGCACCCGACTCATCGCGATCCTCATCCCTCTCGTACCGTCATTTTCGTATCATCGCACACGATGAAACGTTAACCAGCATCGTTATACCACGGAACGGAACGACGATACGGGACGCCCGCCGTGTCCCGATTCTGACGCCCGATAACCCCCCCTTATCGGGCGTCAGGACCGAGGCCACCCGCAGGCCGCTCGCGGCGTGCGGGCGCGGTCAGCGCGGGTGATCGTGGCGTAGGTTCCGATGCATCGGAGTAAAAACGTGCTGCGGGTGCCGAGCGGACAGNCGGCCAGGAGCACGCGCACACGCGGTATCGGACGATCCGTCACTCCTTCCGTCGAAGGAGTGCGTCGTGAAGGCAGTACAGTTCAGCCGGTTCGGTGGCCCGGAGGTCCTTCGGATCGTCGATCTGCCCGACCCGCATCCCCGCGCCGCAGAGATACGCATCCGGGTCCGTGCCGCGGGGATCACCGCCGGCGACTGGAAGAAGCGTCAGGGCCTGATGGACGAGGAACTGCCGCAGACTCTGGGCTACGAGGCGGCGGGCATCGTCGACGAGATCGGCGACGATGTCTGCGGCGTCGCGGTGGGCGACCGGGTCTTCGGAGCGTCACCCTACGGCGCCGCCCAGGCGGAGCTGGCTGTGCTGTCCCCCTGGGCCCCCATCCCGTACTCGCTTGACTATGTGAGAGCAGCAGCGATCCCCGCCGCAGCCGAGACCGCAGCACGCTCCCTCGACCAGCTCGGCGTGACAGCGGGCAGCACCGTGCTCGTCAACGGGGCATCCGGCAGCGTCGGGAGTGCCGCTGTCCAGCTCGCCGTGGAGCGCGGCGCACGCGTCATCGGAGTGGGCAGCCCAGGCACGCACGACACGCTCCGTTCGCTCGGTGCCGAACCGGTGGCCTACGGCGAGGGGATGGCCGAACGAGTCCGGGCGATCACACCGTCAGGCGTCGACGTTGCGCTGGACGTCGCTGGCAGCGGTGTTCTTCCCGAGCTCGTCGAGCTCGCGGGCGCACCCGAGCACGTGATCACGGTCGCTGACTTCCGCGGCGCGCAGCAGACCGGCGTCCGCTTCAGNCGGGGCGACACCGGCCGCGCCACCTACGCGCTGGGGCAGGTTGCTCGCATGGCCGAAACAGGGCGATTCTCCGTCAAGATCGGCCGAACTTTCCCCTTGGCCGAGGTGGCCCAGGCNCACCGCGTCGGTCAGGCGGGGACCGTGCGCGGCAAACTCGTGCTATTCGTCGCCTGACCCTGTCGTGGCGCGTGGTCCGCCGATCGACAGCGCATCCATTGCCGAAGACCGGCGCTCGCACGAACGAGCCGATGGACGCCTGGCGCTGCGACAGCTGCCCGCCACCGCTGGAATTCCCGACGCGCGAGCGGCGTCGCATCAGTTCCGCCAGCCGAGTGTCGGACGAGAATCGTCCCTGCGTCCCTGNGTCCCTGAGTGCCTGCGTCACAGCCGTCCGTGTACTCCCTGGGGCGAGCGCCGCGGTCGCGCTGAGCGGCGCCTGCGCGGCTGCCTCCACGTGCATCGGCGCGAGGAAGCCCGCCGGAGCGGAGTGTGGGGAGAAGGGCCTCACGGCCACCGAGGCCGACATCGACGCCGTCTCGGTGGCTGTGCTTCGATCGTGTGGGAATGTCTCCGAACTGCGCTGCCAGGTGAAAGCGGGGGTTCGTCGTGGGTCGCCTGGGATCGGTCGGGACGCCGGGAGGGGCATCCGCCATGGCAGAACTGAGGATGGACCGGCCGGGCGGCAGTGTCAGGGGGGTCCGTTGACCCGGCTGCGGGTGCTGGTGGCCGACGACTGGCCGGTGTGGCGCGCGTTGAGGCTGGCCGCGTTGGCCGACGCACCGCACGCCTTCGGCTCCTCGCTCGCGGACTGGCAGGGACCCGGCGACACGCAGCGACGGTGGCGAGCGCGACTCGAGACGGTCGCCGTCAACATCGTCGCCGACCTCGACGACCGGCCGGCCGGCATGGTCAGCGGTGACCGGACCGGCGTCGACACCGTCGAGCTGACATCGCTGTGGGTGGCGCCGGCGGCCCGCGGCCGCGGGGTNGGCGAGCTGCTCGTCGCGGCCGTGGTCGAGTGGGCCGAGCGGGCGGGCGCCGACAAGGCCGTGTTGAGGGTCTACCCGAGCAACCTCCACGCGATCCTGCTCTACCAGCGCAGCGGGTTCACCCGGACCAGCGTGGNAGAGGCGGTCCCTGGCGATGACCGGCCGGAATGGGNGATGCAGCGACCGCTCGCCGGCCGGCGCATCCCGCGCGGCGACCAGTAAGACGACCCGGTCGCGGCGCAACGGCTCGAGGTCGCGCAGCGACCGCTCACGGCCGGGCGAGCGTCCCCGCGACCGGCGCCGTCCACGCCGGCCACCTCGCCGACTGTCCTGGAATCCCCGTATGGACGGCGACAATCAACGCTTTCCTGAAACCAGCATCCACAACAAAGTGTGNGGAACCGAGAGGACCCTGCTTCAAACCTCACAGCGCGTGCATCTGAAGGCACGTCGAACCGTTTTCTTGGAGGGCGATCGGGAACGACATCACGACTGTGGAGGAGAGACGGAGACGATTATGAGAAGAGTGCTGAGTCCTGGAGTTCTGATATTCGCGGTCTTCGCGATCGTCCTGGCAGGTACTGCGGCGCAGGCCGGGNCACCCGGTGCTCCGGAGGGTAGCGGTCAGCAGAGCGGGACCTGGAGCGGCGGCGGGCAGACCGGCGCCTGGAACAGCGGCCCGCAGGGCGGCGCCTGGAGCGGCGGCGGCGAGAGCGGCACCTGGAACACCGGCCGCGGGTAGGACGACTCACCGCCGTCAGCGTCGAACGGGCGAACTTTCGACACCAGGCGGTGAGCCGCGGCGGATTCCTGCGCTGTGGGTGCCCGGGCGGCCCGAGCGCGGCGGCGCGCGGGCCGCCCNTTTCCGCGGATCACCAGCCGCGGGCCGACGGCGGGCAGAAGCAGGGTCTGGCAGGGAGTACTCCCAGAAGTGCTACACCTGGCATGTGCAGCCGCGTACGTCTGGNTGAACGGCTGGGCCCTTTTGATGACCTCGGGATCGATGTCGACGGTGTCTTCGACGACCTGGTCGCCCGCGGATGGATGACGGAAGACGCTGGGACTCTGACGCTGACCGAGGCCGGAGAGGCCGGTCGGCTCCGGGCAGGGGNACGCAACGCACGCGCGCACGAACAGATGCAGGAAGGCGTCGGGACGGCCGAGTACGTGGCGGCGCTCAACGTTCCGCGGCGCGTGATCNCCAACCTGGGNGGCGACAGCGACCTTCCCTGAGGTCGGATCTCCCGGATGGCCGGCCGCCCTGGGATATCTGGCTGTTCTTTGCGGCGCGGGGGTCATTCTGTCCCTACGCTGCGGCTATGGGCGACACCTGGGGCGGCACCATGCGCACGTTGACCAGCCAGGGCGAGCGGGCGGTTGCGGACCTTTGCGCCAGGTACGCGGTGAGCACCGACGCCGTGTACGCCCTGCTGGAGGCGGTCCGGCGGGGCAACGGCACCATGGCGCAGTTCTCCCACCCCGAGTTCGGCGGCGCCGGGCAGTGGATGGCGGGCGGCATGACCATGATCGGCGACATGGGCAACCACGGCCTGCAGGCGACGGTCAGCGGCCTCGCGAGCGAACTGGCCGCCCTGCTGGCCGCCACGCCGCTGTACGCGCCTGCGGCCGCGGCCGGTCCGGTGTCGGCGGGCGAACCCGGGTCGGTGCACCCGGCGAACCGCGGTATGGCCGAACCGGGTATCTGGTGGCCGGACGAGCTGGGGCGGCCCCGCGCGAGCGGCGGCCAGAATGACACCCGCTACGCGGTGTTCCCCCAGCTCAGGAGGCTGGCCGTGCAGAGCGGCGGCGGGCCCGTGCGCGTCTACGACACCCTTGACCACAGCATCGGCGGCGTGCACCAGCAGCAGGGCGCCGCGCCGGGCACTCTGTCGTTCACCAGCCAGCATGGGACCGTCACCGTCGACAGCCTGCCGATGGCGAGCCCGCCCCCCACGACGTCGCCCGGCGTCGAACCCCCTACCGGGCCGCCCGCGCCATCCACCGCACCCGTGTCATCCACCGCAAACGACCGCGAGCGGTTCACACACAGGCGGACAGGAGTAGGACGTGGTGGATGTGGGCGAGCAGCGGCCGTTTCGGGTGCGCTTCGGCTGGGGTGGGGAGGACCTGGCCGTTCTCGCGCCGGACAGTGACACCGTCGTGATCGTCGACGTGCTGCGGTTCACGACGGCGGTCAGCGTCGCGGTCAGCCGCGGCGCGCAGGTGCTGCCGTGGCGATGGNGCGACGCCGCCGCCGCGTCCTTCGCCGCGCAGCAGGGGGCGGTGCTCGCCGGCCGGCGCGAGGATCCGACCAGCCCGTGGTCGCTGTCACCGGCTGCCCTCGCCCGCATCCCGGCGGGCACGCGCCTCGTGTTGCCCTCACCCAACGGCGCCACGCTGTCGGCTGCGGTGGCCGACAGCGGCGCGGCCCCCGTCGCCGGCTGCCTGCGCAACGCGGCGGCGGTGGGCACCGTGCTCGCGGCCGACCTCGCCGCCGGCCGGAGCGTCGTGGTGATCGCCGCCGGCGAACGGTGGCCGGACCCGGACGGACGCGAGCACCGCGGTCCGCTGCGTCCCGCCGTCGAGGACCTGCTCGGCGCCGGTGCGATCATCGCCCGCACCGTCGAGGCGGGCGCCCTGCCCCGAGCACGGCTCTCCCCGGAGGCGCGCGCCGCCCTGGCCGCCTTCCGTGCGGCCGAACCCGAGCTGCACGACGAGCTGCGCGCGTCCGTGTCCGGACGGGAGCTGCTGGCGCTGGGCTGGGACGACGACGTCGCCAGCGCCGCGCAGCTCGACGCCGACGCGGTCGTTCCCGTGCTGCGCGACGGCGCGTTCACCGCCCTCGGCGGGTGACCGGCCGCGGCGGGGCGGCGGGCGCGGGCATGACCGACCGGGGCCGACCGGAGCCGACCGGGGCCGACCGGGACGAGCTGCGCGACCGACCGCCACGAAAACGCGATGACAGGGCACCACACTGCATGGTCGAGTGGTCGCATGCGAGCCCGTTACGACGACTTCGCCGACTGGTATGACGGTTTCGTGACCGGGGGAGCGGGCCAACCGGTCGCCCGATCGGCCGACCGTCTGCTGGCCCGGCTGCTCGGTCCCGGCCGCGGCCGGCTCTGCCTCGACCTCGGCTGCGGCGGCGGGGCGCACGCCCCCGCGCTCGGCGCCCTGGGCTGGCGGGTGATCGGCGTCGACGTCTCCGCGCGCCAGGTCGACCTCGCCCGCCGCCGGGGCCTCAGCGCCGTCGTCGCCGGCGCCGAGGGGCTCCCGCTCGCCGACCGGTCCCTCGACGCCGTCGCCACGATCATGACCACCACCGACGTCGACGACCTGCAACCGATGTTCACCGAAGCCCACCGGGTGCTGCGCCCGGGTGGACGCCTGGTGGTCGTCGCCGCGCACCCGTGCTTCGGCGGCGTCTTCGTCGAACGCGACGACCACGGCTGCTGCACCGTCCATCCCGGCTACCGCGACCACCGGCGCGTCGCCGAACACCCGCTGCTCGGCGACGGGATCCGCTCCCGTGTCGGGGTGGTCAACGTCCCCCTGCCGGTGCTGCTCAACGCGCTGACGGGCGCCGGGCTCGTCCTGCGGGAGACCGCCGAGGACGATGGCGACCATCCCGTCCCGAACCTGCTCGCGCTGGCCGCCACCCGGGCGGACCCCGGCGGCGTGTGAGCGCGCAGGCCCACCCGGCGCGGGCGGCGTCAGGCGGCGTCAGTCGTCGCGCCCGACACCGCGATCGGGGGCGGTCATGTCTCCCGTGGCGGGCGTGCCGTCGGCAAGCCCGTAGCGCAGGAACACGATGCCCTTCGGACTGGCCACCGGCGGTTCGAGGAGGGTGAGGTTCGTGGGCACCGCGCCACCGTCGAACACCTTCTTGCCCACGCCGAGCACGACCGGGTGCAGCCACAGGTCGAGACGGTCGAAGAGCTTCTCGCGCAGGAGGGTCTGCACCAGGTTCAGGCTCCCGACGACCTTCACCTGCTCGTGCCGGTCACGGATCTCGCGCACCGCGCCGGCCAGATCCGGGCCGAGCTGCGTGGACCCGGCCCACGACAGGGTGGGCCTGCCACGCGAAGCCACGTACTTCGGGACGTCGTTGAACAGTGTGGCGATCTCGTTGTCCTCGCCGCCCTCCTGCTGCGGCCAGTAGGCGGCGAAGATGTCATACGTCCGTCGGCCGAGCAGGAGGGCGTCCGTGCCCTCGTACGCGGCAGCGACCTGCGCCCCGCTGACCTCGTCCAGCAGGGGCGCCTGCCAGCCGCCGAACGGGAACCCCACCGGATCCTCCTGCGGGCCGCCGGGCGCCTGCCCGACAAGATCGAGGGTTGCGAACAGCTCGACGTGGATGAGGCCCATGCCCTGCTCCCGATGCGTTGGTGCTCCCGATGCGCTGGTGGTCCCGCTGCGCTGGTGGTGTCCCGTCGCAAGATAGACCCGCCGGCCGGCCCCGGCGGACTCCTCGCCGCGACGGCCCTCGGCGTCCGGTCGGCGCTCGCGTCGTCCAGGGGTTGCGGTCGCCGACGGTTGACCCTGACACGGTGGCAGGCCGTAGACCGGTGGGTGTCATGTTGAACATCGGAGCCTTCGCCCGCCGCGGGCTCGTGTCGGTCCGCATGCTGCGGCACTACGACGCGATCGGACTGCTGCGGCCCGCCCACGTCGACCCGGTCAGCGGCTACCGCTTCTACCGGGCCGACCAGCTCGCCAGGCTCAACCGGATCATCGCCCTGAAGGACCTCGGTCTCACCCTGGTGCAGGTGCGGGCGATCCTCGACGAGCAGGTGGGCGTCGCCGAACTGCGCGGCATGCTGCGACTGCGCCAGGCCGAGCTCGCCGCCACGATCGCGGCCGACACCGCACGGCTGGCCCGGGTGCACGCGAGGCTCCGCGCGATCGAAGGCGAGGGACACATGCCCACCGACGACGTTCTCATCAAGCGCCTGACCGCGGTCCGGGTCGCGGAACTGGTCGCCACCGCCGCCAGCTACGCCCCCGAGGACGTCGGACCGGTCGTCAGCGCCCTGTCCGACGACCTGGTCGACCGGCTGGCCCGCGCCGGGGTGACGCCGACCGGACCCGCCGTCGCCTACTACACCGACGCCGCCCAGGGTGCCGGCACGATCAGCGTCCACGCGGCCCTGCCGGTCGCGGCCGGGCCCGACTCCCACCCGGACCTCACGTTCGTGGACCTGCCCGAGGTTCCCGCCGCGGCCACCCTCGTCCACCGCGGGTCGATGGACGAGGTGGCTCCCTGCGGTCAGGCCCTGGCCGCGTGGATCGACGCCCACGGCTACCAGGCCGTCGGCTACCCCCGCGAGCTCTACCTCGCCTGCCCCCCGCACGCCCCCGAACGGTGGGTCACCGAACTGCAGGAGCCGATCCTGAAGAAATGACCCCATGCTGACGCTGACCCGACGCCGACCCGGTGATCCGGGCCGGAACCCGCCCCTGACGCGCTGCGTTGCGGCAGAGTTTCTCCCCGTGAACTCCTTCGACCGGTGCGACCCGTGCCGTCGCGCGCGTCCCCGACCCGACGAGACCCGACCCGACGACACCCGACCCGATCGCGCCTGTGCGCCCCGGCCCGCAGACGCGGCGGTACGCGCGAGGGCAGCGGCGGGGGCGCGGCGATGACCGACACCGCGCCCCCGCCGCGGCGCTACGCCGACGACGTGCTCGGCGGCCCGACCGACACCGAACGTGCCCGCCTGGCCGCCATGGCCGCGGTCTGCGACCCGACGACGATCCGCGTCCTGGACGAACGCGGCGTCGGCGTCGGCTGGCGATGCCTGGAGGTGGGCGCCGGCGGGGGCTCGATCGCGGCCTGGCTCGCCGACCGCGTCACCGGGGCCGGCCATGTGGTCGCCACCGACGTCGACATCCGCCACCTCGACGTCCTCGCCGGCCCGGACCTGACGGTCCTGCGTCACGACGTCACCCGCGACCCCGCACCCGCGGGCGGACCGTTCGACCTCATCCACGCCCGGTTCGTCCTGGAACACCTTCCCGACCGCGAGTACGTCCTGGACCGCCTGCGGGACTGGCTGCAACCCGGCGGCGTCCTCGTCGTCGAGTCGATCGTGAAGTTCCCCCTCGACTCCTCACCGCACCCGGCGTTCCGCCGGGCCATGCACAGCATCGACGAGGCGCTGGCGAGGACCATCGGCACCGACTCCGCCTGGGCGCGCGGGTTTCCCGCCCCGCTGCAGGCCCGCGGTCTGGTCGACGTCGGGGTGAGCGTGCACCTGCCGACCACGGGCGGTGCGGGTGCCTCCGCCCAGTGCTGGGCGCTGACCCTGACCCGGCTGCGCCCGCACATCCGCGAGCTGGGCCTCGCCGACGACGACACCCTCGACGAGGCCCTGGCCGCCCTCGCGGACCCGGCGTTCTTCGACCTGTCCTTCGCCACGGCCATCGCCTGGGGCCGCGCCCCCGGCTAGCACGGCGCCTCGAAGGCCCGCGCTCGAAGGCCCGTGCGGCCCGTGCGAGGGGTGCCCTGCCGCTACCAGCCTCCGCCCGGCCTTCCTGGCCCCCGCGGCGGCCCGCGAGAGTCGGAGAAGGCGTTCGGCGGCCGTCGAGCGCACCTCGTGTCGTGGGAGACGGCCATCAGTGGACCCCTCGCCGCCGGGTGTCGCCAGGCGGACTACCCGGGGTGCACGGTGGGCGACCAGTGCACCACCTAGAGTGCGAGTAGTGAGGGAAATCTTCCGCGCGGCGTGTCTCGCCGTAGCGACTCTACTGCTCCCCGTCGCCGGNACTNCCGCGGCGGCCGGCCCCCCGCCGGCCCCACCGGCCCTGTCGCCCACGCAGGGCCCGGGGACGGTGGCGGCGCTGGCCCTGCCCCGGCCCACCGGGCCTCTCGCGGTCGGCCGGGACACGCTGCACCTGGTCGACCAGCACCGGCGCGACCCGTGGGTACCCACCGTCGCCCGCGAGCTGATGGTCGACATCTACTACCCGGCGCGGCCCGCCACCGGCACCCCGGCCCGCTACGCCACGGCCGAGGAGATCCGCGCCTACCTGGCCGCACTCGGCCTGGCCGACGCCCTGCCCGTGCAGGCGCTGGCCGACACGCGCATCGCCAGCCGTGCCGGGGCGCTCCCGCTGCCCGGACGCCGGCCGCTGGTGCTGCTGTCCCCGGGCCTGGGGGTGGGGCGCCGCTCGCTGACCGGGCTCGCCGAGGACCTCGCCAGCCGCGGTCTGGTCGCCGCGACCGTCGACCACGCCTACGAGTCGGTCGCCACNGTGTTCCCCGGCGGGCGCACGCTGACCTGCGTGGCGTGCGACCGGATGCGCACCGACGCCGACTTCGCCGCCGCGAGCCGCGGGCGCGCCGCCGACCTGTCCTTCGTCCTGGACAGCCTCACCGGGGCGCACCCGGCGTGGCGCGACGCGGCCGTCATCGACCCGGCGCGCGTCGCCGCGGTCGGGCACTCCCTCGGCGGGTCGGCGGCGGCGTCGCTGCTGCTGCACGACCGGCGGGTGCGCGCCGGGGTCGACCTGGACGGCACCCTCGGTGAACCGGTCGGCGCCGGCGGGTTCGGCGGGCGGGCGTTTCTGCTGTTCGGCGCGACAGCGGACCACCCCGGCGCCACCCCGGCGGCAGGGGACGGCGCGGCGAAGAACCCCGCCGCGGCAGCCGGAGACGGCGCCTCGCGGGGAGGCGGCGCGGTGAAGGCAGACGGCGCAGCGCAGGAGGACGACGATCCGACCTGGGCGCAGGCGTGGGCGCACCTGGGCCCGCCGCGACTGTGGCTCGACGTCGACGGCGCCGACCACTTCAGCTTCACCGACGATCCCGTCCTCGCCGACCAGATCCCGCTGCCCGCCGCGGTGCCCCCGGCGCCGGCGCCGGCGGGGGCGCTGACCGGACGGCAGGCGTTGGCGATCACCCGCGCCTACGTCGGGGCGTTCGTCGAACGGTGGCTGTGCGGGCGGGCGCAGCCGCTGCTCGACGCGCCGAGCCGGGCCTTCCCGCAGGTACGTGTCGTCGGCCGGGACCCTCAGCCCGGCCCCGGCGCCGGCATCACCCGCCGGCGGTAGGCGGTCGGGGTGTCGCCGGTGTGCTGACGGAAGGCACGGGTGAAGGCGCTGGCGCTGTCGAACCCGACGGCGATCGCGATGTCGAGCACGGTGGGCCCGGGTTCGCTCAGCAGCGCCGCCGCCCGGGCCATCCGGCTGTGCAGCAGGTACTCGCGCCAGGTCAGTCCGGTGGAGGCGACGAACCGCCGGCGCAGGGTGCGTTCGGAGACGCCCACCGCCCGGCACACCGCGCCGATGGTGGCGACCTGCGGGTGGCCCTCGGCGTGGCGCATGGCCGCGGCGACGATCGGGTCGCTGCTGGTCGGCAGGCACAGCGGGGTGGCGTTGTCGAGTCCTTCGACGAGCAGACCGGACAGGGCGGTGAAGAAGGTGTCGGCGAGCGGGTCGCCGCCGCGGCGGCCGATCGGCCAGCGCACCGCGTGCAGGATCATCTCGCGGATCGGGGCCGCCGCGGNCAGGATCCGGGCGCGGTCGGGGGCGAGGCCCATCATCTGCGGGTCCAGGAACACCGACACCGTGCGGACCCGGTGCAGGGTCGTGCGGTGGGCCAGGCCCGCCGGGATCCACAGGGCGTGCCGCGGTGGGAGCAGGTGGTGGGTGGCGGCGGTCTCGACCTCGACGGTGCCCTGCCAGGCGTACTCGATCTGGTCGAGGTCGTGGACGTGCCAGCCGGAGCTGACCTGTTCGCCGTCATAGGCGTAGGTGCCGGCCCGGATCCGGTCGGCCGCCNCCGGATCCGTCATCGCGACGATGGCCGCAACGGGCGGATTGTCGACCGGTCGCGCACAGACGGTCATACCGGATCACACTACAAATAAGCGTTATGGATGCGACCGATCACGATGCGACCGATCACGATGCGGCCGATCACGATGCGACCGTGCGCCGCTCCTTCGCCCGCCAGACCCGACTGTTCACCGGGGACGACGCGCTGTTCGCCGAGCGTCGCACTCCGCCGCTGCCCTGGCTGGAATCCCTCGACCCGGACATGATCATCCTCGATGTCGCCTGCGGCGGCGGGCACGTCGCCGCCGCGGCCGCACCGCGGGTGCGTCAGGTCGTCGGCGTGGACCTGACGCCGACGATGCTGGGACTGGCCGCCGACCGCGTGCGCACCGCCGGCCTCACCAACGTGCTGCTCCAGCGGGGCCACGCCACCGCGCTGCCGTTCCTCGACGCCTCCTTCGACCTGGTCGTCTGCCGCGCCGCGCTGCACCACTTCGCCGAGCCGGGCGCCGCGATCGCCGAGATGGCCCGGGTCTGCCGGCCCGGCGGGCGGGTGGCCGTCGCCGACATGGTCCCCCCGGACGCGCGGCTGCGTGGGCCCTTCGACGAGCTGCACCGCACGATCGACCCGTCCCACGCCGGTGTCCTGCTCGCCGACGAGCTCGCCGCGCTGGTGCGCGCCGTGGTCGGACCGCTCACCCGGCACGACACCGAGACGCCCGCGCCGTTCGCGGTGGCGCAGATGCTGACCGACGCCGGCGACCGGGACGGCGCCCTGGCCGTCCTCGCCGCCGAACTCGACGGCGGGCCGGCCACCGGCTTTGCTCCCCGGCGCGTCGACGGGCACATCCACGTCCAGATCCCCGCGGCCACCGTCGTGGCGACCCGCCGGCAGGAGGAGCCGAGCTGACCGGCCAACCGGGCTGGCCGATCAACCGGGCTGGCCGGCCAACCGGGCTGGCTCGGATGCTGTTCGCCGAAGGCGCCGGCCGGTAGCCCGAGGTCCGCCGCGAGGCCCGCCGGACCCGCCGGCCAGGGCGTGGCCGACCGGCCAGGGCGTGGCCGACCAGCCAGGGCGTGGCCGACCGGCCCAGGGGATGTCCGAGCAGTCCGGGGGGACGCCCGAGCGGTCTCAGGGGGCCGGCGGGCGGTGGGCGAGCAGGACGGCGCTGGGGAGCCGTTCGGTCGCGTCGGGTGCACGCAGCAGCCGGGCGGACTCGACGAACCCGNCCGGGCNCAGCAGCGCGGCGATCGCCTCCGGGGGCCAGCGGTGCGACGGGGTGACCTGGTGCGGATGCGGCTGGGGTGCGTCGGCGCCNGTGTCGGCGGCCTGGAAGCCCAGCAGTAGGTGGCCGCCGGGAGCGAGCACCCGGGCGAACTCGGCGAACAGCGCCGGCACCCGCACCGGCGGAGTGTGGATGATCGAATACCAGGCGACGATGCCGCCCAGGACACCGTCGGCAAGCGCGAGGCGGTGCATGTTTCCCACTGCGAAGCGCAGCCCGGGCCGGTCACGGCGAGCCAGCCTGATCATCTGCGGGGACAGGTCGACGCCGAAGGCGTCCACGCCGAGCTCGCACAGGTGCGCGGTGACGTGGCCGGGGCCGCAGCCGAGGTCGGCGACGACGGCGGGTGCGCCGGTGGCCGTGCTGCGGGCGAGGACGAGTTCGGCGAACGCGCCGAGCAGCGCGCGGTCCAGCGGGCGGTGGGCCAGCACGCCGCTGAACAACTGCGCATACCGTTCGGCGACGCCGTCGTAGGCGTCGCGGGTGGCACGCAACTCCGGTTCGTTCCCCACAGCCGATGATCATAGTGTGGCGGGTGGCGTCGCCGATCCCGGGCGGGGGTGGCGGCCGGCGGCGGCTACCAGCCGCGGCCGCGGAGCGGCGGTGCCGAGCCCGGCGCGGACACGTGCAGCACCTCGTAGCGCTCGGTGGCCTCGACGTCGCCGGCCGCGGCCGCGGCGTCGGCCCACAGCACGAACCGGGTCAGCTCCCAGCGGCGGGGATCCAGGGTGAGTGCGGCGGTGTGGACGCCGGGGCGGTCGGCCAGAGCCGCGAGGGCGTCGATCTCGCGGGCGACGTGCGCGGCGAGCCCCAGGCCCGAGCCTTCGCCGCTCGCGTCGGCGTCGGCGGGCAGGACGCCGACCCGACGCGAGGCCGCGCTCGGCGCCACGGCCGAGGCGACCGCGTCCCGGAGGACGGCCGGCCCGGTTTCCGATGCCCGGTCGGCCCCCGAGGCCCGACCGGCCCCCGACGCCGGGCCGGTTTCCGACGCCGGGCCGGTTTCCGACGCCGGGCCGGTGACGGCGGCCAGGACGGTGCCGTGGGCGACCGCCGGGCGGCCGAACGAGCGGATGATCCGGTCGAAGCCGCCGCCGCCGACGAGGAAGCCGCCCATCGCCCCGGCGTCGTGCCACAGGTAGAACGGCGCGTACTGGTTCACCGCGGCACCCGCGACGCCGCGCTCGCGGATCGCGTACGCCTTCAGGGCAAGCCCGGCCCGGTCGTCGAGCGCGTGGCCGTTGTCGGCGACCCGACGCCGGATGATCGCCATGTCGTAGTCGGCGGGCAGGGTGATCTCGTACTGCATCGCGTACATGTCGGCGTCCTCGTCCTGGTCGCTAGTCGGCGGGTCCGAGGGGTCCGGCGGGTGCGGCGTGGGCGGCGAGCAGGGCGAGCAGACCGTCGACGGCCTGGGCGAACGGCACACCGCTGCCGGCGGCACGGGCGAGCACGTACCCGCCCTGCAGCACCGCGACGATCGTGGCGGCCGTGACCGCCGCGTCGAGCCCGACGAGCTCGCCGGCGGCCACCCCCTCGGCGAGCACATCGCCCAGGCGGGCGCGCAGCCAGGTGAACGTCTGCTCGACCGGGCGGCGCAGCTCGGCGTCGGCCATCACGTCGGGGTCCTGGGTGAGCCGGCCGACCGGGCAGCCGCGCAGCACGTCACGCTCGCGGCGCAGGTAGGCCTCGACGCGGGCGAGCGCCGGGGCGTCGGCGCCGAGCTGGGCGTCGGCCGCCGCCCGCAGCTCGGCGGCGGTCCGCTCGATCGCCGCCCGAGCCAGCGCCGCCTTGCCGTCGAAGTGGTGGTACATGCTGCCCTGACCGACCCCGGCGTGCGCCTGGATCGCCCGCGGGCTCGTGCCCACGTACCCACGTTCCCACAGCAGCACCCGGGTGCTCTCGACCAGCCGCTCCGCCGCGTCCACCCCACCACTGTACATACCAGTAGGTACAGGAGAGGTTTCCCTGCTCTTCCAGAGGCTTTCGTGTCCGTTTCGTCCCTCTGGATAGGCAGGGAGATGGGTCGGAGCGCGGGCGCGGGCGGGGGCCGCGGCGGGCTCAGGCGGGCAGGTCGAGGTCCAGGGTGCGCAGGCGGTCGGGGTCGGCGAGGATGTCGATCTCGGTGATGCGACCGCCGCTGATCGTGAAGCCCATGACGGCGAACGGCCGCCCGGCGTTCATCGTCACCAGCCCGGCGGTGCCGTTGACCAACGCCGGACGGGCGGCGCGACCGAAGCGGCGAAACGACAGCGCCCGGGCGGCGACGGCGTGCGCCCCGCGGGTCGACCCGGAGCCCGCGGCCCCCATCCCCGCGGCGCCCCGGTCGGCGCGCAGCACGACGTCGGGGTCGAGCACGGCGACGAGCGCGTCGAAGTCCCCGCCACGGGCGGCGGCGAGGAAGGCGTCGACGACGGCGCGCTGGCGGACCAGGTCCACCTCGGAGGTGGCGGGCGCGCCCTGCACCCGGCGCCGGGCCCGGCTGGCGAGCTGGCGGGTCGCCGCCGGGGAGCGCCCGACGATCGGGGCGATGTCGTCGAAGGGGACGGCGAACATGTCGTGCAGGACGAACGCGAGCCGTTCGGCCGGCCCGAGGGTCTCCAGGACGACGAGCAGGGCCAGGCCGACCGCGTCGGCGATCAGCGCCTGCTGGGCGGGGTCGACGCCGTCGGCGTGGCTGACGACCGGGTCGGGTAGGCGGACGACGTCGTCGAGGGGGTCCTCGCGGCGCGCGGTGCGCGAGCGCAGCATGTCCAGGCACACCCGCCCCACGACGGTCGTCAGCCAGCCGCCGAGGTTGGTCACGGCGTCGCTGTCGGCGCGGCTCAGCCGCAGCCACGCCTCCTGCACGGCGTCGTCGGCCTCGGTCAGCGAGCCGAGCATGCGGTAGGCGACCGCCCGCAGCTGGCCGCGGTGTGCCTCGAACCGGGCCGCGAGCAGCTCCTGGGCGCCGCCGCGTTCCTGCTCGTCGGCGCCGTCCCGCCTCCGCTCGTCCATGATCGTCCTCCGTCGTCGCGGTGTCGCGGTGTCGCAACCCTGACGGATCACCCGCCGCCGATGTGACGCCCCGGCGGGCTCCCGGCGGCGCGCCGTGGCACGGCGGGCCGGTGGACGCGCGGGTCAGGCGTGCTCGCCGGCGCCGGTGTGCCGGGGTGCGACGCCGTCGGGCCGGTAGACGCGGGCGGGCGGGCCGGCGGGGTCGGTACCCAGGGTGTTGCCGCAGCGGGTGGAGATCCACGTCGACATCGAGTTCGGGCGCATCAGCGNCCGCCAGCTCTCCAGGTCGTAGGTGTCGCCGGTGGCGTAACCCCGGCCGCCGCCCAGCGCGGGGATCAGGGCCAGGTCCTGATGGCAGGTCAGTTGGGCGTGCAGGCTGTCGGTGACGTCGCGGCCGAGGGCGGGCAGCGTGGTCACGCAGCCGCCGATGGCCGTCCAGATCGCGTCGGTGGCCTCGCGGCGCTCGGCGTGGCGGGCGGCGGAGGTGGGCCGCACCGAGATCCGCAGCCGGCCGTCGGCCCACTGCTCGACGACGATCTCCTCGACGTAGCGGCTGGCCCCGCAGTACGGCGTCGTCGCGGCAGGCGCCGCGGCGGCGGGCCGCGTCGGGGCCGCGGCAGCCGCGGGGGTGGACGGCGCGGGGGTGGACGGCGCGGGAGTGGTGGCCGCCGGGGCGGGGCGGGCCGCGGCGTCCGCACGGGTGGGGCCGTCGGCGCCGGCGCCGGAATGGCAGCCGGCGAGCAGCCCGATCACCATGATCCCGGCCACGGCGATGATCACCGGCGTGTGCAGCCTCCGACGCCGCACGAGGCGTCCCGGGTGGCCTCGCACGGGGCGTCCCGGCCGATGGCCCGCGCGGGTGGCCGGGCGGGTGGCCGGGCGGCGGTGCGGGGTCGGCGGGACGCAGGTGGCGGGCCGCACGGCGCCGCGGGCGGAGGAGGTCGGCGTCTGCACGGGCAGAAGGGTAGGTCCGGGCGGGGCCGCGGGGCGCGACCGACCCGGCCGCTCGGATCGGCGGGTGCCGCGGCCGGGGCCAGGGCGGGGGTGATGTCCGCTGTGGGGGGTGGGGAGGCATGGGGGGTGGGGAGGCGCGGGGGGCGCGGTCAGTCCCACAGGGCGCGGGCGAGAGCCACGCCGGCCGCGGCGGCGCCGACCCCGACGAGCAGGCTGGTGGCGACGGTGAACACGGCGAGGCGGCGCTGGCCGCCCTCGNCCAGGCGCAGGATCTCGTAGGACAGCGTCGAGTAGGTGCTCAGCGCCCCGCACAGCCCGGTGCCGACCAGCAGCGCCACCCGCGACGAGGCGGCGCCGGCGCCGACCGCGCCGGTCACCAGGCCGAGCACGGCGCTGGCGACCGTGTTCACCGTGATCGTGCCCCAGGGCGGCGGGCTGTCGTGGCGGGCCTGCACGGCCCGGTCGGTGAGGTAGCGCAGCGGGGCGCCCACCGCCGCGCCGAGGATCACCAGCAGCCAGCTCACCGCCGTCGCTGCCCGGGCCGCAGCAGCCGGCGGGTCGCGGCCGTGGCCGCCCACACCGCGGCGAGCGCCACCGTCGGCGTCAGCACCAGGGCGGCCAGGGCCAGCAGCGGCCGACCGTCGTCGAGGAGCCCCTCGACGTCGACGGCGTAGGTGGAGAACGTGGTGAACCCGCCGAGGATCCCGGTGCCGAGGAACGGGCGGGCCAGCGGGTGGGCGAGGTGGCCGGCGGCCAGCAGGGCCATGAGCACGCCGATCGCCGCGCAGCCGACGGCGTTGACCGCCACGGTGGTCCAACCGAACGCCCCGGGCTGGGTCGGCCAGGCCAGCGCCGCGCCGTAGCGGGCGCAGGCGCCGAGGGCACCACCGGCAGCGATCACGCCCAGCAGCGGCACCGGGTGGGCGCGCAGTTCGGCGCGCTGCGCCGGCAGGTGCAGGTCGACGTCGGGATCGGCCGCGTCCGCGGCCGTGGCGTCCTCGGGATCGACTGTGGTCTCGGGATCCGTCGCGACCTCGGCTCTGGCTCCTGTGCCCGCTGGGGCCGCGGTGGCGGGGGCGGGGGCGGCGCAGACGGCGGGCCGCGCGCGGGGGGTGCGTCGCGGCGCGGGCCGCTCGGCCATGAGGTTCCTCCCTGCGTGGGCGGGCGACCGGCGGAGTCGGGCGCGGCGGTGTACACGCAGGGACCGTTGGCGGCGCGTCGCCGCGGTTCGACCACGGCGGGCCCCACCGCCGCCGGCAGCCGCCGCAGGGCGGGCACCGTCCGGGGCGACTCTACCGGTCGACGAGGCGGCCGCCGGCCTGCCCTCGCGGTCCGGTGTCACAGGGTTCGGGGTGGCGGCAGATCACGAGCGGATTCGCGGCCCGACCCCCGCCCCACCCTGTTAGATCGCCGTCGTACACTAGGGCGAATGTGTTCGGTGTCCGTCGAACACATCGTGAGGGAGGTCCGGGCCGAGCGAGGGCCCGAGGCCGGCGCCGGCAGCGGCGCGGACGAGAGGAGAACCGTCATGGCGGTGTTGTTGGGGCGGGTGGGCGTGTGGTCGCCGTCGTTTGCCTGGACCGAACCGGACGCCGTCGCCGCGGCGGCGGAGCTGGACGCCCTCGGCTACGGCGCGCTGTGGCTCGGCGCCGCCGCGGCGGACCTGGCCCTGCCCGAGCAGGTGCTCGCCGCCAGCAGCCGGCTGGCCGTGGCCACCGGGATCGTCAACGTGTGGACGACCGAGCCGGCCCCGCTCGCCGCCGCCTACCATCGCCTCGACGCCGCCTACCCGGACCGGTTCCTGCTCGGACTCGGCATCAGTCACGCCCGGGTCGTGGCGGGACTCGGCCGCGAGTACACCCGGCCGCTGGCCCACCTCGGGCAGTTCCTCGACGGGCTGGACGGTGCCGACACGCCGGTGCCCGCCCAGGCGCGGGTCCTTGCGGCGTTGCGGCCCCGGGCACTCGAGCTGTCCGCGCGCCGTGCCCGCGGCGCCCATCCCTACCTGGTCACCCCCGAGTACACCGTCGCCGCCCGCGCGGCCCTCGGCGACGGTGTACTGCTCGCCCCCGACCAGAAGGTCGTGCTGGCCACCGATCCCGGCGACGCCCGCGCGCTGGCCCGGTCGAACCTGCAGTACTACCTCACCATGCCCAACTATGTCGCCAACCTGCAGACCCTGGGCTTCGACGCCGACGACGTCGCCGGGTCCGGCAGCGACCGGCTCGTCGACGCCCTCTACGCCTGGGGCACCCCCGCACAGGCCGCACAGCGTGTGCGTGACCATCTCGACGCCGGCGCCGACCACGTCGCCGTGCAGGTCATCTCCGCCGACGTCGACCTGGCCGCCCGCACGGGCCGTCCCACCGTCGAGCAGTGGCGCGCACTGGCCGCCGAACTGCTCTGATCCGCGCGGCCCGCCTGAACCGACGAGGCCCGGCGCCCCGGGAGCGGGGAGCCGGGCCTGGTGTCGTGGCCGGGACGCGGCGGGTCGGCGCAGATGCGGCGGGTCGCCGGGGGCGGGGGGTCAGCGGTGCAGCGCGTGGCGGCGTCCGCCCACCGCCCGCCAGACCAGCAGCACGACGATGGCGCCGAGGATGGACCCGACGACGCCGGAGGGCTGCAACGCCCCTTCGCCGAAGTCCTTGTCGAACAGGACGTAGCCGAGGAAGCCGCCGACGAACGAGCCGACGACGCCCAGCAGGATCGTGGCGGGGATGCTCATCGGATCGGGTCCGGGCACGAGCAGGCGGGCCACGGCCCCCGCGATGAGACCGAGTACCACCCAGGTGATGAGGGTCCAGAGCACAGCGGGCCTCCGACAGGTGAGGATCAGCGGCGGGGCTGCCGATGATCGGCGATGAGATCGACGCCGGTGTACCCGCCGCCGACGATCCGTCAAACATCACCGCTGTGGTCGGACGGGCGGGACGGGCGGGACGGGCGGGACGGGCGGGACGGGCGGCCGGATGCCCCCGCCCGTCGCCACGCCGGCGCGGCCGGCCGTAGCATGCCCTCGAGGCCGGCGGTGGGTCCGACCCCGTCCGTAGGATGGTTTTCGTGGGTGACATCGGTACGCCTGAGCTGCTCATCATCATCGTCGTCGTCGTGGTGCTGTTCGGGGCGAAGAAGCTGCCCGACGCCGCCCGCTCCCTGGGCCGCTCGCTGCGAATCTTCAAGTCCGAGATCAAGGGTCTGCACGACGACGACCACCCCGCTGCGGTCGCCACAGCTCCCGGCGCGCCCGTGAACCCCGCCGTCGTGCACCCCGCCGCGCCGACGGTGACGGCGCCGGCCCCGGCCGTCGACACCGCCCCGCCGGTTCCCGCCGCTCCCGGTGCCGCCGCACCGGTCACCGGGCCGGCGTCGACCGCGGACAGCGCCGCGGACGGCCGGCCCACCGGGTCGCGCTGACGCCTGGCCGGTGGGCCCGACACCGATCCCGTACGCCAGGACCTGACCGCCGAGGCGATCCGGCTGACCCGGCTGCTCCGCGCCCTGCTGCCGGGCGACGGTGAGGTGGCCGGGTGGCCGATCTGTTGGCGCTGATGCTGCTCACCGCGGCCCGCCGTACCCTGCGCGTCGCGGCGAACGGCGAACGGGTCCCCCTCGGCGAGCAGGACCGGACTTCACGCCCCCTTCGAACACACCCCTGCCACGCAGGGAGTGGGTCTGNGTAACCTCGCTCCCGGCGGTGCCGGTACCCCTCGGGATCGTCCAGCGCCTGGGCGTAACGGAATGGCCGATGCTGGTCGGGCGCCGCGGCCACCAGATCGGGCCCCGGGGCCCCGGGCGGATGTGCCGGGCGGATGCGGCGGCCCGGTGCGGCGGCGGATGCGGCGGCCGGACGTGCCGGGCGGGCGCCGCCGGGGGGTGACCGGACGTGGCTCCCGGTCCGGGGTGGCATGGACGCACCGGTCCCGCGCGCCGCGGACCGCCCACCGGCACGAGCCGCTCCGGCTGCGGCACCGGGGCGTCCGCCCGTGCCGCGGGCGCCCACACCCCACCGGAAACACCGCGCATATGCATCGCCATTGGCGAGGGAATCGGCGACCGGCGCCGGGCGGGTGCCGATTGGCGCCGATTCCCGCCGTGGCCGGCGCACAGACGCCGCGGTGGACGCCGCCCGCGGCGGTTCGACCCGGCCCCATCGCCCTCGGTTCGCCGCCTGTGGGCTGACCTGCGCCGTCGCGCCGGCCCGCCGTCGGCGCCACCCGTCCGGGCGTCGGGCGCCGGGCGTGGCGGCGGCACACCCGGCCGGCCGCACCCCGGCGATGCGAACCGATCCCGCCCGATCCCGCCCGATCTCGCCGCCGCACGCGCACAGCACGGACCATGCCGCCGTCGGCCGTTCACCGCGCAGGATGGCGAACACGGGCCGCGGCGCACCCCGACCCGGGATCGACCCGGGATCGACCCGGGCCGGGTGGGCGGGGTCGTCGGCACGCGGCCCTGTCCGATGTGGGTTCCCGTGGGCGGTGTGCGCGGTTCATCAGTAGCGGGCAGGCCGCGGTGCAACGCCGGTGGTGTTCACTCGAACCGGTGGCGACGCCGAGGGTCCGCCGTGCTGCGGTGCACCGATCGTCGGAGCCTGGGAGCCGCGGACGAGACGCGGTGAGAAGAGGATGGTGATCCGCCGTGCGTGTGGACATCTGGAGTGACGTCGTCTGCCCGTGGTGCTACGTCGGCAAGGCCCGGTTCGACCGGGCGCTCGCCGCGTTCGCCCACCGCGACGAGGTGCAGGTGNGCTTCCACTCCTACGAGCTGAACCCGACCCTGCCCCGGGGCCGGTCCGAATCGCTGCTCGTCGCCCTGGCCCGCAAGTTCAGCGACGTCCCGGCGGCCGAGATCGAGGGCATGGAGCACCGCGTCGCCGACGCCGCCCGCCAGGAGGGGCTGGCCTACCGCTCCGACCGGCGCAACGGCAACACCTTCGACCTGCACCGGGTCCTGCACCTGGCCGGCGAGGCGGGCCGGCAGGCCGAGGCGGTCACCGCCCTCAACCAGGCGCATTTCGGCGCCGGCCGGGACGTGTTCGACCACGACATCGCCGTCGAGGTGTTCACCTCCGCCGGTCTGCCGGCCGCCGAGGTGCGCCGGGTCCTGACCGGCGACGACTACGCCGAGCGGGTGTTCGCCGACGAACGTGCCGCCCACGACATGCGCGTCACCGGCGTGCCGTTCTTCGTCGTCGACCGCACCCTGGCGGTGTCCGGGGCGCGCCCGACGGACCTGTTCGCCCGCACCCTCGACCAGGCCTGGGCACGCCGCGCCCAACGGGTGGCGTGAGGCCCGGTCCGCCGCGCCCCGCGCTCGGGTACCGTCCTGCCATGGTCATCACGCCGCAGCCGTCGTGGGACGTCGCCGTGGACGCCGACGAGCTGCACCGCCGACACGCGCCGACGCAGCCGGCGTTCACCCTCGTGCACACCCACTGCCGCATCGTGTGGGACATCGCCGCCGGGCTGCTGGCCGCCGGCGCCGCGCCGGCGGCCGACGCCGGGCTGGTGCGCACCGGGGCGCTGCTGCACGACATCGGCGTCTACCGGCTCTACGACGACGCCGGCCAGCTCGATCACGCCCAGTACCTGCGCCACGGGGTGCTCGGCCACGAACTGCTCGCCGCCGACGGCCTGCCCGAGACCGTCTGCCGGTTCGCCTCCTGCCACACCGGCGTCGGGCTGACCCGCGCCGACATCGCCGCCGGTGACCTGCCGCTGCCGCCGGGGGACTACCTCGCGCAGACCGTCGAGGAACGGCTGGTCATGTACGCCGACAAGTTCCACTCCAAGAGCCGTCCGACGAGCTTCCTGACGGTGGACGCCTACCGCGGCCACGTCCGCCGTTTCGGCGCGGACAAGGTGGCCCGGTTCGACGAGCTGACCGCCGAGTTCGGAGTGCCCGACCTCGCCGCCCTCGCCGCCCGCCACGGCATGACCGTCCACAGCGGCTGAGCGGCGTTTCACCCCCCGTCGGCGCCCTGCCCGCCGGCCGCGGCCGGTTCCTGCGCCTGTGGGGCGAACCGCCGGGCGCGCCCGGGGCGCCGGCGACACGATGACGGGCATGGACGCGGCCGGTGCGCCGAGCGTTCCCGGGCGGCTCGTGCGCCGCCTCGGGCCGGGTGACGCGGTGATGATCGGGCTCGGGGCGATGATCGGCGCCGGGGTGTTCACCGCCTTCGCCCCCGCGGCGCGCGCGGCCGGGTCGGGGGCGGGCCTGCTGGTGGCGCTGGGCCTGGCCGCGGTCGTCGCCTACTGCAACGCCACGTCGTCGGCGCGCCTCGCCGCGCGCTACCCGACGTCGGGCGGCAGCTACGTCTACGGCCGCGAACGGCTCGGGGAGCTCTGGGGGTACCTCGCCGGCTGGGCGTTCGTGGTCGGCAAGACGGCGTCGTGCGCGGCGATGGCGCTCACCGTCGGCGAGTACGCCTGGCCGGCGCACCGGCATGCGGTGGCCGTCGTCGCGGTCGTCGCGCTGACCGCGGCGAACCTCGCCGGGGTGCATCGCAGCGCGCTGCTGACTCGNCTGATCGTCGCGGTGGTGCTCGCGGTGCTCGCCGCGGTCGTCGTGGCCTGCCTGGCCTCGGGCGCAGCGGACCCGGGCCGCCTCGCAACGGACGCGGACGGTGGAGCGGTGAGGGCCGGCGGGGTGCTGCGCGCCGGCGGGCTGCTGTTCTTCGCCTTCGCCGGCTACGCCCGCGTCGCCACCCTCGGCGAGGAGGTCCGCGACCCGGCGCGCACGATCCCCCGCGCTGTCGCGACCGCGCTGACGATCACCCTCGTCGTCTACCTGCTGGTCGCCGTCGCGGTGCTGGCCGTGCTCGGTCCGCAGCGGCTGGCCGCGGCGGGCGCCCCGCTGGCCGACGCCGTGCGCGCCGCCGGTGCCGGGGGGCTCGACGGGGTCGTGCGGGTCGGGGCGGTGCTGGCCGCCGCCGGGTCGCTGCTCGCGCTGATCCTCGGGGTGTCGCGCACGACGCTGGCCATGGCCCGCGACGGGCATCTGCCCGCCACGCTGGCCGCGGTGGCCCCCCGCGTCGGCGTGCCGCATCACGCGGAGCTGGCCGTCGGCGCGGTCGTCGCCGTGCTGGCGGGGCTGGCCGACCTGCGGGCGGCCATCGGGCTGTCCTCCTTCGGGGTGCTGGTCTACTACGCGGTCGCCAACGCCAGCGCCTGGACGCTGCGCGCCGAGGAGGGCCGCCCGGCGCGGGTGGTACCCGCCGCCGGCCTGGTCGGCTGCGCGCTGTTGGCGTTCGCCCTGCCCGTCCCGGCGGTGCTCGGCGGGCTCGGGCTGCTCGCCGTCGGACTGGCCATCCACGGCCTGCGCCGCCTGGCCCGCCGGCGCGCCACGGGGGCACGGCGGGGTTCGTAGCCTGCGCCGGGCCGATGGAGGGTGGCCGGCCCGGCGCAGGCTCCCGCCGGCGGGCTCAGCGCACGAGGGCGGCGAGGGTGTCGACCTGCGCGGGGTCGTCGGCATAGCAGTAGAGCACCAGCTCGTCGGCGCCGAAGTCGGCGTAGGCGGCGACCGTGTCGACGATCTCGCCGGGGTCGTGCAGCGGCTCGCCCCACCCCGGCCGGCCGGCGAAGGCGTAGTAGTCCGCGATGGCCCGCCGCGCACGGGTGAGCGTGTCCGGCCCGCCGACGGCCACGTTGACCTGGCAGACCAGCCGCGGCCGCCCGCCGCGCCCGGCGGCGGCCCACTGCTCGCCCAGCGCGTGGACCAGCGGCCCGGCCCAGGCCAGCGGTGCCGCGCAGACGAAACCGTCGCCGTGGCGCGCGACGCGGCGCAGCGCCGCCGGGGCGAACCCGCCGACGAGGATCGGCGGCCCGCCCCGCCGTCGCGGGACGCGGCCCGATCGGGGCGCCGTGGTAGGGCTGGCCGGCCCAGATCGCGCGCAGCGCGACGAGCTGGTCGTCGAGGATCCGCCCACGGCGGTGCATCGGCGTTCCCGCCGCGCCATGGTCGTCGGCGCGGCCGCCGACGCCGACGCCGAGGACGAACCGGCCCGGTGACATCCGGTCGACGGTGGCGACCTGCTTGGCCAGCAGCGCGGTGGCCCGCAGCGGGCCGAGCAGGACCTCGGTCTGCAGCCGGATGCTGGTGGTGGCACCGGCGAGGGTGGCCAGCGCGACGAGCGGCTCGGGATTGTCGAAGGCGAGCCGGTCGAGCAGCGCCAGGGAGTCGAAGCCGGCCGCCTGCGCGCGGACGGCCCAGTCGAGCAGGCGGGCGGGGTCACTGATGGGCAGGCCAAGACCGAGGTCCATGATGATCTCCGAAAGGTGGGCAGCCGACACTGCTGTCGCCACCTCCTGCTCGCCCGGGCGAGCAGCCGGCTCCCTCTGCGACGTGGTGCGCGGAGCACGGCAAGCGGAGTTCCACCACCAACCCTACCCGAGCGCCACCTTCGGGGCACCCGCCCCGCCGGTCCGCCGGCCGCCGTCGCGGGCGGGGTCAGCGGGCCCACGGGTCCTGCACCGGCATGGGCACCCCGTGGCGTCCCGTCATCCGGGACACGGCGAACGCTGCGATCTCCTGCAACGCGACGTCACCGAGCCGGCGGATCCCGGCGACCCCCGCGGCGACGCGCTGCTCGCAGGCACGGGCGCCGGCGTCGTCGCCGACCAGCCGGTAGGCGTCGGCGAGGTCACGCAGCAGCGTCGGATAGAACGCCGGCAGCGGCAGGGGCAGCCCGCGACGCGCTACCTGGAGCTCGCGCACGTGCTCCCCGGCGCGCAGCGCCCGCAGCAGCCAGGCGAGCCGGTCGTGCTGATCGTCCTGCAGGGCCGCCATCGCCAGGGCGCAGTCGGCGCGCAGGGGCGCGTCGTCGACCGGGCTGAGTTGCCGCCACACGGCGGCGAGCAGGCTGCGGGCAGCCTGCCGCCGCCCGCCGCGGGCCAGTTCGAGGCCACGTTCGATCTGCTCCGCCCGTGGATCCGCCTGATGCATGCGCCGCCCTCCCCTCTGCGGCCGCCACGGCGGCGGCCGGTGAACGCCGACGGCGCTGACGATAGGGCCGCCCTCCGACAGTTTTCGCCCCGTCGCGTCGGTGGAGCGGGCCGGGACGCTGGTGTGCTCGGGTGCAGGTCGCGTCCGGCCGGGTGGTGGCGGTCCGGTTTGATGAAGCTGCCCTGATGTTGATGCGAATCGTCGATGCAGGAAGGTCCCCGCGGGCAACAGGGGACCTTCTCTGTCCCGGTCGCTCGCCTGGACCAGCAGGACGGCTGTTTCGGGAAGTGCTGCACAGGCCTTACGGGTCTGACGAAACAGCATCTGGAACGAGCAAAGCCGACTGTCCGCCTCCGTGGATCGGCCTCGGACCCTCCCGGTGGGATCCGGACGACTTGCGGGCGGTCCGCCGCATCAACCGAAACCGGCGATCAGTGGTGGGTGTCACGGGGCGTGGGCCGGCGACGGCCCCGGGGGGCNGGGGATCGCGTCCTGGCCCGTCACAGGGCTGTGGCGTAGATGCGTACCTGCTGGCCTGAGCGGGCTATGGCGTCGCGTTCGTGGGCGAGACCGGTCTTCTCGGCCACACGTTGGGAGGGCGTGTTGTCCGGGTGGATGATCGCAACGAGACGCCTGATCTCGAGGACGTCACGGGCGAGGTCTCGGCAGGCGGTGGCAGCTTCGGTGGCGTAGCCGTGGCCCTGGGCATCGATGCGGACGTGGTAGCCGATCTCGATGTCGGTGGTTCCTTCGACTTCCTGGGGGGTCAGGCCACAGTCGCCGACGAACTCGCCGGTGGACCGCAGCGTGACCAGCCAGAGCCCGAAGCCTTCCTGCCGGTAGAGACGCTGGTTCCAGTCGATCCAGGCCAGGGCCTCGTCGCGGCCTTTGGTACGCGGGTAGTACCNCATCACGTCCGGGTCGCCGAGGAGCGCGGCCATGTCGTCGAGGTCGTCGGTGGTCATCGGGCGGAACGCGAGCCGCGAGGTCGGAGCCGGGATGCGCTGCTCGTGATTCACAAGGAAACCCGCTCTCTCGCCTCAATCACCTCCTCATTGTCGCCTTTCTGCCGTATGNCGGTGGTCCCTGACGTCTCGGACCGGCAGGGCAAGGTGGCCATCCAGGACCACACCGCCCGCTTCCGGCTCGTGCCCCAGCTCGCCAAGGTGCTCAGCGTGCCGACGCCCGCCGCTCGTCGTCCACGAACACAANCGGCTCGGCCGCGGCATCGAACTCGCCATGCTCACCGAGGAGCGGAAAGCCTTCGACGTGCTCAGTGCGCCGTGCGCACCGCCGAGACCAGTGCGCCGGTGCCCTCGTCCTGCTGCGACGGGGTGAGCAGCGGACGCCCGTAGGCCGCGGCGCGATCACGCAGGGTGAAGGTCTCCGCCTGCCAGCCGAGGCCGTCCAGCCAGCCGACCGGGTCCTCCGGCATCTCCGAGACCCACATCGACGCTGCCGATCCCGCAGCGGCGTCCCCGCGGAAGCGTTCGACCACACCGCGCGTGCCCAGTGTCAGGCCCATCCTGCTGCCTGCGGCGGACAGCGCGCCGACCCGTTCCAGCAGCGACTGCACCGCGTCGGCGGGCAGATAGATCAGCAGTCCCTCGGCGATCCACACCGTCGGCTGCGCCGGATCGTGCCCGGCGGCGGCCAGGGCGCCGGGCCAGTCCTCGCGCAGGTCGACCGGGACGGTGATCCGCTCGCAGCGCGCAACGGCCCGCTCCTGACGCAGCACCGAGGCCTTGAAGCCCAGCGGTTCGGCCGTGTCGACCTCGAACAGCCGGGTCCCCGTAGGCCAGTCCATCCGGAAGGCCCTGCTGTCCATCCCGGCTCCGAGCAGCACGACCTGCCGGACGCCGGACGCGACCGCCCGGTTCAGCAGGTCGTCCAGGAACTTCGTCCGGATGACGATCGAAAGGGCCACCTCGAGCCAGCGGCGCCGCGCCGCCTCGTCCGCGCGCGGGGGCGACAGCGTCCCGGGGCCTCTTCCGCCGGCCGTGGCGAAGGCCAGCGCCAGCGGGTCCCGGAACAGCGGCTGCTCGCGTGCCGTCTCCATCGCCCTCACCCGGGCCACGCCCACGGCTGTGGCCCACACCCCGGACGGTTCGACCCGGCCCGCCGCATCAGTCATGCGTTCACCCTAGGCCACCGGGGCGTCACACCGGCGCGGTGGGAAACAGCGCTCCGGGGGCCAGGTCCAACCTGATGGCGACGACGTCCGGCAGTCCCAGCGCGGTGCGGAGATGACCGGCCACCGCGTCGGGATCCTCGTCCAGGCCAGGGAAACAGCGCATCCGCTGACAGCACTTCAGCCCTATCACCAGCACGAGGAAGGTCTGGTCAGCGGTCGTCCTCCCTCGCGCCCAGCCGACCTCGCCCACCGTGGGTGTGAACGGCTCAACCANCTCCCGCGCCGCGACGGTTCCGCGGAACCTCGGGTAGGCGGTGCGGTCGATCGATGCCAACACACACCTCGACGATCACGGGGCCAGGATGACGGAATCCCAACGATCCCTCTCAAGGCAACCCCCGCTGGTTTCTACCAGCGGGGAAACAAGGACGCGGCACGTCTCGTTCGTATTCCGGCCCCACCCCGCCGACGCGGCCGCGTTCACGGGCGGCGGCCAGGGGCCACTCGGGGCGACCGTGACCGGCACGAGCCCGCAAGCCCGCGCAGGTCCGCGACCGCATGGGCGAGTGCGCCCACGGGCCCATGCCTTGTTCCAGCGTCACCTGGCCGGCCACACAGCCGTTTCCGCGGGCCGATCGANGCCGTCCGTGGCACCAGGGGCCCACACAACAGCTCCTGGCTCCACCGCCACCAGCGTCGTCGCCGGGGCGAACGCGGCCGACGCGGCACTAGGGTGGATCGTGATGACGCTGCACCGCCGGTCCGTGCCCCGGTGAACGACGAGAACGGGCGGTCCACCGCCACCGACATCGCCGGCACGGTCGGCGCGGGCCCGGTCGACGCCGACATCGACGACGTGGCGCGGCCGCTGCCCGTGCCGATGCCGGGCGGATCGACCGCCGGAGGCGCCGCGCCGCTCGCGCTGCCCGCCGAACTGGCCGCGCGCGTCGGCGACTACGCCCGCGCGTCACGGTCGGCGTCGACGTGGCGCGCCTACGACAGCGACCTGCGCCAGTTCCGCGCCTGGTGCGCCCGCCAGCCGGCCGCGCCCAGCGCCCTGCCGGCGACGGCGGCCACCGTCGCCGGCTACCTGGCCACGCTTGCCGACGCCGGCTACAAGCCCTCGACGATCCGTCGCCGCCTCGCCGCGATCTCCGTGGCCCACCAGCTCGCCCAGCATCCCAACCCGGCCGCCGCCCCCGAGGTCGGCGCCGTCTGGGACGGCATCCGACGCACCCGCGGGGTGCGCCCCACCCGCAAGACCGCACTGGACACCGACCTGCTCACCCGGGTCGTGGCGGGCCTGCGCGACGACGACCTCGCCGACATCCGCGACCGGGCCCTGCTGCTCGTCGGTTTCGCCGGCTGCCTGCGCCGCAGCGAACTGGTCGGCCTCGACGTCGCCGACCTGGTGGAGACAGCCGACGGTCTCATCCTCACCGTCCGCCGGTCCAAGACCGACCAGGAGGGCGAAGGAGCACTCGTCGGCATCGCCTACGGCTCCTACCGGCCGACCTGCCCGGTGCGGGCGTGGCGGGCCTGGGCGCAGGCGGCCGACCTGCGCCAGGGCCCGGCGTTTCGCGCGGTCAGCCGGCACGGCCACGTCGGCGCGACGAGGCTCTACCCCGGGTCGGTGGCCCGCGTGGTGCAGCGCCGCGTCGCCACCGCGGGCCTCGACCCCGCCGACTTCGCCGGCCACTCGCTGCGCTCGGGATTCGCCACCGCCGCCGCCCGCGCCGGCGTCGCCGACCGCTCCATCATGCGCCAGGGCCGCTGGCGTTCCTCGGCGTCGCTGGACGGCTACGTCCGCGCCGGGCGCCTGTTCGACCGCGACAACCCCTCCGGCCGCGTCGGCCTGTAGAACCCGGGGGCGGTAGGGCCCAGGGCGGTAGGGCCCCTGGGGCGCAGGGCCGTCGGGGCCTGCTCACCCGGCGGGCGTGTCAGCGCCGCCGGAACCTCTCGACGGCGCAGGCGACACCGACACCCCAGAGCTGGAGGACGACGGCGCCGAGATCGGCCAGCCCCGTGCAGACCAGCCCGACCGCGGCCACGGACGACGCGACGATCATCACGCCGCCGCACCAGCCACCCCCACCCGGCCCGCCCGGCCCGGTGCGGACCCGACTGTCGCCGCCGCCGCGACGCGTACGTGCGGCGACCACCCGCGCCGACCGACGACCCCCGACGGTGACGCAGCGTCGCGCCGTGGAGGGCCGATCGTGGGCCCGGGGGAGTGCGGTACGGCTGCGGACGGTGACGGCAAGCCGGCAGGTGCGGGGAGCGCGGCCGCAGCGCGCGCGAGGGTGGCGCGACGGGCGGGGGCCACGCGGGCGAGTGCGCGAACGGGTACGCGGGCGGCGGCGTGTCATGAGGGCTGCTCCTCGCTCGGGCGCGTCCGGCGGGTTCCGACCCGACCGGGTGGGTCAGGGCTGGCCGGGTCACCGACGACACCGTCGACAACGTCGGCGTCGATTCCGGCTGTGCGTACCCTTCTTATCGAGCGGCACGAATGCATGGCAAGACGCCGCATCAACCGTCGGAGAGGACGTCCGTGGCGCCGGGGAATGCGACATCGAATGTTGCATTCAGCCTGCCGTGNCGTATGCGGCCGGTCGATCACACCAGCCCGATACGGCACCGCGTGCCATATCGGATGTCGGGGCCTGCGTGCCCGGGAACGAACGGAGAGTGAGGAAGGCGCATGTCGGGTCAACCGCAGCAGGAGCCGGTCACGCAGGCAGGATCCCCGCTCGCGCTGCTGCTGCAGGATCGTTACGAACGGTACAAGCGCCACGGAGTGTCACTGGGTGCGATCGCTCGCTACCTGCAACGCCAGGGAACAACAGCGGAACAACGAAATCTGGCGGCCAAAATCGGCCGCTTCTTCCGCGACGGTTCGGGCGCGCCGTCGCAGCGCTGGTCCTACCTGGCGGCAGAGATACGACTCGGATATCCCGAGGAGGAACAACAGGCGCAACTCGAGGCCTGCGCCGAGCTGTATCACAGAGCTTTTCCGGCCGCGACGGACTGCCCGTACGGAGGTTCCCCCGAGTTGTCCTTCGAGGACTATGTCCGGCGCAACATCGAGGAGTCGATGCGGATACTGGGGCGGTCCGGCGGCGCCGAGGACCTTTCCGACGAGGACCTGCGCCTGGTGGCCGAGCGNCTCATGCCGCTGCTCGACGGCGCCAGTCTGTTCAACCCCTGCCTNCACTGGATGTCCACAGTACGTGACAATCCAGAACGTGGACGTCACCCAGAGGACCTCCTGGCCATCACACAGTGCGACGAACAGCTGGCCGCCTTCGACCGACAGCTCGCCACGGTGACGCGCGGCGCGGCCGACCGGCTGCGTCTGGCCATCCGCGAGCATCGCGCCGCGCACCGCCGGGCCCTGGCCCGTCCCGACGCCCCTGCCGGTCTCGCCGGCGCCGATCCGACGACCGGCCTGGACGCGTCGACCGGCGCCAGCGGGCCAGGTCCCGCCGGCGCCACCCTGCCAGCCCCCCACGCCCTGCCAGCCCCCCATACTCCGCCGGCTCCCCACCTCCCGCCCGCCCTGCCGGACCCGGTGACCCCGCCGGCGCCGGCGTCTGCCTGGCGGTGGCTGCGCACCTCGCCGCCACCGACCCACCCGAAGCTCGGCCCCGGCCCGGGCACGGACCGTGCCCCAGCGGTCGCGGGTGAACAGGGCATCGGTGACGCCGACTCGTCGGGAGGTGAACCCGCCCAGAGCTGAGGCCGACCAGCACCCGCGGCCGCCGTCGCGGCGGGACGGCCGGCCGATCGCCCCGGGACGACCCCTGGGAGACCTGCAGCATGGTCATGTTCTCGTTGCCGGGGTGGGCGTGGCAGGCTGCCAGGTGTGAACAGTGGCGCCGCGGCGGAACCGGGCCCCGGGACGGGCGCGGACGCCGCCGCGCCCGGCGGTCGGGGCGGCCCCGGCGAGCTGGACGGTTCACCGGGAGGCGACGCACGGGCGGCCTCGGCGGGGCCGTCGTGGGACCTCATCGTCTCCCACGCCGTCGCCGAGCCGGACGCGGCCTGGGCGCGCTGGCTGTGCTGGCAGCTCGCCCACGCCGGCTACCGCGTGCTCAGCCACCCGATAGTCGCCCCCGGACCGCCGGCGACGGTGGCGGGGACGGCGGCGGGACCCGCGCCGGTCGATCTCGACCGCCATCTCGCCCTCGGCGGGGAGATCCTCATCATCTGGTCGGCGGCGTATCGGGCGCAGACGACACGATCGGCCCCCGCGGGAGGCGGCCTGACCGTGCTGAGTGCCCCGGCGACGACGGGCGGCCGTCCCGCCGGGCAGGGACGACCACTGGCCGGCGCCGGGACCGCGATGGGACCGTCCCCGCGGGCGGCCTCGACGGCGACGCCCGACGTGGCCGTCGGCTCGGAACCGGCGGCGACGACTGCGGGCACGGCGACGACTGCGGGGGCGCATCCGCCGACCCGGTCCGGGCACGACGCCGGGCCGCCACACACCGCCGGGACGCCAAACACCGCCGGGACGGCCGGGGCCCGCGCGAGCGGCAGCGGCAGCGGCAGCGGCAGCGGCAGCGGCAGCGGGCGGATCATCCTGGTGCGGATCGAGGACTGCTCGCGGCCCGCGCCGTTCGCCGGCCTGCTCGCCTTCGACCTGTTCGGCCTGGACGCGACGCTGGCACGCGACTGGCTGCTGCGCCAGATCACCGTCGTCGCCCCCCGGCCCGCGGCCGGCCTCACCCCACCGCCGTTTCCCCCCACCTCGTTCGCCGGTACCGACACCGAGCCCACCCCACACCCCGGCGACGCCGGCGGACACCCGCCGTCCGGCCCACCGCCGTCCGGCGGCGCGGCGGCCGGCAGCGGCCGCCGCGTTGTCGGCGGTGGCGGTGGCGGTGGCGCGATGTTCGCCGGCGCCGGTGCCCGCCGCGAACGCGGCGCCGGGCGCGACCTGACTGCCGCCCGCCGCCTGGCCGTGCTGCCCGAGGAACGCGGCCATCCGATGAGCGTCAGCTTCAGCCCGACCGCGGCGCTGGTCGCCACCGGCGGCACCGACACCACCGTCCGGCTGTGGCAGGCGGCGTTCCCCGACCCCCCGCGGCTGGTCGCCGCCGTCGGCTACGGCCGGCGGATCAACCAGGAGTGGGCGCGGGCGGTGACGTTCAGCCCGGACGGGCGCATCCTCGCCGCCGCCGGCGACGCGGGCACCACCGTGCTGTGGCAGGTCGCCGACCCGAGCCGACCGGTGCCGCTGATGACGCTGACCGGCCACCGCGGCTACCTGCACGACCTCGGCTTCAGCCCCGGCGGCACCCTGCTGGCCACCGCCGGCGACGACCGGGCGGTGCTGCTGTGGGACCTCGCCGAGCCGGGGGTGCCACGGCGCGCGGCGATCCTCGCCGGGCATCGCAGCGCCGTGCGGGCGGTGGCGTTCAGCCCCGACGGCACCCTGCTGGCCACCGGCGCCGAGGACCGCACGGTCACCCTGTGGGATCTCGCCGACCCCACCCACCCGAGCGCCACCGTGACCCTGTCCGGCGCCCGCGGAGCCGTGTTCACCGTGGCGTTCAGCCCCGACGGGGACCTGCTCGCCGTCGCCGGCAAGGACCGCACCGTGCGGGTCTACTCGGTGGCCGACCCCACCACCGAGACCGTCCTCGCCGAGATCGCCGACCATCGCCGCGCCGTGCACGCCGTCGCCTTCAGCCCCGACGGCACCCTGCTGGCCACCGCCAGTGCCGACCGCACCGCGACGGTGCGCGACATCACCGACCCCGAACGTCCCGGTCCCGGCCACCGCCTACCGGCCCANGCCGGCCCCGTCCAGGACGTCGCCTTCGCCCCCGACAGCCGCCTGCTGGCCACCGCCGCCGCCGACCGCCTCACCATCCTCTGGGACCTGTTCCCCCCGGCGCCCCCCGAAGGCGCCCCGTCCGGTTGACCCGCCGACGGCCCCGGCGGCGGTGGATACGATCATCGGATGTGGCGGCGACGGCGTCCCCCGGTGATCGCGTTACTCGGCGTCGACGGGGTGGGCAAGACCACCCAGGCGCGGCGGCTCGCCCGCACCCTGACCGCCGCCGGGCAGCCGGCCAGCTATTTCGAAAACGGCGGCGGCCGGCCGCTGCTCGATCCGCTCGCCCGCAGGCTGGGCCGCCGCGACGGCCCGGACCTGCTCGGCCGCCGCGTCCACGTCGCCGTCGAGGCGACCTACCGTGGCCTGGCGATCACCCGGGCGCTGGCGCTGTCCCGGCTCACCGGCCGCATCGCGGTCATGGACCGCTACACCTACTGCCAGTACGCGGTCATGGGACTGCGCGGCGACGGCACCGGCGACGACGACGGCGCCCGGCGGGTGCGCGCCGCCTACCGTCGCTTTCCCCTCCCCGACCTGGTGGTGCTGTTCACCGCCCCGGCCACGCTCGCCCAGCAGNGGGTCGAACGCCGCGGCCGCGACCACGAGGACCTCGACCGGCTGACCGCCTTCGCCGAGGCCTACCGCGACCTGCCCGAGGCCGCCGCGTTCCACGAACTGCCCGCCTCCGGCACTCCCGACGAGGTCCACGCCGTTCTGTACCCGCTGGTGACCGAGGCCCTCGGCCGCCGACTCGACCGTCCTGCGGTGCGGGCGCGGGCCACTCACCTGCTCAGGGAACGCGCGACGCGCAGGCCCACGTCATCGAGGCGCAACGTCGGATGGNTGCGGCGGCGCACCGAGGCCCGGCAGCTCCACGNCTCGTCGAACCACCCGCCGCCGCGCAGCACCCGGTAGCTGCCGTAGACCTCGGCGTCGTAGACGTCCCAGCACCATTCCCACACGTTGCCGAGCATGTCGTGCAGCCCCCACGCGTTGGGCGCCCGGCCGCCGACGTCCCGCGGCCGCTCGCCGGCGTTGGCGCGATACCAGGCGATGTCGTCGAGCCGGCCGTAGCGCGCCCCCGCCGTCCCGGCCCGGCAGGCGTGCTCCCACTCCGCCTCGGTCGGGAGCCGGTACCCGTCGGCACCGGCATCCCACGCGACCTGCTCGCCCCCGCCCCGCCGTCGCCGTCGTCGCCGAGGTGGGCGTCGCCGACGTCGATGGACAACCGGTACGCCGGCGTCAGACCCTCGCAGCGGGACAGCGCGTTGCAGAACCGGACGGCGTCCCACCAGCACACGCCCTCGACCGGCAGCTGATCACCCTGGATGCTGCTGGGCCGCTGGCCGGTGATCCGCGCGTACTGCGCCTGGGTGACGGGGCAGGCCGCCAGCCGGAACGCGGCGAGATCCACCGTCCAGCGGCGCCGCGTACGCCGATCCGACAACGTCACCCGCCCGGCCGGGACGGTGATCATCTCGACGGGCGTGCCTGGCTGCATGCGACGACGATCTCACCGCTGGCCGCCCCCGGCTGTTCACCGTCTCGGCGACGCAGGCCCACCAGCGAGTCGAACGCCGCGGGGCCGCCCTGGCGCGCGGAGCAGTGTCAGCGGTCGTGTCCGGGCACGAAGGCGAGGGCCGCGCGAAGGTTGTGCTCGGCGATACCGGCCATGAGGGCACGGTCGGGGAAGTCTCCGTCGAGTAGCCGCAACGGTCCGGCGACGAGGGACAGGTGCATCGCCACCGTGTAGGACGTCAGACGCCGCTCGTCGAGGTCGCCGCGCCCCAGCCACCGGTAGTGCCCACCGAAGCGCCCCGGTGGCGCGCCATCGCTCGGAGCGTCTCGCCGAGGCGAGCCATGGTCGCCTGCACGCTGCGCGGGTCCCGGCGCAGCCGTTGTTCCAGGGTTCCGCCGGGCACGTCCTCGACCACGGCGATGTCCGCCGGGTAGTGGCGTNCGCTGCGGCCGGTCAGCCGGATCCGGGGCGTGCGGATTCCCAGGGCGTCCAGCTGCCGGTGGGCGGCCTCGAACAGCTCGAGGCCGCAGGCGGGGGAGAACGGCGGTGCCGGGTGCCGAAGGCCGCGGCCGCGACGGCTTCCAGGTGGTCCCGCGAGACAACTCTGCGTACTGCATGCACGTTCCGTCTCCTCCAGGTGCCGGCCTGGACGCGCCGGGCATCGGCGCGGCCCGCCCTGCCGGCCGAACCACACACCCCGCCGCGACTCACGACAACGACGACGACGAGCCGGAGCCGGACCCGGAGCGACCGGCTCGCCCACGACGCCTGCCCGCCCGCATCGCCGGCTTGCCGGTCGCCGCTGGGGTCGCCGCTGGGGTCGCCGAGGTGGGGGTTGCCGGGATGGGGGGCGCCGGGGCGGGGGGCGCCGGGGTGGGGGGCGCCGCCCAGTGCACGGGGCGGGTCAGGGGCGCCGGCGCAGTGGTGGTCGCGTCGCCGCGGGCGGCGTCGAGCTGGGCCTGCACGACGAACAGCGCCCCGCGCAGGTCCGCCCCGCGCAGGTCGGCGCCCCGCAGATCCGCCCCGCGCAGGTCCGCGCCCCGCAGCTCGGCGCCGCGCAGGTCCGCCTCGATCAGCAGGCGGCCGGCCAGCTCCGCGCCGCGCAGATCGGCGCCGGCCAGGCGCGCGCCGACCAGGTCGACGCCGAGGGTGCGCGACCGCGGCGCGCCGATGAGCCCGGCGCGCAGCAGGGCGCTGGCGCGGGTCAGCAGGCCGTGGACGGCGCGGCGGTGGGCGGGCAGATCCGCGGCGAGCAGGGTGTCGGCGTCGGCTCCGGTCAGGGTGACCGTCACCGCCGTGGTGGCATCGAGCTCGGCGAGCAGACCGGCGCGGTCCGCGTCGGCGAGCCGGGCGTGGGCCTCACCGAGCCGCGCACGGGCCTCACCGAGGTGGTGCAGGGATTCGTGCAGGGTGCGCATGACCGTGAACGTGTCGAACATCCGCGCCGCGTCGGCGGGATGGGTGCGNCAGTCCCGGCCGGCGAAGGTGACCTGGCTGACCTGCTGGCCGGCGCCGAAACAGTCGAACACCGCGCAGCCGCGAAACCCGCGGGGGCGCAGCTCGTCGTGCACGGAGCAGTCGAGCNGTGCGCTCAGATGCCGGCACGGCGTCCCCGGAGGCTTGCTGATCGGGAAGTCCGCCGAGGTGGCGAAGCCCGGGGCGACGCAGCACAGCGCGAAGCAGCTGCCGCAGTCGGCCGCCAGCCGCGGGTGGGCGGGGGTCAGCCCCAGCTCGGCAGGGCCGCCGGGCCGGCCCGGCGCGGGCGGGTGGGGCTCGTCGCTCACCGCGTGGGCCTCCTCGACTCGATGGATATGTCATGCTGGCGGACGCGACGGCTTCGGGAGGAAGCCGGTGCGAATCCGGCGCGGTCCCGCCACTGTCACCGGGAAGTGCGTCTTCCTGGATGGGCCCACCGGCGCGACGCGGCGCGGGAGGACACATCCGGTGATCGTCGCGCCCGGGCCGGGAATGATCTCCCGATGCCGGGTGGGGCGACGGGTCACGGCCGCGTCAGGCGGCTGGAAGGCCGAGGGCGCGCGCCGATCCGGGAGCCAGGATACTCCGGCCGTCGCAGGGTGATCACCAAGGGCGAGGACCCTCCGGGAGGACATCGGCATGCCTGCACCACCGTCCCACCGGCCCGAGCGGCCGCAGCGGCACGTCGTCGCGGCGGCGCGGGCGTGGTGAGCTTCCCGCTGTCCGCCGTCGTGGGCATGGACGACCTGCGCCTGGCGCTGCTGCTCAACGCGGTCAGCCCGACGCTCGGCGGCGTGCTCGTGCGCGGGGAGAAGGGCACCGCCAAGTCCACCGCGGTGCGGGGGCTGGCCGCCGTGNTGCCACCGGNGCAGGTGGTCGACGGCTGCCGGTTCGCCTGCGCGCCGCAGGCGCCGAACCCGGACTGCCCCGACGGGCCGCATCCGGCCGCCGCGGTGGGGGTCAGCCGCCCGGCGCGGCTCGTCGAGCTTCCCGTCGGCGCCTCCGAGGACCGGGTGACCGGCTCGCTCGACCTCGACCGGGCCCTGGCCGACGGCGTCAGCGTGCTGCGCCCGGGGCTGTTGGCCGCCGCCCACCGCGGCGTGCTCTACGTCGACGAGGTCAACCTGCTCGGCGATCATCTCGTCGATCTGCTGCTCGACGCCGCCGCGCTCGGCGTCGCCCACGTCGAACGCGACGGGGTCTCGGTGCGTCACCCGGCGTCGTTCCTGCTGGTGGGGACGATGAACCCGGAGGAGGGGGAGCTGCGCCCGCAGCTGCTCGACCGGTTCGCGTTGACCGTGCAGGTCGCCGCCAGCCGCGATCCGGCGCTGCGCGCGCAGGTGGTGCGCCGCCGGCTGGCGTTCGAGGCCGACCCCGACGGGTTCGCCGCCGCCTGGGCGCCGGCCGAGGCGCGCCTCGCCGCCCAGGTCGCCGACGCCCGCACCCGCCTGCGGGCGGTCACCCTGACCGACGCGGCGCTGCGCGCGGTGACCGCGGTCTGCGCCGGGTTGGACGTCGACGGGATGCGCGCGGACGTCGTCCTGGCGAAGACGGCGATGGCGCTGGCCGCCTGGTCCGGGCACGGCACGGTCCGCGCCGCGGACATCCGCGCCGGCGCGCGCCTGGCCCTGCCGCATCGGCGCCGCCGGGGCCCGTTCGACGCCCCCGACCTCGACGACGCCACCCTCGACGCCGTCCTCGACGCCGCGCTCGACGGCCTCGACGCCACCGCCGACGCCGAACTCGCCGACGCGGCCACCGCCGGCACGGCCGACGGCGACACCGCCGGCACGGCCGGTGACGGCGGACGGTCACGCCAGGACGCAACCGGCGACGGAACCGGCCCCGACAACCGTGGACCGGACGGCTTCGGCCCGGACGGCCGGGGCCCGCACCCGGACGACGACCCCGACGGCGACGGTCCGCACCGCGACGGTCCGCACCGCGGCGGCCCGGACGGCGGCGGCCCCGGCAGCGGCGGCTCGGACGGCGACGACGACCGCACCGGCCCCGGCGGCTCACTCGGTGCCGGGGCCGGGCTCGACGGACAGGGACCGGCGCACGGAGCCGACCCGGCGACGGGCCCGGACGCACCGCCCGGCGCCGACGATCCGCGCCTGCCCGCCGCGCCGCACCGCGCTCCCACCGGCGCGTTCGGTGCCAGCGCCGATGCCGAGGGGCGCGGGCACCGGGCGGGCGGGGGACACCTCACCCTCCCGCCGGGGATGCGCCCTGCGTTCGCGGACCGTCCGACCATCACCGCCGGATCCGCCCGAAGCGGCGCCCCGCCCGACCCGGCCGCCGCCGGAGCGGGGGTCGCGGGGGCGCCCGGGGCGGCGTTTCGACCCCGGCTGCTCGCCGTCGCCGGCCTGGGCAGCGCCGCCGGGGCCGCCGGGCGCCGCTCCCTGGTCCGCGGCAACCGCGGGGCGGTGGTCACCACCGCCGCCGACGCCCCCGGGATGCACCTGCCCGCCACCCTGCTGGCCGCCGCCCCCCACCAGCACGCCCGCGGCCGACGCGGGCCCGCCCCGATCCTGCTGCCCGCCGACCGGCGCGGCGCGGTGCGGGTCGGCCGCGAGGGCAACCTGGTGCTGTTCGTCGTCGACGCCAGCGGATCGATGGCCGCCCAGGCGCGGATGACCCTGGTCACCACCGCCGTGCTGGCCCTGCTCACCGACGCCTACCAGCGCCGCGACCGCATCGGCATGATCACCTTTCGGGGGTCCGGTGCCGAGGTCGTGCTCGCCCCCACCGCCAGCGTCGAGGTCGGCGCCGCCCGGCTGCGCGCGCTGCCGACCGGCGGGCGTACCCCGCTGGCCGCCGGGCTCACCCGCGCCGGGCAGGTGCTGCGCGCCGAACGCCGCCGGGACCCGGCCCGGCGCGCCCTGCTCGTCGTCGTCACCGACGGGCGCGCCACCGCCGGCGCCGACCCGCTGCCGGTGGCCCGCGCCCTGGTCCGCGCCGCCGGTGGCGCGGGGGGACCGGCCACCAGTCGGCCCCGCGGCGGGCGCGGCCCGGGTGGCACCGCGGGCCGCGGCGGGCTGGCCAGCGTCGTCGTCGACTGCGAAAGCGGCTTCCTGCGCCTGGGGCTGGCCGGCCGGCTCGCCCACGCCCTCGGCGGGATCACGATCGGACTCGACGCCCTGCCGCTGCTGACCCCACCGCCGCCGACAACCCCACCGCCGCCGACAACCCCACCGCCGCCGACAACCCCACCGCCGCCGACGACCCGGCCGACGCCGCCGACCCCGCGCCCACACGCCAGAAAGGCGGCCTGAGATGGCGCCGCAGGGGCAGCCGGCCAGCGTCCCCGACGACGGACTGACCACCCGCGAACGCCGCGACCGACCGCTACTGATCGTGCACNCCGGCGACGGCAAGGGCAAGTCGACCGCCGCGTTCGGGCTGGCGTTGCGCGCCTGGTCGCAGGGCTGGCCGGTCGGGGTGTTCCAGTTCNTCAAGTCCGCCAAGTGGCGCATCGGCGAGGAACGCGCCCTGCGGGTGCTCGCCGACTCCGGCGCCGGCGGCACCGTCGACTGGCACAAGATGGGCTCGGGCTGGAGCTGGGTGCAGGGCCGCGTCGACCCCGACGGCGACCCCNCCGCCGCCGCGGCCGAAGGCTGGGCGCAGATCCGCCGCGACCTGGCCGCCGAGACCTACCGGCTCCTCGTCCTCGACGAGATGACCTACCCGATGGGCTGGGGCTGGCTCGACGTCGACGAGGTCGTCGACACCCTGCGTGCCCGTCCCGGCCGCCAGCACGTCGTCGTCACCGGCCGGCGCGCCCCGCAGGAGCTGCTCGACGCCGCCGACCTCGTCACCGAGATGACCAAGATCCGTCATCCGATGGACGCCGGGCAGAAGGGGCAGCGGGGGATCGAATGGTGAGCGCGCCGCTCACCCTGCCCCGCCTCGTGCTGGCCGCCCCGACCAGCGGCGCCGGCAAGACCACGGTGACCACCGGGCTGATGGCCGCCCTGTGCGCCCGCGGGCTGCGCGTCTCCCCGCACAAGGTCGGCCCCGACTACATCGACCCCGGCTACCACGCCCTGGCCACCGGCCGGCCCGGACGCAACCTCGACGCGGTGCTGTGCGGCGAGGCACGCCTGGNCCCCCTGTTCGCCCACGGCGCGGCCGGCGCCGACGTCGCCGTCGTCGAGGGGGTGATGGGCCTGTTCGACGGCGTCGCCCGCCCGCAGCCCGGCGAGGCCGCCGACCACGCCTCCACCGCGCATGTCGCCCGGCTGCTCGACGCTCCGGTCATCCTCGTCGTCGACGTCTCCGGCGCGGCCCGGTCCATCGCCGCGCTCGTCGCCGGGTTCCGCGCGTTCGACCGGCGCATCCACCTGGCCGGGGTGATCCTCAACCGGGTCGGTTCGCCGCGCCACCGCGCACTGCTCACCGAGGCGCTGGCCGACATCGGGATGGCGGTGTTCGGCGCCGTCCCCCGCGAACAGTCCGTGCACACCCCGTCGCGTCACCTGGGCCTCGTGCCCGCCGCCGAACGCCGCCCGGCCGCCCTCGACGCCGTCGACCGCCTCGGCGCCCTCGTCGCCGCCTCCTGCGACCTCGACGGCCTGCTGCGGGTCGCCCGCGCCGCCCCCCCGCTGCACACCGAGGCCTGGAATCCGGCCACAGCCCTCGCCACCGACACGGCCCTCGCCACCGACACGGCCCTCGCCACCGACACAGCCCTCGCCACGTCCACCGCCACCGCCACGTCCACCGTGATCGGGGAAGGCGGGCAGGGGCGAGGCGCCGGGGCCGGCCGGCCGCCGCGGATCGCCGTCGCCGGCGGGGCGGCGTTCACCTTCGGCTACGCCGAGCACGTCGAGCTGCTCACCGCCGCCGGCGCGCAGGTCGTCGCCGTCGACCCGCTGCACGACGACACGCTGCCCGCCGGCACCGACGCGCTGATCATCGGCGGGGGCTTCCCCGAGGAACACGTCGGCGCGCTCACCGCCAACACCCGGCTGCGCGGCGAGATCGCCGCGTTCGCCGCCCGCGGCGGGCCCGTCGCCGCCGAATGCGCCGGGCTGCTGTATCTGGCCCGCAGCCTCGACGGCGCGCCGATGTGCGCCGTCCTCGACGTCGACGCGGTGATGGGCCCGCGGCTCACCCTCGGCTACCGCCGGGCCGTCGCCGCCACGCCCAGCCCGCTGGTCCCGGCCGGCAGCGTCCTGGCCGCCCACGAGTTCCACCGCACCGTCCTGCTGCCCCCGCCCGCCGGCGCCCCCCCGCCCGCCTGGTGGCTGCCCGTCGTCGACCCCGCCGCCCCCGCCTCCGCCGGCGCGGCGACCCCGCCGCCGCAAGCGCCACCCGGGACGCCGCCGGCGGCCGTCGAGCCCCCGGTGGCCGGCCCGATCGAGGCGCCGTCACGCTGGCTGGCCGAGGGCTTCGTCCACCGCCGGGTGCACGCCTCCTACCTGCACCTGCACTGGGCCGGATCGCCCCGGATCGCCACCGGCCTGCTCGCCGCCGCCCGCGCATCCCGCCGCGACCCCGCCTCCGCCACCCGCCACGACAACCCCGCCGGTACCCACCGCGACCCCGCCTCCGCCACCCGCTACGGCGATCCGCCCGCCCGCCACGGCATTCCCGGCACCGGCGGCCGCCGGCCCGGCGCGGCCTGACCCCCGATGGCCACCGCCCGGACCGCGGCCGAGCTGGTCGTCGGCGTCGGCGCGCGCCCCGGGGTCGACGCCGCGGAGATCCTCGCGCTCATCGACACGGCGCTACGCGCACTCGCCGTGCCGGCGGACGCCGTGCGCCTGCTGGCCACCGTCGACGCCCGCCGCGACGAGCCGGGCATCGTCGCCGCCGCCGACCACCACCGCTGGCCCATCGCGGCCTACCCCCCGCACCGCCTGGCCACCGTCGACGTCCCCCACCCCGGCGCCGCGCCGCAGGCCGCCCTCGGCACCCCGAGCGTCGCCGAGGCAGCCTGCCTGCTCCCCCTCGACCCGAACCCGGCCGCGCCGCGACCGGTCCTGCTCCTACCCAAACGCACCAGTCGCCGCGCCACCCTCGCCGTCGCCCGCCACCGCCCGCCACCTCGGTGATCTCATCGCGCCCAGACTCCCCTGAACCAGCCCGTCCCCTCGCGGGCACGGCAGGCAGGACACGGTCCTCGCCGACGAAAAACGACTCGCCGACAACGGGGGCGGGCTGGTTGGCTGTCGGGCTGTGCGTGTTCTGGTGACCGGAGACCGGGGGCTGGTGGGCCGGGCCGTAACAGCGGCGCTGACATCCGCCGGACACCGGACGGTGGGATTCGATCTGATGGACGGGCACGACGTGTGCGACGCTGCCGGTCTCGAGCGGATGTCCGCGGGCTGCGGGGGGATCGTGCACCTGGCCGCCCTCGACGAGCCGGTCGACGATCCGGGCCTGGCGGCGTTTGGACCGGTCACGACCGGCACGGACACGCGGGTGTTCGAGACCAATGTGGTCGGGACGAGCAACGTGCTGCGGGCGGCCGAACGCCGCGGTGTGCCCCGGGTGGTCGTCATGAGCAGCGTGGACGTGTTGGGGTGTTTCGGCGGCCGCGGCCGCCCGGCCTACCTTCCCCTCGACGACCGCCATCCCGCCCGCCCGGCGGGTGCGTACGCGATGTCGAAGTGGCTGGCCGAGCAGATGTGCCAGGTGGCCACCGCCGCGACCGGCCTCTGCACGGTGTGCCTGCGCCCACCCGGGGGGTGTTCGCCGAGCAGACCTACGCCGGGATACGGCGGGCCCGCCGCGACGAGCCCACCTTCGAATGGGCGCCGATCTGGGAGTACGGCGCCTTCCTCGACGTGAGTGACCTCGCCTCGGCGGTCGAACGGGCGCTGACCGCTCCGCTTGCCGGGCACCATCGGCTGCTGCTGTGCGCGGCAGACATCTCCTCCGCCCACGACGACGCCCGCGCCCTGGTGACGCGGCTGCTCCCCGACGTCACCTGGCGCGGGGGAGCGGAGTATCTCCAGGATCCGTACCGGGCACTGATCGACACCTCGGGCGCACGCACGCTGCTGGGCTGGGCGCCGCGGCACCGCTGGCGACCTTCCCGCGTGGAGTAGACCCTGGGATCGGCGCAGAGGGCGCCCGTGCCGTCCGCGGCGCGCGGACCGGCGGTGACGACCCGCGGCGGGAGGGATCGTGACGGGAGGGATCGTGACGAGGCGGGAGCCGACCGGCGCGGTCGATCCGGTGGAGCGGATGTCCTACGCGGTCGTGCGCGCCCGCCTGGACACCTCCGGGCTGCCCCGGCTGACCCGGGCGGTGCTGGAACGGGTCGTGCACGCCAGCGCCGACGTGCGCTACGCCGACGACCTGGTCTGCCGGGAGGACGATCTACGCGCAGGGGTGGCGGCGCTGCGCTCGGGGGTCGCGCTGGTCACCGACGTGGCGATGACCGCCCTCGGCCTCGCCGACGACCCCCGCCGCCCGCCCGACCCCGACCCCCACGCCCACCCACCTCCGCACACCCATGCCGATAGCGCCGGTGACGCCGGTGGCGGGGCCGGGGCTCACCTGGCCGGTCGGCCGGTGGTGTGCAGCGTCGGACGCGCCGATCCCGCCGTCGCCCGCCGCGACGACCTCAGCCGCCCGGCGGTGGGCATGGCGCTGTCCGTCGACGAGGTCGGCCCGGGCGCCGTCTACGTGATCGGGGCGGCGCCGAGCGCGCTGGAGGAGCTGCTGTCGCTGGCCGACGTGGCCCGCCCGGCGTTCGTGGTCGGGCTGCCCGTCGGTTTCGTCGGCTCGGTGGAGGCCAAGATGGGCCTGCGTGACAGCGGCATCCCCGCGGTGTCGAACCGCTCCGCGCGCGGCGGCCCGGCCGTCGCCGCCGCGGCCGTCCATGCCCTGCTGCACACCCTCGTCCCCGACTGACCAAGCCGCCCGACTGACGCGCGGCCGGCGGACGGTCAGTCCGAGGGGACGCTCAGTCCGAGGGGACGCTCAGTCCGGGGGGGACGCTCAGTCCGGGGGCGCGGGCAGGAACCGGGCGAGGTCGGGATGGGACCGCCCGACGGGGGTGAACGCGATGACGTCCGTGGCGGTCACGCCCGCCTGCTGGAAGGGGTCCTCGGCGAGGATGCGGTCCAGCGTCGCGCGCTCGACGCCGTCGGCGAGGATGACCCCGCCGGTGCGCGGCGTGCGCGGGCCGGAGAGCAGGAACACGCCCTGGTCGTAGTAGNGGGCCAGGTAGGCGCGGTGCTCGGCCAGCAGCCGGTCGACCTCCTCNATCGGGCGAAGGTAACGAAGCACGATCACGAACATCGGCGGGAGGCACCCTTCTGCGGGGAACGCGCCGTGCGCCCGCGGTGACGAGCCCGGCGGCGGGGTCGGGGGCACATCAGCCCATCCGCGGACATCTTCCGACATCCTTGCGACGTCCTTCAGGCGTCCTCGTGCAGGACGAGGTCGAGCAGCCCGGGGAAGCGACGGTCGAACTCCGCCCGGCGCAGCCGGTTGAACCGGCGGGGGCCGGTGTCACGCTGCTCGAGCAGCCCGGTCGCGCGCAGCACCGCGAAGTGGTGGCTGCGGGTCGCCGCGCTGACGGGCACCTCGAAGCTGCCACACGGCAGCGTCCAGTCCGGATGGTCGGCCAGCATGCGCAGGATGGCGCGGCGCACCGGGTCCCCGAGGGCGTCGAGGGCCTCCTGCAGGCTGACCTGCGCCGGGTCGCGGTGGGTCAGGCTCTGCGTGCGCGCCGGCGTCCTGGCCGGCCCGCNGGCGGCCGTCGGCTGCGTCATGGCCACCTCCCTGCGGCGCGCAACGGCGACCGGCAACCCGCCCGCGGGCGACCGTCGCGCCGTTGCCGGTCCTGCCGTCATGGTAAGTCCGCGGCTGGGAGGATCGTGCCCGTGATCGGCGACTGTCTCGGCGACGACGACCCGACGGCCATCAGAGCTCAAGGTCTTCTGCTGTCCTGGGGGGCGGACAGGATCGACCATCCCGGCGGCAGCCTGTTCGACCATCTGCTGCGCGTGCGCGACCTGCTCGCACGGTGGCGGGCCGCCAGCGTGCTGCAGGTGGCGGGTCTGTGCCACGCCGTCTACGGCACCGACGGGTTCGCCCCGCACCTGGTGGACCTCTCCCGGCGCCGCGAGGTGGCCACGATGGCGGGAACAGATGTCGAGAAGGTGATTACCGGTATGCCAGCTGCGATCGCGCCTGGGTCTACCCTCGCCTGTCCGCCGCGGCGCAGGTCGAGTTCCGCGACCGGTTCACCGGCCAGGTGCAGCCGGTCCGCGGTGGCGAGCTACGGGCGTTCCTGGAACTCACCGCAGCCAACGAACTCGACCTCGCCCGGCACAACCCGACGTTCGCCGCGCAGGTCGGTCCCCGTCTGCGCGCCCTGTTCGCCCGCACGCGTCCGCTCCTGAGCGCCGCGGCATGGCGGGACTGCGCCGCGACTGTTCGGACCTGACCGGTCGGGACGCACGCCCCCGGCCGGTCCGGCGCCTTCAGAGCGCGCGGACGGCTGTGCGGCGCACTGAGGGCGCCAGGCTGTCGGCGGCAGGGCGGTGAAGGGCACGGTGCCACCCTGCCACGCAGCCCATCCAACGACGCAGNCCCTCCACGGCCCCCGCACTGCCCGCGCTCCCTCGGCGGCGTCGACGGCGCACACTGAGCGGGCGGGCCTACTGCCGTTGCTCCCCACCCGCCGTCACCAGCGCAGACCCCGACCGGCATCGTGCCGCCGGGGCCCGTCCCACCAGGGAGACACATGGCCACCCCGCAGGAGCGCCGCGCCGCCGACCAGCAGGACCGCTACGCCGAGCACCGTCGCGCCCAGGTGACGATCCTCGCCGCCGCCGAGCACCTGGACCCCGCCGACCTCAGCCTGCGCGCCCGCCAACTGCGCGACACCGCCCAGGCGATCCTGCGTCGCCGCCTCAGCGTCAGACTCCCCGTCGACGCCGTCCCGGGCACGTAGGCCGCGTAGGTGCACGCGACCGTGGGAGCCTGCGGCGTTCCTTGATCCTCACCGTCGAGGTGGGGCAGGATCGTGGAGGTCGAGGTCCTGCCCGGCGCCCTGGCGCGGTTCCGCGGAACCGCGCCGCGTCGGCCTCGGTCCCAGTCCCGGTACCCACAGGCCATGGTGCCTTCGTGTCTTTCTGTGCCTGCCTGCGTTCGGCGGATCGCCGCCGGTCATCGCGACGGCGTCAGCGGTACCCGATCGCGCTGGCGGGCGTTCGAGGCGGCCAGCGGCGGTGCGCCGGCCGGTCTGGACATCGCCGCCACCCTGGAGTGACCGTGCTCGCGGGTGGTGTCGGGGGCGGGGACGGCGGGTCCGGGGTCCAGGGCGCCGAGCGCCGCCGGGTCGCAGGCGTCGGCGAGCAGGTCCAGGGACAGGCCGAGGACCCCGGCAAGTGCGGCGACGGTGAAGAACGCCGGCGTCGCGATGCGGCCGGCCTCGATCTTGCGCAGCGTCTCCGGGGACACCCCGGCCGCGGCGGCGACCTCGACCATGCTGCGCTCGCCGCGCGCGGCCCGCAGCAGCCCGCCCAGCCGCTCGCCACGTTCCCGTTCCGCCCTCGTCAACGGCGCCCGTACCATACCCGTGATACTAATACCGTTATAGTTATTGGGTTCGGTGGGTGCCGACGCGGCGCAGGCGCGGCGTCGGCGCACGCGGGGAAAGGATGGTCGGGATGGTGGAGCTGAAGTCGGCCGCTGCGATCGAGGCGATGGCCGCGGCCGGGGAGGTCGTCGCCCGTGCGCTGGGCGCCACCCGCGACGCTGCCGCCGTCGGGGTCACCCCCCGCGAGCTGGACGCGGTCGCGCACGCGGTCATCCGCGACGCCGGGGCCATCCCGGTCTTCCTGGACTACCAGCCCGGTTTCGCCCCGACGCCGTTCCCCGCGGTCATCTGCGCCTCGGTCAACGACGTCATCGTCCACGNCATCCCCGGCGACACCCCNCTGCGCGACGGCGACCTGGTCAGCATCGACTGCGGCGCCGAGCTCGACGGCTGGGTCGGCGACGCCGCGATCAGCTTCACCGTCGGCGCCGGACGCCCCGACGACGCCGCTCTCATCGACACCACCGCCGCGGCGCTGGCCGCCGGCATCGCCGCCGCCGTCCCCGGCGGCCGCCTCGGCGACATCGCCGCCGCCATCGGCGCCGTCGGGCGCGCCGCCGGCTACGGCATCCCCCGCGACTTCGGCGGGCACGGCATCGGCCGGCACATGCACGAGGATCCCAGCGTGCCCAACGACGGCCGGCCCGGACGGGGCATGCCGCTGCGCGCCGGGCTGGTCCTCGCGCTGGAACCGATGTTCTGCGCCGGGGGCCGCGACAGCTACCGCACCGCCGCCGACGGCTGGGCCCTGCACACCATCGACGGCAGCCGCGCCGCCCACGTCGAGCACACCGTCGCCATCACCGCCGACGGTCCGCGCATCCTCACCACCACCGCCTCGGCCACCACCGCCTCGGCCACCACCGTCTGAGCACCAGCGTCGGAGCCAGCGCTGCCAACCGCCACCGGTCGGCAGCACCTCGCGTCGCTCCGCCCGCACCCCGAGCGGATCGCGCCCCTGCTCGGCGCGGGTGGCGCCCGGTCCGTTGCGGGTCGCCGCCGCGGCGGTCGATAGTCGGAGCTGACCGTCCCGGCACCCGCCGCCGGGCTGGTGGCCACCCCAACCCGACCCCGGACCCCTCGGAGCGTGCCGTGACGTCGCCGTCAACCGCCCTGCAGCCCTTCACGATCGACGTCCCCGACGCGGTCCTCGACGATCTGCGCCACCGGCTGCGCCGGACCCGGTGGACCGAGCAGATCCCCGGCACGGGCTGGGACCTGGGCACCGACGTGGACTACCTGCGCGGGCTGTGCGCCTACTGGGCGGACGGGTACGACTGGCGCGCCGCCGAGGCCCGCCTCAACCGCTGGCCGCACCTGCGCACCGTCATCGACGGCACCACCGTGCACGCCCTGCACGCCCGCTCGCCGCACCCGGGAGCCGTGCCGCTGCTGCTCACCCACGGCTGGCCCGGGTCGATCGTGGAGTTCGGCGGGGTCATCGACCGCCTCGTCGACCCGCCGTCCTACGGCGGCGACGCCGCCGACGCCTTCCACGTCATCTGCCCGTCCCTGCCCGGCTACGGCTGGTCCGGGCCGACGGTCGAACGCGGCTGGCACGTGCGGCGCATCGCCGACGCCTGGGCGCAGCTCATGACCCGCCTGGGCTACGACCGCTTCGCCGCCCAGGGCGGCGACTGGGGCGGGGCCATCACCGCCCACCTGGGCGCCTACCACCCCGACCGACTGATCGGCATCCACCTCAACCTGGTCCCGCCGCCGCCGATGACCCGCGAGGAACGCGCCAACCTCACCCCCGAGGAGATCGCCGACCTCGACTTCGCCCGCCACTTCGCCCAGTACGAGACCGGCTACCAGGCCATCCAGGGCACCAAGCCGCAGACGCTCGCCCACGCCCTGGCCGACTCCCCGGCGGGGCTGGCGGGCTGGATCGTGGAGAAGTTCCGCACCTGGTCGGACTGCGACGGCGACGTGGAGAAGGCGATCAGCCGCGACGACATCCTCACCAACATCACGACCTACTGGGTGACGGAGACGATCGGCTCGTCGATCCGGCTGTACTACGAAACCCGCGCCGCGGGCCTGCTCGGCGCCCCCGAACGGCAGATCAGCACCCCCACCGGTGCGGCGATCTTCCCGAAGGAGATCTACCGGCCGGCACGCGCCGTCATCGCCCGCCACTACAACCTGCGGCGCTGGACCGTGCAACCCCACGGCGGCCACTTCGCCGCCCTCGAACAGCCCGAGCTGTTCACCGCCGACGTCACCGCCTTCTTCCGCACCCTGCGCCCCTGACCCACACCCCCAGGCCGACCGACGACGCGGTTCCGCGGAACACCATGATCGTCGAAGTCGCAGCGTGGCCGGATGCGGCGGCGGAAAAGGGGGTGACGGATCGCGGCGGGGCCGGCAGCCTGACCGGATGATCCGCACCCCCGACGGCCCCGACCCGGCGCCGACCCCCAGCCCCGACCACCCCGCCTCGTCCGATCACCCCGCCTCGTCCGACCACCCCGCGCTGCCCGGCGAGTTGCGTTGGCGGCGGCCGGGCGGCGCCGACCAGGCGCGGGTGCTCGCCGTGCTGGACGACTGGTGGGGCGCCCTCGGCGGTGAGGCCGGTTCCCGGCAGCGGGCCCTGCTGCTGCCCCGGCTGTTCTTCCAGCACTTCGCCGACACCTCCCTGCTCGGCGAGGCCACCGACGGCCGGCTGACGGCCTTCCTGATCGGTTTCCGTTCCGCCGCGCAGCCCGACGCCGCCTACATCCACTTCGTCGGCGTCGACCCGGCCCTGCGCCGCCGCGGCGTGGCCGCCGGACTGTACCGGTGGTTCTTCGCCCAGGCCGCCGCCGGCGGCGCCCGGCGCGTCGATGCGATCACCAGCCCGGGCAACGCCACCTCCGTGGCCTTCCACACCGCGATCGGCTTCCGGATCATCCCGGGGCGGCGCACGGTCGACGGCGTCGACGTCCAGGTCGACTACGACGGGCCGGGGCTGCACCGCATCGCCTTCACCCGCCCCCTCACTCCCGCCGACACGGCACGGGCGTCGGAGTCCTGAACCGCTGCGCGCGGCTGCGGGGGTCGACGGGGGCCGCCGGGTGCGGTTGCGCCGACGACCCCACTGTCCACGGCCACGACCGAAAACCGGCGGCGGTCCCTCGGTCACAGCGGACGAGCCGCGTGTACCCCGGGCGGACGGACCGGGGTTCTGTCAGGACAGGCGGCGGGTCCGCCAGAAGCAGGACCCGGTCAGGAGCAGGGCGAGGGCGAGGAAGAGGCGCTGTTTCGGATCCTTGCAGGGCCCAGTCACGAGGTCTTCCAGGATGAGCAGGCGGGGCGTTCGGCGATCCCGAGGGTGNGGGCGAGCTGGGCCCGTTGGCCACCCGAGAGGGTCGCGGCCCGCGCAGTCGGGTCCAGCCCGAGCTGGCGAATCCGCGCGCGGGCCAGCTCGTCGTCCCAGCCCGGGTTGAGCCGGGCGCCCAGGCGCAGATGATCGGCGACGCTCAGCCCGGCGTACACCGGGGGCCTGCAGGACGGCGCTCACGCTATGTCCTGCGCCGCGGCGGACCGGAAGGTGGTCGTGAACAGGGCCTCGATGCTCTCGTCGTCGAGGCCGGCCCGGCGGGCCCTGGCCAGCCAGCGTTGCAGGTCCGCCCGCAGCAGCCCGTGCGCGGCGAGCGTGGAGTCGGTCAGCGTCCGCGTCACGAACGTGCCGATCCCGGGCCGGGCGGCCACCAGACCGTCGCGCTCCAGTTCCCGTCGATNCATCCCCAGCCGCAGCGTCCCGCCTTGACGGGCACAACTTCCTCGGTACATTAGTCAAGTAACTAACCGACGAACATGGGTCGCCGACGATGGGGGAGTCAATGTGCTCGATGACGCCACACCACTGTTCACCCAGATCGCCCAACGACTCACCGAGGAGATCGCCGACGGCACCCTCGCCGAGGGTGCACGGGTGCCCTCGACCAACGAGCTGGCCGCCTACTACCGGATCAACCCGGCCACCGCGGCCAGGGGCCTGGGCGTGCTGACCGACGACGGGCTGCTGGAGAAGCGCCGCGGCATCGGCATGTTCGTCGCGCCCGGCGCCCGGGCGCGGCTGCTCGACGAGCGCCGCCGCCAGTTCGCCGAGCGCTACGTGCAGCCGCTGGTCGCCGAGGCCGGCCGGCTCGGCATCGACCCCGACGAGCTGGTGGCACTGATCCGCCAGGCCAGCCCCACCCAGACAGGCATCGCCCGGTGACCGCCACGATCTCGGTGCGCGGCCTGACCCGCCGCTACCGCCACCACCTCGCCCTCGACGATGTCGGACTCACCGTCGACGGGCCGTCCATCACCGGCCTGGTCGGCCGCAACGGCGCCGGCAAGACCACACTGCTGCGCATCCTCGCCGCCCACGAGCTGCCCACCGCCGGGCAGGTGCGCGTGCTCGGCGCCAACCCGATCGAGAACGACGCCGTCCTGCGCCGCATGGTCTTCGTGCGCGAGGACCAGAGCTTCCCCGACATCCGGGTCCGCGACGCGCTGAAGGCGGCGTCGTGGTCGCATCCGGGCTGGTGCGCCGAGCTGGCCGAGACCCTCGTCGGCGAGTTCGAGCTGCCGACCGACCGGCCGATCAAACGGCTGTCCCGGGGCATGCGTTCGGCCCTGAGCATCGTCATCGGCCTGGCCGCCCGCGCCGAGGTCACCCTGTTCGACGAGCCTTACGCCGGCCTCGACGCCGTCGCCCGCCAGCTGTTCTACGACCGGCTGCTCGCCGAGTACGCCGAACACCCCCGCACGATGCTGCTGTCCACCCACCTCGTCGACGAGGTCGCCGGGCTGCTGGAACGGGTGGTGATGATCGACCGCGGACGGATCGTGCTCGACTGCGCCGCCGACGACATCCGCGGCGGCTGGACGATGGTCAGCGGCCCGAGCGCCGCCGTGCAGCGCCTCGTCGCCGGACGCCCCACCCGCGGCCGGCGCACGATCGCCTCCCAGGAGTCCGTCGTCGTCGCGCAGGCCCTCGACGACACCGACCGCCTGCGCGCCCGCGAGCTGCGCCTGCGGGTGGAACCCCTGTCGCTGCAGCAGGTCGTCGTCCAGGCCTCGGCGCTGGCCACCGAGCAACCGACCGAGGAGAGCCGCCCATGACCACCGGGCGCACCATGCTCACCATCGCCCGCTTCCATCTGCTGCAGCGTTTCCTCTACCTGGTGCTGCCCTGGGCGATCCTGGCGTTCAGCTTCGCCGTGAACCTCGTCGTCTCCGCCGAGCTGCCGGCGGATGCCAACCACTCCGGCGGGCTGGCCACGATCTACATCTACGTGTTCGCCGGCGGGCTGCTGGCGACCTTCCGCTCCCTGCCGTTCGGGCTCGCGCTCGGGGTCAGCCGCCGCTCCTACTACCTGGGGACCGCCGGGCTGGGGATCGCGCTGGCCGCCGTGTTCGCCCTCGCCCTCACCGCGGCGCAGGCCGTCGAGCGGGCCACCGGCGGCTGGGGGGTCACCCTGCACTTCTTCGACCTGGCCTACCTGCTCACCGGGCCGTGGTACCAGACCTGGCTGACGTCGTTCGTGGGCCTGGTGCTGATGTTCGTCTACGGGATGTGGTGGGGGCTGGTGTACCGGCGCTGGAATCTGCCCGGCCTGGTCGCCTTCCTCGCCGGGCACCTGGTCGGGCTGCTCGCCGCCGCGCTCGCCGTCACCTGGACCCACACCTGGGCCGGTGTCGGGGACTTCTTCACCGCCCTGAGCGCCGTGGGTCTCACCGGGGTGCTCGCCGTCCTCGCCGCCGCGCTGCTCGCCGGCGGGTTCACCACGATCCGCCGGGTCACCGTCTGAGAAACCCGGGGGCCCCGACGGCGCTGTCGCGGGTCCCGACGACGTCGAAGAACGGCGTCTCGGTGGCACCCGGGCACAGCGCCAGCACCCGCACTCCCGCCGGGCGCGTCTGCGCCCACGACGGTGACGCCGGCCGCCTCCCCGGCCTCGCCCGGGGCCCGAAGCCGGGGTAGCTTTCTGCGATGTACGTACCGGTGCCCTTCTCGGCCGACGCCGCGACCATCGCCGAGATCCTCGCGCACCCCGGGGCGGCCGACCTCGTCACCGTCACCGACACCGGGCCACTCGCCTCGGTCGTGCCGTTCGTCCTGGACCCCACCCGGGGTCCGCGCGGAGCGCTGCTGGGCCACCTCGCCCGCGGCAACGACCAGTGGCGCACCGGCCGCGACGGGCCGGCCCTGGTCATCGTGGGCGGNCCCGACGCCTACATCTCCCCGTCCTGGTATGCGGCCAAGGCCGAGCACGGCCGCGTCGTACCCACCTGGGACTACATCCGGGTTCACGTCCACGGCCGGCTGCGCGTGCACGACGACCCCACCTGGCTCGCCGACGTGCTGCGCCGGCTCACCGACACCCACGAGGCCGCCCACGCCGAGCCCTGGTCCGTCGACGACGCCCCACCCGACTACCTCGCCGGGATGCTGCGCGCGGTCGTCGGCGTCGAGGTGGTCATCGACCGGGTCGAGGCGGCGGTGAAACTCAGCCAGAACCGCCCGCCCGCCGACGTCGAGGGGATCCTCGCCGGGCTGCGCGCCCGCGGGGAGCACGCCACCGCCGACGCCGTCGCCCACCACCGCCCCCCGACCCCGCCCACCGGGCCACGCCAGCCAGGCCAGCCACGCCAGCCACGCCAGCCACGCCGGCCAGACCGGTCAATCCAGCCAAGCCAGGCGACTGCGCAGGACGCCCAGGACGCGCCCATCACGCCGACGCCGCCGGCCGCCGACGGGTGACCCCCACGCGGGGGAGGCGCCGGGCGCCCACCGCCGCCGGTAGGCCCACGCGGCCGGGTCCGCCCCCGCGCCCCGCCGACCCCGCAGGCCCGCGCGGCCCCGAGACGCCCCGAGACGCCCTCGGCGCGCCCCCCACCCGGACTCCCGCCCGCCCTGACCAGGCCCGCGGCACGGGCCCGCCCGGCAGCGGGGCACCCGGCCCGATCGGGCCATCAGGGCCCATTACACGCCTCACGTTCCACCTACAAGAGGAGGAATGTCCCGAATGGACAACGCGGGGGCGGTGTGGAGTTCGTCGAACCTCTGTACAGACCCCCCCGGGGGCGCGGTAGCGTGCCCACCGTCACGTCGTCCACCGATCCGGCTACACACCGGTAGGACCGTCGCCGTGGACGGCTCGCCGCGTACCCGACGTCAAAGCCCAGCTCCGGCACCCGCAGCGGGCCCGCCGGGGCGAGGCGGGCGCGGCGGGCGGCAGCCCACGACCACCCGACGGTGACACGACGTGACGGACAGGGGTGGGCGTGCCCGCGGCCCGCGCCGCCGCGGCAGCCGGCCGCGCCGACGCCGGTGCGCCCGGCCCGCCCGGGCCCCGGTCCAGCCCGGACGTGACAGCGGGCGCGAAAACGGGCGGTCCGGCCGGCGGTGTGCGCCGCCGGCCGGGAGGTGGAGGGGATGCAGGGCATGGACGCGGTGGAACTGCCGGGCGCGCAGGTGCCGGACCGCTTCGGCCTGTCCGCCGCCGCCCGCGCCGCGGCGATGATCTCCCGGGAGATCGCCTACGCCGACCCCGACCCGCTCGCACTCAGCGAGTTCGACGACCGCCTCTACCGCTACGCCACCACCCTGCTCAGCGTGTCCCCCACCAGCCTGCTCGGCCCGATCGTCGGCGACTGGCGCCGCGTGCAGGCCGCCCTGGCGCGGCGGCTGTCGCCCGCGGTGCACATCGAGCTGACCCGCGTCGCCGGCTACCTGTCGTTCTACCTGGGGGTGCTGTCCGCGGACACCGGCGCGGACACCTCCGCCCGCCGCTTCGCCACCCTCACCGAACAGTTCGCCGCCCAGCTCGACGACCGGCTGCTCACCGGCACCTCCCGCAGCCTGGACGCCGCGATCGCCTTCGCCGACGGACGCCTCGACGCCGCCCGCGCCGCCGCCGCCCGGGCCGCCGCCGTCGAGCATCCCTACCTGCACGGCTGGGCCGCGGCCGCCGAGGTCACCCTCGCCGCGGCCGCCGGGGACGAATCCGGCGTCGACGCCGCGCTGACCCGCCTGCGCGACCGCCCGGTCGTGCGCGGCCTGCGTCATCCGGGCTGGCCCGCCTTCGACGACGTCCGCGAGGCGTGCNTCGTCGCCGACGCGATGGCCCGGCTGCAGGTGCCCGGAGCCCGTTCCGCGGCGTGGCGTGCCGTGGCGATCACCACCCCGGGCACCCTCGAACGCGGCTGGGCGCTGGCCGCGCTGGCCACCACGCTGGTCAACCACGACCCCGCCACCGCCGGCGGTGTCCTCGACGAGATGGTCGCCATCCTCNACGCCCGCCCGTCGCGGCTGCTGGCCACCCGGGTGCACGAGGTCCTGCTGCTGATCTCCTCGCCCCCGGTCGACCGCGCCCCCCGCACCGCCGGCGCCTCCTGAGGGGAGCCCGGCCGGGTCGGGTCAGCGCGGCGGGGTCGGATCAGTCAGCGACGTCGGCGAGGGCGACGACCTGGGCGGGGGACAGGCGCACGAGCAGCTCGCCGGGCACGCCGTTGCGCGCGCCGTACTCCTCGGCCCGCTGCGCACCCATGTAGCGGGCGGCGATGCGCGTGGCCCAGTGGCGCACCTCGGCCAGGTCCTCGGACAGCGCCACCGGCCCGGTCAGGGTGACGAACGAGTACGGCGGCCGCTCGTCGTCGACGCAGAGCGTCGCGACCCCGGTGCGCCGCAGCGCCCGGCCCTTCACCGACTCCGCCCCGGTGTTGAACACGATGTCGCCGCCGTCGAGGAGGAACCAGATCGGCACCACATGCGGCCGCCCGTCGGCACGGACGGTGCCGAGCTTGCCGGTACGCGTGCCCGCCGAGACGAACTCCCGCCACTGCACCTCGGTCATCGTCGCCATACGGGCACCCTATGCCGCCCACGACGCCGCCCGGCCAGGCCACGCCCGCCGCGGACTCCACGGTGCCCAGGGCACCTGTCGCCGGAGGGTCTCGACGCTTCCCGGCGCCGCCGGGGCGCGCACAACCTGCGGCAGCGGGCCCGCCGACTGCCGGCAACGGGCCCGCCGACTGCGGCAACCCGCATGCCGAGCCCGACCGGTGGGCGGTCCCGGCTTCGGCCGTCTCAGGCCGACGCCCGGTACGCCTGCTCGCCCGACCCGCTGGGATCCACGACGAACGAGTCCGCCGAGTCCGCGGCGGTCCCAGCGCTGCGGCCCGAGCCACCGCGAGGCAGACCACCGCCAGGCAGACCACCGCCAGGCAGAGCGCTGCCGGCCAGGGCGCTGCCGGCCAGACCGGTCGTGCTCGAAACGGCGGTGCCCGGGGCAGCGCCGGTCTGCGCGCCACGCGCACCGGTGGCGCGCAGACGACGGCCTCGACGGACCAGCAGCCGCTCGGCGAGGGCGTCGGCCCGTTCGATGTCGTCCAGGGTGGCGCGGGTCCGCCGTTCGACCTCCAGGATCGCGGCGAGCAGCTCGGCGGACAGCCGGGTGCGTGCGGCAACCCGGGCCACACTCGGTGGCAGCGACGCCGTCGCACCCCCCGGCCCGGCCGTCCCCCCCGGTGACCCGCCCGCGCCCCCCGCCTCCGAACGGTCAGCGTCGAACCGGCCAGCGTCGGGATCGGCACGGCCCGGACCCGGCCCGCCCGGACGGCCGCTGTCCAGCCGCGCCCGGGCGGGCGAACGGCCGTGCGCTCGGCCGGGCGCGGGGGGAGCCCCGACCTGGACGGGCCGCGCCGCCGTCGATCGCGCCGCCGTCGGGCGGGCGGACTCGGGCTGGCGGGCGGGTGCCGGCGGGCGGGCGGACGGAGTGGACCGGGCGGTGAGGTGCAGCAGAGCCATGCCTCAGTGATACCGCGCCAGATACGCACCGCAACGCCTTGACTTCTCCGCGCCGCGCGGGATCACCCTTTTCCCACAGGACATCCACAGGGTCACGTCGAGTTACCCACCGGCCCGTCGACAGGGTTGTCCACATCCCGATCATCGTGTGATGAACATCACAGATCGCCGGGTCGGGCGAGGATCCGCCGACGCTCGGCGCCGTCCACCCGCGACGGGGGGTCGGATCGGCGAGCATGGACCCATGACCCGGACACGCCGATGACCGGTGACGCGGAGGACCGGTGACGCGGTGGACCGACGGGGCGGACCGACGGGCGGATGACCCTGGCACGCCCATGACAGCGACACCGCTGCCCGGGGGGCGCGTCAACACGGTCGTCCGGATCGGGGACACCGTGCGTCGATGCATGCCGGACCGCGCCGAGTTCGTCCACCGTCTCCTTCGCCTGCTGGCGGACCGCGGCTTCGAGGCAGCGCCGCGGCTGCTCGGCGTCGACGGCCAGGGCCGCGAGATCCTCACCTACCTGCCCGGCCATGTCGCCTGGCAGGACGACCAGCCGGCCGCCGTCACCGCCGACGACAGCCTTGCCCGCCTCGCCGAGCTGGTTCGCCGGCTCCACGACCTGACCGCGTCGACGGCGCTGGCGCACGGCGGCGAGGTCGTCTGCCACAACGACCTGGCGCCGCGCAACACCGTCTACCGGCCGGTGGCCGGGGCNCTGCGCCCGGTGGCACTGCTGGACTGGGATCTGGCGGCGCCCGGCCGACGCATCGACGACGTCGCCCACGTCTGCTGGCAGTTCCTCGGACTCGGCCCGTCGGCGACCGACCTGACCGAGGTGATCCGGCGGATCGCGGTGATCTGCGACGCCTACGGGCTGCGTCACCGTGACCGCCTGATCGCGACGATCCTGTGGTGGCAGGACCGATGCTGGCGCGGCATCGAGCGCGGTGCGCGGGCCGGGCAGCCCGGCGCCCTGCGCCTGCGCGAGGCCGGCGCCGTCGAGGAGGTGCGCGCCGCGCACCGCTGGGTCGCCGCCCATCGCGGCCGCCTGCAGGCCGGGCTCGTCGGGCGCCGCCCGCCCGGGGACGGCGGCGGTGGGGGCAGGCACCGGGGCCGGGAGGGTGACGCGGTTGCGCGGAACCCGGGTCACGTACACGGAAAGGATATCGATCACGACGTAGGGTGGTGATGATCTTCCGGGGTGGTGGTGCGCAGGAGCTGGAGCCGCGGCGGGAAGGCCGGCCGCGGCCTGTCACCAAGCCGTTCACGAAGCCGAAGCACCCTGTTACAGTGTGCCCCAACGATCGGGGGATCGCATGACGGAACGGGATGACCCGCGCGCCCAGCCGGACGGCGGCGACCCACAGCCACAGCCCTTCTACGGTCAGCCGCAACCTTCCTACCCTGCGTACGGGGACGCCGGCGCGCCGGGCGGCTACGACGGCCCCTACGGCCAGCCGGCCGGCGGGCCGGTCGCACCCTGGCAGGGCCAGCCCTACGGCGGGGCGTATCCGCCCACCGGCGGCGCCTACCCACCACCGGGCGGCTACCCGATCGGCCCGCCGCAGCCGTTCCCCACCACCGGCGCCCCCGGGCCGCTCGCCCCGCCGAAGTCCGTCGCCGTCGCGCTGCTGCTGACCTTCCTGTGGTTGGGCGCGGGGCACCTCTACGCGGGCCGGACCACCACCGGCGTCATCCTCCTCGTCGTCGACCTGTTCCTGTGGATGCTGTCGTTCTTCATCATCACGTTGATCCTCACCATCCCGGTGTGGCTCATCCTGTGGGTAATCGCCATGGTCACCTCGGCGACGGCGGTCAACGACTACAACACCAGGATCGGCTACCCGCGGGCCTGAGCGACGCCCACCGCCGCGGGCGGTCGGGCCCGGCGCGCGGCCGGGGTGGCGGCGCAGGTCAGCCGGCCGGGTGCGCGCCGCTCGGCGCGGGTGCGCGGGCGAGGTCGCCTCGACGAGGCGGGTGGCGTCGGCGTCACCCTGCTCGGCGGCATGTTGTGCACGGTCCATCAGCTCAGACCGTGCACAACGTGCCGCCCTGCAAACGTGCCGCCCTGCAAAGAGGTCTACTCCGGCAGAACAGTGCGTGGCGGTGGGTCGACACCGATACCGCGCAGCGCCTCGTCGACGAAGGCGCCCTTGGCGTTGGTGTAGGCGTTGCGGTTGTCGCGGTGCGCCATGGCCAGGCGCTGTTTGAGCCGGGCGTACCGCCCGCGCAGGTCCGCGTCGGCGCGCAGCGCGTCGCGGAAGGCGAGCAGCGCGCGAGCGTGCGGATCGGCAGCGGCGAGCACGTGCAGGTGATGGGTGCGCGCGGCCGGACGGGGGCGCAGCAACCACAGGCGGTAGCGGCCGGCCGGATCCTGCGGCCAGTACAGCCAGCCGTCGACGGCCAGCGCCGGCAGCGCGCCACGCGCGGCGTCGAGGTCGTGCACCGGGGCGAGCAGGTCGACGACCGGCTTCGCCGGCAGGTCCGCCACCGCGGTGGAGCCGATGTGCTCCACCGCGCCGGCGAGCAGATCCCCGAGGATGTCGGTGACCCGGTCGCGCTGCTCGGCGAACCGGCCGGCCCATCCCGGGTCGTGGGCGACGAGGTCGACCGGCTCGTCGGTGCCATCCCCCCGCCCGCGCACGGCGCTCAGCGACGCCAGGGAGAGCGCGACGTGCTGCGCGGCAGCGGTTCGGTGGCCGCCCAGATGCGTCGCCAGCGCGCCGTCGGGGTGTCCGGGGCGCCGCGCAGCCGCGCGGAGATCGACACCGGGCCGGTCCCGCTGCGCGCCGCGGCGCGGGGACGGTGGCGGCCCAGGGCGCGTGCCTCGCCGACGGCCGGCGTCACCGTCCCGTCGGCACCCTCACGGTCGGCCGCGGTCGGCTGGCGCGGTGGCGCGCCGGACCCGCCCGGCGCGTCCGCGGCGCCGGCCGCCTCGGCCGTCCCGGCCGCCTCGGTCGTCCCAGCCGACTCGGTCGTCCCGGTCGTCTCCGCGCCGGCCGGGGCGGCAGTCTCGGCGACCGGCGGGATCGAGGCGGACGCGGGTGAGGCGGGGGAGCCGCAGGGCGAACCGGGGGAGTCACCGGGCTGCTCGGCCAGTGCCACCCGGGTGGCATCCCACCAGCTGGTGGCATCCTCGGCGCACAGCCGGTCGACCTCGGCGGCCAGCCGGGCGGTGAACGTCCGCACATCCTCACCGGGCAGCGGACGCAACGGCCGACCGAAGCGCACCGTCACCTGCGGGCGGCCCGGCAGCGGCCACGACCGCCCCCGCGGCATCGCCGCGAACGCCCCCCGCACCCCCACCGGCACCACCGGCACCCCGGCGTTGATCGCCAGATAGGCCGCGCCCAGCCGGAACCGGCCCCGCGCCCCGTCCCGCGACCGCGTCCCCTCCGGGAAGATCACCAGGTTCCAGCCGTCGCGCAACAGATCCATCGGCGTCGACGACGGCGCCCCACCGCTGCGATCGATCGGCACCGTGGCGAACGCCAACGCGCTGGACGCCCCCCGCCACACACTGTCGAAGAAGTAGTCCGCCGCCGCCGTCACCGCGGTCCGCGCACGCACCCGCCCGGGCAGCGCACACAGCAGCATGGGCGCGTCGAGATGACTGGTGTGGTTCGACACGATGATCACCGGGGTGTCGCGGACCTCGTCGAACACCTCCGCGCCGTGCGCGTGCGCGGTCAGCGAGGCGTGCAGCAACGGATTCATCACCCCGCTGAGGAACGCCGCCCGCGTCGTGCGCGCCGCACCACTGCGCGCCCACCCCGTGGGGAACTCCCGCGACGCCGGACGCGCCGCGCGGCCCGCGTCCCCGACCGGCGCCCACGGCGGGCCACCCCGACGAACACCCCGCGCGGCCTCGCGCAGCCCCACACCCCGTCGCGGCCTACCCATCCCGATCACCCATCCGTCCCGAGCACCCTCGTCCTACCGGTCCATCCACCACGACCCGCAACCGGCCGCCGCGCGGCCCCCGCCGGCGCACCGCACCCCGCGTGCCTCGCCGCGGTGCCGCTCACCGCACGTCGGCGATGAGCTGCGGCGGGCTGTGCAGATAGGTGATCGACGGGTCGCGGCCCACCGCACCCGCCACGATCTCCAACGCATCCGCCAACGTCGACGCCGCCCGGTACCCCAGCCGCGCGCACGCCGCCCGATCCCCACCCACGAAGACCACCTCGGCCAGATGCGCCCGCGCCGGCGCCGTCTCATACCAGCGGTGGAACGGATGCACCCCGTGATGCGCCAGCGACGTCCGGTACAACGACGCATACCACGGGTCCGTGGCGTACTGCCGCTCGAACTTCGCCTCGATCGTCGCCGGATCACTCGACTCGGCGAGCACCTCCTCGTAGAAATCCACATACGACGGCTGATGCAACTGGGAGAACCGCGCCGCCACCGGATGGTAGACGATCATCGCTCCGTTCTCCCGGACGACGGGCCGCCCCCGATGGCGGGCGAAGACGTCGCCGAGCGCACCGTGCGCGGCGAGCACCGGATCCGCCGGCGCCCCACCCTGATACGCCCCGAACGGGGGCAGCCCCACGACGACGACGTCGCTCTGCCCGTCGACGTCGACCCGCTGCTGGGCGTCGAGCGCCTCCCACGCCGCCACCGCCACCGCCTGCGGCGCACCGGCCGTCACCGAGGTGATCGCATAGTCGGCGGCCAGATCGCGCAGCACCCGCGCCCGCCCCCGCCCCCCGAGCAGCTCCAGGCCCCGGCCCACCCCGAACGCCAACGCCGAATCAGCCGGCGACCATTCCCACTCCCGGCGGGTCAGAAACGGCGCCGGCCCGAGCGCGGCGTTCACCGTCGCCGTGACCGCGAACACCGGCACCGCCGCGCCCAGCACCGCCCCCACCCGCTGCGCCGCCGCGCCCTGCACGACTGCGCCGTCCACCGTCCCGCCGCCGCCCGCACCCGCCGCGGCGGCCTGCGTCACCGCCGCCACCGCATGCACCGCGCGCAGCGACGCATACGACGACAACCCCTCGACCAGCGCACCGAGCCCACCCTGCCCGGGGCCCTGCACGATCCCGACGGCGACGAGCAGATCGGCCTCGGCCACCGCCCGAGCGACCTCGACCGGCTCGCCGGCGTCGCTGCGACCGACCTCGACGAGGTTCGCCGCGTCCTCGGCGTCGTGGCAGGCCAGCTGCGTCGGCCAGAACGACCGGAACACCCGCTCCCCGACGATCCCCGCCACCTCGGNGGCACCCAGACGCCGGTGCAGCCCGTTGGCCACCACCAGCGTCACCTCGTCGACACCGGCCGCCGCCGCCACGGTCAGCACCTGCTCCAGGATCCGCCCGCGTACGTCCACCCCCCGCACCCGCGGCTGCGGAGTACGCAGATCGTCCACGCTGATCGCCAGACGCATCCCCGGGCGCAGCAGCGCCGACAGCGGCGCGCTGCCCACCGGCTCGGCCAGCGCCGCGCCGATCGCCGCGTCGACGTCACCGACCCCCGGGCGCGGCTGCGGCGGATACACCACCCGCGTGCCCAGCGGGAACCGTTCCAGCAGCACCCCGGCNCCGGAATGGACCAGCAGCGGGGGAGTCCGCTCGTCGACCTCGAGCACGAACCCCGGTCTCACTGTCGCGATCCTCTCCACGTCCGCCCCGATGAGCCACACCCTGCGTGCGCCCAGTCCACCCCCGNCGCCCCCGCCATCCCGATCATCCCGGGCATCCCGGCCCTGGGCGTCCGCCCGGCCGCGGTCATGACGGCGCCGCCGGATCGAACGCCACCCGCACCGCACCGAGGCGCCCCGCGTCCCACGCATGGGCCAGCGCGTCACGCCACCGGGTCAGCGGATAACCACCGGTGACCAGCCCGTCCAGCGGCGCGGTCGCGGCCAGCTCCCACGCCCGCGCCAGCACGTCGCCCGCCCCCGGATCGGCGCTGGTCCGCGCCGCCCCGACCAGCTCCAGCCCCCGCGCCCACAGCGGCGTCAGATCCACCCGGTCCGACGGGGTACCGGCCACCACCACCCGCCCACCCGCCCGGGTCGTGCGCAGCGCCGTCGCCAGCGCCTGGGCGCTGCCCGCCGCGTCCACCGCCACATCCACCCCGCCGAGCAGGAACGACCCGCCCGACGACGGGGTCACCCGCAGCGCATGCGTGCCGCGGCGCACCCCGGCGACCGCCCCGGCCGGGTCGAACACCGCGTCCGCGCCGAACCGGCCGGCCACCTGCGCCTGACGCGGATGACGCGCCACGACGGCCACCGACCCGGCGTCGGTGAACGCCCGCAACGCCAGCACCGTGCACAACCCGACCGCCCCCGCGCCGACGACCAGCACCCGCGCCCCGGGCGCCACCCGGGCCCGATCGGCGGCGTGCACGGCGCGAGCCAGCGCGTCGAGGAGCACCGCACGCTCGTCGGGCAGACCCTCGGGCACCGCGTGCAGCTGACCACGATGGGCCAGCATGACCCGGCTCCATCCGCCGCCACCGACCCCGACCTCAGCCGCCCGCGCCCCCACGCCCGCCCCCGCCTCGGACGGCGAACCTGCCCCCGACAGCGACACGGATCCGGCCGGCGGCGCCACCGGATCGACGACGACCCGGGCACCCGCGGCCAGCACCCGGCCGTCGGGAAGGGCCACCTGCTGCTCCACCCGGCCGACGACCTCCCGTCCCGGCACGAACGGCAACCCGACCACCGCCGTCAGATACGCCGACGCCCGACCGGTCACCAGCGCCAGATCCGCCCCGCCGATCCCCGCCAGCGACGGCCGCACCCGCACCCAGCGCTCATCCGGCGGCCGCGGATCATCACGGTCCACATACCGCAACGGCACCGCCCGCCCCAGCCCGCCCAGCGCCCCGGCACCCGCCTGGGCGACCAGCCGGGCGGCGACGTGGCGCGCCGGGGAGTCATACAGCTCCAACCCGCGCGTCACCACCCACCCCCCGCACCGCCCACGCCACCGCCAGCACCGACGGCACCGCCAGCACCGACGGCGGCACGGGCCCGCGTCGCCGCGGCCTGCCAGCCCCGCTCCACCCGACTGCCCACCACCAGCCGCGGTTCCCCCGCCGCCGCCGCCCACTCCTCGATCGGCCAGCCCGCACCGCGCGCCACCTGGTTCAACGCCACATCCGGGTTCACCGCCACCGGATTACCCACCGCGCGCAACAACGGCAGATCCGACTGACTGTCCGCATACGCCCACGACGCGGCCAGATCCGCCCCCGTGCTGCGCGCATGATGGCCCAGATACGCCGCACGCGCATCCCCGACCAGCGGCGAGGACGCCAACCGGCCGGTGAGCAGCCCATCGCCGCCCACCTCCAGCCGGGCCGCGACGATCTCGTCGAACAGCGGCGCGAACGGCCGGGTCAGCACCTCCACCGCCCCGGTCAGCAGCACCGTGCGATGCCCCGCCGCCCGATGCTCCCGCACGCGGCGAATCCCCGCCGGCTTCACCCGCCGCAGCAGAATGTCCCCGGCCACCTCGGCGACCAGCCGCTCCAGCTCCTCCGGATCGGCCCCCGCATAACGGGCATACACCGCGCGCATCAGATGCCCCCGGTCACGGCGCTCCGCGCGCACATACCCCGGCAGCGCCGCCGCCAGCCCCGCCAGCTCCCGGGCCCGCCGCCGCGGCCCGGCGTCGGCCAACCGCATCCACAGATACGACTCGATCACCGTCGCGCTCGCCACCGCACCGTCGAGGTCGAACACCGCCAGCACCCCGTCGCCGGCAGCCAGATGCCCCGACAGCCGCCGGCGCGGCGCGGCCTCACGCGGACGACGCAGCACCGCCGTCACCGCCGGGCAGTGCACCTGCTGCAGGTAGTGCCGCCAGTCGAAACACGCCGGGTCGAACCCGAACTCCACCTGGTCGGCCGGATCCAACGCCGCGTGCAACGCCGCCGTCGCATCGTCGACGTAGACCAGCTCCGCCTTCGTGTACGCCCGGTACACATCCGAATAGCGGCGCAGGAACGCCACCCGGCTCTGCGCCCGTTCCAGCTCCCCGGCCAACGCCCGCGTCCGCGCCGACGCCGGGACCTGCGCCAACGCCCGCCCGGCCAACCCCACCAGCCGCTCGGAATGACGCAGCCGCGCCTCCACCGCCGCCGCCCCCGCAAACGGCCACGACGGCACCGCGATCGCCCCCCGGCCCCGCTGCGGCAGCGGATCGGCCAGGAAGTACTCCCGCACATGGGCGTACAGATCACGGAACAGCAGCGGGTTACGAAACCCCGAACACACCGTGTAGTAGGCCGGCCGCTCCACCGGCGGCACCGTGGCCGCCGCGGCCAGCGTCGCGTTGACGACCAGGTCCACCGGGATGATGTCGACGACCGCGTCCGGGGAGGCGGGGAAGTCCGGCAGCTCCCCGCGGCCGTAGGCCAGGATCAGCGGCTCGGCCATCTTGAACCCCTCGATCCACCCGGGGAACGGCCGCGCCAACGCACTTTCGATGATCGAGGGCCGCAGGATCGTCAACGGCAACGCGCCGTGATGCTCCTCCAGGAACCGTTCCCCCAACGCCTTGGTGAACGTGTACGCATCGGTCCAGCCCAGCACCTGCGCCCGCTGCCCACCGGCCTCGACCAGCCGGCGCGCCACCCACGCCCGGCGCAGCTTCTCCGCCTCCGCCGACACCGTCTGCGCCCCGGCCGCGGCGAAGCGCCGCTGCGCCTGCGTGCGAAAACGCGCCGAGTTCTCCGGCGAGCGCGAGGCGTCCTCGGTCTGCTGACGCACCCGCGACGCCGAATCCTGCTCCACCCGCCAGTCCACGTCATGGACCAGCGGACCCTCGGCGATGTGCCCCGAACGCAACCCCGCCACATACGCCGTCGACACGTGCACCAGATGCGGACGCGCCCCCGCCGCGGCCAACGCCCGCAGCAGCTCCTGCAGCCCGCCGACGTTGATCCGGAACCCGTCGTCGATCGGCGGGTCGAACGACACCTCCCCGGCACAGTGGATGACGACGTCGATGTCGCCGGGCAACGCCGGCAGCCGCGACAGGTCACCCTCGACGACCTCGACGCGGCGCGCCACCAGCTCGGCGAGCCCCGCCGCCCCGAGCCGCTCACGCAGCTGGCGAAACGCCGGCTTGCGCGTCATCCGCGCCAGCCGCGCCACCCCCGTGTGACTGCCCCGCGGCCGCACCAGCGCCACCACCGAGGTGTCGGGGAAGTCCGACAGCAACCGTTCCAGCAGCGCCTCGCCCATGAACCCGGTCACCCCGGTCACGAACACCCGCCTACCCGCGAGCCGCTCGCGCAGCCCCACCCTGACCTCCGCTGCCGTCACCGCCGACACCCTCATCCGGGTACCCGCACCCGCCGTAAGTCCGGATGGGCGGGTGCACATCCGGTGGGCAACCCTAGGCGANGCCTCGCCCCCGCGGCGCCAACCTGCTCATCACGGGTGCGTNCCCAGGCCGCGGTACGCAGGGAAACCTACCGTCCGCACCTCTGCGCGGTGACGGGCAGCCCCACGATCCGGCCAGCCGAGTGGACAACCACCCCACCCGTCTGCTTCCCCAGCGCGGGGCCACCACCGGGCCACCCCACGGTGGGGGTACCCCCGTGGACCCCCCGAACGGGGGCAGCCGACCCGCAGCAGAGAAGACGACCCGCCGCGGCCCGGGGACCCGAGACAGGGGCCGACGCCCCGCCCCGGCGCGGCGGGTGACCGCCCGCTCAACGGGTGGGCGCCCGCTCAACGGGTGGGCGCCCGCTCANCGGGTGGGCGCCCGCTCAGCGGGTGGGCGCCCGCTCAGCGGGTGGGCGCCCGCTCAGCGGGTGGGCGTCCGCTCAGCCGGCGGCGACCGCGCCCAGGGCGGACACCAGCCGCGTGCACGGCCCCGCCAGCCCCCACCGTTCGCTCAGCGCCAGCACCGCCTGCGGATCGGCCGGGCTGACCGGCAGCCGCCCGTCGACGTCGCCGACGTCGCAGTCACGCACCACCGCGACCACCCCGACCGCGGCGTCGAGATAGTCACGGGCGGCCAGCAGCCGCCGCCGCGCCGCCACCGGCACCCCCTGCACCTGCCCGCCACCCCGCCCACCCGGCGCCACCGCAGCAGAAGCAACCGAAGCCGGGGGAGTCGAAGCCGGGGGAGTCGGGGGAGCGGCCGCCGGCGGTGGCGTGTCGAGCGCGGCGAGGATCGCCGCCAGCGACCCGAACCGGTTCAACAGCGCCGCCGCGGTCTTCGCGCCGATCCCGGCGACGCCGGGCAGCCCGTCGCTGGGATCGCCGCGCAGCACCGCGAAATCGGCGTAGGCCCGCCCCGGGATGTCGTAGCGGGCGCGCACCGACGCCTCGTCGACCACGGCGAACTTCTCCACCGCGTACCGCACCCGCACCCCGGCGGCGTCGTCGACGAGCTGGAACAGATCCCGGTCCCCGGTGAGGATGTCCACCCCACCGCCCCGAGCGCCGCCGCCGTGGCGGGTCGCGAGGGTGGCGATGACATCGTCGGCCTCGAAACCCGCCGCGGCCGCCCGCGCGATCCCGAACGCGTCCAGCACCGCATCGATGATCGGAAGCTGGACGGTCAGCTCGTCGGCGACCTCCTCGACCTCCCCGCCCGCCGCACCGTCTCCGCCCGCCCCCACCCGGCCCGCCGCCGCGTCCCCGACCACGGCGCCACCAGGCGCCGAGACGCCGGCCCGCCCGGCGGGCACAGCCACCCGGTGCGCTTTGTACGACGCCAGCAGCGCCACCCGGAACGCCGGACGCCAGTCGGCGTCGAAGCAGGCCACCAGCCCCCGCGGGCGAACCTCGACGATCTGACGGGCCAGCACGTCGAGCAGACCCCGCACCGCGTTGACCGGCGTCCCGTCCGGCGCCCGCACCGACCGCGGCACCCCGTAGAACGCCCGGAAGTACAACGACGGGGCGTCGGCAAGCAGCANCCCGCCGCCCGGCGCACGCGCCGCGCCGGTCGCCACCGGATCCACCGCCGGGCCTCCCGCCATCACCGACCCCCTACCGTCCAGCCCCCCACCGTCCGCGCCGCCCCACGCCGCCCGACGGCCGTATCACCACCATCACGACGGCAGCGCCGCGCCACCGCGCCCCACCCACACCTGATCCCGACCGTACCGGCTGTCCCACCGGGACCAGGCAACGGACCAGAAACAGCTCCCTCGCCCCGCGCCGACCTGCGTACGCTCCGGATCGTGCTGGAAGATCTCGACCGTCGAATCGTGCAGATGCTGTGCCGAGATGGGCGCATGAGCTTCACCGACCTCGGCCGGGCCACCGGCCTGTCGGTCTCCGCCGTCCATCAGCGCGTACGACGCCTGGAACAACGTGGAGTGATCACGTCCTACACGGCGCTGGTCGACCCCTCCCAGGTGGGTCTGCCCCTGACCGCCTTCGTCTCGATCACCCCGATCGACCCGAGCCAACCCGACGACGCCGCCGACCGGCTCGCCCACATCGTCGAGATCGAGGCCTGTCACAGCGTCGCCGGGGAGGAAAGCTACCTGCTCAAGGTGCGCGTCGCCAGCCCCGGCGACCTGGAGGTCCTGCTCCAGCGCATCCGCGCCGCGGCCAACGTGTCCACCCGCACCATGGTCGTGCTCTCCNCCCCCTACGAGGGCCGCCCCCCCGCCCTGTAACGCCGCGCCCCACGATGCCGCCCCAGCGCCCCCCGCCTATCCAGAGGGATGAATCGGGCACGAAGCCCTCCGGACAAGCAGGACCTCAGGTCGGGGACGCCGGTCAGCCGGAATGGCCGGTGAGCGCGACGCCGGTGGCCNCATCGAACAGGTGCAGCCGCCCCGGGTCGAACCACAGCTCGACCTGCGCCCCGCGCACCGCCGTGCTCGCCGCCGCCAGGCGCGCCACGACCTGCTCCCCGACGCCGGGCACAAGGGCGGCGCCGGCCTCGCGTAGCACCCGGGCGAGACCGGCGGCCTGCCCCGACCCCACAGGCAGCGCAGCGTAGACGTACTTGTCCGACCCGACCGACTCCACCNCCTCCGCGACCACGCTCACCCGACCGCCGGGCCGATCGGCCCCGACGACCGCGACGTCCTCGAAATGCTCCGGACGGATCCCGAGCACCAGCGACGCACCCCCCGCCCCCGCGGCCGGCGGCGCCGACCCCACCGCACCCTCCCCACCCACATCCACCGCCGCCGGCCGCGCCGCACCGGCGGACAACGCCCGACGCAGCCGATCGTCCAGCGCCACCGCGCCCAACGGCGAGCGCAGCACATCGCCCTCCACCGACGCCGGCAGGAAGTTCATCGCCGGGGAACCGATGAACCCGGCCACGAACAGGTTCACCGGCCGCTCGTAGAGCTCCACCGGCGCCGCGACCTGCTGCACCCGCCCCGCCCGCAGCACCGCCACCCGATCCCCGAGCGTCATCGCCTCGACCTGATCATGCGTGACGTACACCATCGTCGTACCCAGCCNCCGCTGCAGCCGCGCCACCTGCGTCCGCGTCGCCACCCGCAGCGTCGCATCCAGGTTCGACAACGGCTCGTCCATCAGGAACACCGCCGGCGACCGCACGATCGCCCGCCCCATCGCCACCCGCTGACGCTGACCCCCCGACAGCATCCCCGGCTTACGGTCCAACCACGGCGTCAGATCCAGCAGCTCCGCCACCTCGCGGACCCGCTGCTCGATCCGCGCCCGCGGCACCTTCGCCAACGACAACGGAAACCCGATGTTACGCCGCACCGTCATATGCGGATACAGCGCGTAACTCTGGAACACCATCGCGACATCCCGCTCGGCCGGCCCCAGCCCGTTGACGACCCGACCCCCGATCCGCAGCTCCCCGTCGCTGATGTCCTCCAACCCGGCGATCATGTTCAGCGTCGTCGACTTCCCGCACCCCGACGGCCCCACCAGGATCAGCAACTCCCCGTCGGCGACCCGCAGACTCACATCGTCGACCGCCACCTGCCCGTCGGCGAACCACTTGCTCACATGCGCCAGCTCGACCTCCGCCATGACCGCCCGCCTATCCCTTCACCGCACCGGACGTCAGCCCGGCGANGATCCGACGCTGGAACACCAGCACGAACACGATGATCGGAATCGTGATCACCACCGCCGCCGCCGCGATCGACCCGATCGGCTGGGTGAACTGCGACGCCCCGGTGAAGAACGCGATCGCCGCCGGCACCGTCCGCGACGACTCCGTCGACGTCAACGAGATCGCGAACAGGAAGTCGTTCCAACAGAAGATGAACACCAGAATCGCCGTCGTCACCAGCCCCGGCGCCGCCAGCGGCACGATCACCCGCGTGAACGCCTGCCACGGAGACGCCCCGTCCACCGCCGCCGCCCGCTCCAGATCCCGCGGAATCTCCCGGAAGAACGCCGACAACGTGTAGATCGCCAGCGGCAGCGAAAACGTCAGATACGGCACGATCAACCCGATCCACGTATCGAAGATGCCGATCTGACGCCACAGGTTGAACAGCGGACTGACCAGCGAGATCTGCGGAAACATCGCGATCAGCAACGCCAGGCCCACCAGCAGCCGCCGCCCCGGAAACACCAGCCGCGCCACCGCATAGGCCGCCATCGCCCCCACCNCCACCGCCAGCACCGTCGAGATCAACGCGATCCCCACCGAGTTCACCAACGCCCGGGTGAACAGCGACGCGTCAAAAATCTCCCGGTAGTTCTCCCACGTCCAGTGCCGCGGCACGAAACGCCCGTCCCCGACCGACGCCGGCGTCTTGAACGACAACGACACCAGCCACGCCAAGGGCACCAGCGACACCACCACGATCACCGTGTTCACCGCCACCCACCCCGACACCACCGACCCCCGCCGCCCACCACCGCCACGCCCCCGACCACCCCGACGCCCCCGCACACCGAAACGCCCCCGCACACCGGCCGCCCCCTCGGACGCCATCCCGCCCGCTGCGCCGGCCCCGTCACCCGCCACGGTCGTCACCGGCCCGCCTCCTGCTCCCCGCCGGGCGCGGCGGTCCCGAACCCCTTCACGAACACGAACGCCACCAGCGCCACCACCAGAAAGATCAGCACGCTCAACGACGACCCGACCCCCAGATTCAGCGCCGTGAACAGGTTGTCGTACCCGAGAATCGACACCGACCGGGTGTCATACGACCCGCCCGTCAGCACGTAGATGTTGTCGAAGATCCGGAAGGCGTCCAGAACCCGGAACAGCAACGCCACCAGAATCGCCGGCTTCATCAACGGCACCATCACCCGGACGAACCGCGCCCACGGCCCCGCCCCGTCCACCCGCGCCGCCCGCAGCAACTCCTCGGGCACCAACGCCAACCCCGCCAGCAGCAACAACGCCATGAACGGCGTCGTCTTCCACACCTCCGCAACGATGATCACCGCGATGCCCCACGTCTGCGACGTCAACGGCGCCGCATCCCCGAACAACCCCGACAGATACCCCGTCCCCGGCGTCCAGGCGTACTGCCAGCCGAACGNCGCGACCACCGTCACGATCCCGTACGGAATCAGGATCACCGTACGCACCAACCCCCGACCCACCACCGCCCGATGCATCACCAACGCCAACGCCATCCCCAGNACGAACTCGACCGCCACCGACACCACCGTGATCACCACCGTGACCGCCAGCGCCTTCCACCACAGCGACGACCCCAGCACCGTGGCGTAGTTCCCCAGCCCCACGAACGACGACTGCGCCGGGAAACGCAGGTCATAGCGCCGCAACGACAGATAGACCGCATAGCCGATCGGATAGCCCGCCACCGCCACGATCACCACCACCGCAGGCGCACACAGCAGCCACCCCAGCCGCCGCTGCGCCCGCTGCTGCGCCGTGAGCCCCACCCGACCGGCCATCACGGCACCAACCCCTTCGACTCCAACNCATCCTCGATCGCCCCCCGCAACCCGCCCAGCNCCGACACCGACACCGAACGCGGCGGGGNCAACCGGTCGGCGATCTGCAACGACACGCTCTGATACGCCGGCGTCTGCGGCCGCACACTGGCGTTGCGCAACGCCGCGTAGATCGCCGCCGCGAAGGGATACCCCCCCTCGACGAACGCCCGATCCGAATACAACGCCTCCAACGTCGGCGCCAACCCCCCGTCGACCGCCGTACGGATCTGGTTCGCCCGACCCCGCAGGCACCCGATCGCCGCCCGCGCCTGACCCGGATGCCGGCTGTACGACGACACCGCCAGGTTGTAACCCCCCACCGTCGTGTGCGACGGCTGACCGGCCACCAGACTCGGCCACTGCGCCCACCCGATCCGACCCACCAGATCCGGCGCGTTCGCCCGCGCCGACGGATAGACGAACGGATAGTTCAACTGGAACGCCGCCGACCCCGTCTCGAACGCCAACCGGTTATCGTCCTCCCGCTGGTTCGACCACGACGGATCCGCCGCCCCCGAATGCGCCAACGCCGCAATCGCCTCCACCGCACGCCGCGCCGGCTCACCCAACGCCNCCCGCGTCCCGTCCGCCGACAGAACCGACCCACCCGCCGAGGCCACCAGCGAGTTGAACAACACCGTGTACCCCTCATACTGGGCGCCCTGCACCTCCACCAGATGCGGCTTTCCCGCCGCCGCCAACGCCTTCGCCTGCGCCAGCATCTGCGCCCACGTCGCCGGCGGCCGCGCCACCAGATCCTTGCGATACCACAACAACTGCGCATTGGTGTTCAACGGCGCCGCATACAACCGCCCCCGCCAGCTGCCCGTGCGCACCGCCACCGGCAGCGTCCCCGCCGTGATCGCCCGCGCCGACGCCGCGTCGAACGGCACGATCCACCCCGCCTCGGCGAACTCCGCCGTCCACGTCACGTCCAACGCCAGAACATCCATCGAGGAGTCCTGCGCCGCCAGCCGGCGCACCAGCTGCTCCCGCTGCCCGTCGGCATCGTTGGGCAACACACTGATCGCGACCCGGTAGGCGCCGCGCGACCCGGCCGAACAGTCCGCCGCCGCCTTCGCGAACGACCCCGACGACTCGTTGTACACATACCAGCGCACCGTCACCGGCCCCCGCGCCGANCCCGACGCCCCACACCCCACCAACGCCACCACCGCACACACCGCCACCACCAGNCCGACCCGGCCCCGCACCACGCAGCGTCGCACCGCCCGACACCCACCCCGGCTCGCGACCCTCGGCACCGGCCCGACCTCCCTTCCGGCCTTCTGGCGAACATGCGGAAGTCCACACCCCGCCCCGCGACGAGGCGACCACTACTCATCCCGCCACACCCGACCACCCACGGCGCAGCTGCCGTGCCCCATCTCACGCACCGTAAAACCCCTATGACAGCAATACGCACCAACCCGGCCACCAAGAAAACCGAACACACCCACCGCGTCCCACCTCTCACACCCCGCCACCCCGACACGCCCCCGACCGCCCACCCCACAGCCGACCACCCCCACACCGCCCCGGCGACCAGCCGACCCGACCACCGGGCAGACTCACCAGCGTGACCGGCCCCCACACCCCCCGCCGCACCGTGCTCTACCGGGGCGGCCACATCCACACCCCCACCAGCCCCACCGCCACCGCCATGCTCACCGACCACGCCACCATCGCCTGGATCGGCTCCGACGACACCGCCGCCACCCTCGACGCCGACACCGTCATCGACCTGCACGGCGCACTGATCACCCCCGCCTTCGTCGACGCCCACATCCACACCACCGCCACCGGCCTCGCCCTGACCGGCCTCGACCTCACCGCCACCCCCACCCGCACCGCCGCCCTCGACGCCCTGGCCGCCCACGCCCGCCACCACCGGCACACCACCGTCTTCGGCACCGGCTGGGACGAGACCACCTGGGCCGACCCCACACCCCCCACCGCCGGCGAACTCGACCGCGCCACCGGCGGCGCCACCGTCTACCTCGCCCGCGTCGACGGACACACCGCCGTGATCTCCACCGCCCTGGCCGCCGCCGCCGACGCCGCCACCCACCCCGGCTGGCACCCCGACGGCCTCGTCACCGGCCCCGCCCACCACGCCGCCCGCCGCACCGCCGACACCACCCTGACCCCCAGCCAACGCCGCCACGCCTGGCAGACCACCCGCACCCACGCCGCCGCCCTCGGCATCGCCGCCCTGCACGAGATGGCCGGACCCGACGTCTCCTCCGCCGACGACCTCGCCGGCCTGCTCGCCCACGCCCGCACCGTCACCGGACCCGACATCGTCGGCTACTGGGCCGGCGACCTGCCCACCGCCGTCGAACTCGGCGCCGCCTGGGGCGGCGACGCCTTCGTCGACGGATCCCTGGGCTCCCACACCGCCGCCCTGCACACCCCCTACGCCGACCACCCCCACACCCACGGCACCCTGCACCTCGACGCCGACGCCATCCGCGACGCCGTCTGCGACGCCACCGACGTCGGCCTGCAGACCGGTTTCCACGCCATCGGCGACGCCGCCATCACCACCGTGCTCACCGGCCTCGAAGCCGCCGCCGCCAAGATCGGCCTCGCCCGCCTCGCCGCCGCCCGCCACCGCCTCGAACACGCCGAGATGACCACCACCGACCACCTCCCACGCCTGGCCGCCCTCGGCCTCATCGTCAGCGCCCAACCCGCCTTCGACGCCCGCTGGGGCGGCGAGCACGGCATGTACGCCACCCGCCTCGGCCCCACCCGCGCCGCCACCATGAACCCCTACGCCGCCATGACCCGCGCCGGCATCACCCTGGCCTTCTCCTCCGACGCCCCCGTCACCCCCCTGGACCCCTGGGGCGCCATCCGCGCCGCCGCACACCACCACACCCCCACCGCCCGCATCTCCGCCCGCGCCGCCTTCACCGCCGCCAGCCGCGGCGGCTGGCGCGCCGCCCGCGCCGACGCCGACGGCCACGGCATCCTCGCCCCCCGCCACCCCGCCACCTACGCCGTCTGGGACCACCACGGCGACCTCGTCGTCCAGGCCCCCGACACCCGCATCGCCGCCTGGTCCACCGACCCCCGCGGTGCCGTCGCCGGCCTGCCCGACCTCACCGGCCCCACCCCCCACTGCCGGCGCACCGTGCTGCGCGGNCGCATCCTGCACGACGCCCCGCGCTGACCCACCGCGAAACCATCCCCATAGTCGCACACATGTTCGATATCGTCGAGGGGTGAACCACCGCCGCCCGCCCCGCAGCGGCCCACCGGCGCACCCCCACCGCACCGCGAGGCCACATCGTCACCACACGTCGCGCCCCCTTCGGGTCAGGGGCGGCGTGGTCAGCGCGGCCCGCGTGACAGAAACTGGTCGGGTGACCCCCACGCCGGCCACCCCCAGCCCCACGGCCCAGGCGGCCGGCGACACCGCCGCCACGCCGACGCCGCCCGCCACCGTCCCCGCCCAACCCCGCACCGGCGTCGAGCCGCCACGGGGGAGCGACCCCCCACCCCTCGCACCCGCCGCAACCTCCACCGAACCCGGCCAGCCCGGGGGAGAGCAGCCCGCGCAGGACCGGGCCACGGGGGACCGGGCCGCCCGCCGCACCCGCCGGCGCGCCACCCTGCGCCGACGCACCCCACCGGCCCTGGCCGCCCTGCTCGGCGGCGCCCTGCTCTACCTCGCCACCCCACCGGTCGGCGCCTGGCCCCTGGCACCGGTCGCCGTCACCGTGCTCACCCTCACCGTCCGCGGCCGCCGCCTACGCGCCTCCTACGCCCTGGGCCTGCTGTTCGGCCTCGCGTTCTGCCTGCCACTGCTGCGCTTCGTCTCCTTCGTCGGCGCCGACGCCTGGATCGCCCTCGCCGTCGCCGAAGCCGCCATCCTCGCCCTCGTCGCCCCCGCCACCACCCTCGCCTGGCGCCTGCCCGCACCCTGGCTGTGGACCGGCGCCGTCTGGGTCGCCCAGGAGGCCCTGCGCGGACGCGCCCCCTTCGGCGGCTTCCCCTGGGGCCGGCTCGCCTTCACCCAGTCCGCCAGCCCGCTGACCGGACTCGCCGCCCTCGGCGGCGCACCCCTGCTCACCGCCGTCGTCGCCACCACCGGCGCCCTACTCGCCCTCGCCTGCCTGCACGCCCACACCCTCNCCCGCACCACCACCCGCCGGCGCAGCGCACCACGACGCCTCGCCCCACCCCTGCTCGGCGCCACCGCCCTCACCCTCGCCGGCCTGCTCGTCCCCCTGCCCACAACCGCCGAACACGGCACCCTCACCATCGCCGCCATCCAGGGCAACGTCCCCGCCGACGGCGGCATCCACGCCCTCGGCCGCGCCTTCCAGGTCACCGCCAACCACGTCGCCGGCACCCGCCAACTCGCCGCCGACGTCGCCGCCGGCCGCCGCCCCGCCCCCGACCTCGTCCTGTGGCCCGAGAACTCCTCCGACCTCGACCCCCAGCGCGACCCCACCGTCGCCGCCGCCCTGCGCGGCGCCGCCCGCACCGCCCGCGCCCCCCTGCTCGTCGGCGCCGTCCTCGACGGCCCCGGCGCCGGCCACGTCCGCAACGCCGGCATGATCTGGACCGCCGACGGCTTCACCGGCCAGATGTACGTCAAGCAACACCCCGTGCCCTTCGCCGAATNCCNCCCCGGCCGCGCCCTGCTCACCCGCCTCATCGGCCGCTTCGCCGACGACATGCCCAGCGACTTCCTCGCCGGCCACAACCCAGGCGCCCTGCACGTCGCCGGCACCACCATCGGCGACGTCATCTGCTTCGAAGTCGCCTACGACGACCTCGTCCGCGACACCGTCGACCACGGCGCACAGATCCTCGTCATCCAGACCAACAACGCCTCCTTCGGCCGCAAGGGCGAAAGCCAGCAGCAACTCGCCATGTCCCGGCTGCGCGCCGTCGAACACGGCCGCGCCACCGTCCAGGTCTCCACCAGCGGCGAAAGCGCCCTCATCGCCCCCGACGGCACCCTGCTGGCCAAGACCGGCCTCTACGAACCCGGCATCCTCACCGCAGCCCTGCCCCGACGCACCAGCCGAACCCTCGCCGACCGTGCCGGAATCCTCCCCGAGGCGGTGCTGCTCACCCTCGGCCTGGGCGCCATGATGGCGGGAGTGATCCGCCGCCGAACCCGCCCCACCGGCGACCCGGACCACACCGGCACCACCCCGCAGGCACCACGACCCCACGAGACGACACCCACGGTGACGCCCGCCGGGCCGGCCTGACGGATATGGCCCCCGATCAGGAAAGGAACCGCGTGGATCTCCACCGCGTTGTCGTCTGCGTCCCCACCTACAACGAGCGGGACAACCTCCCGGACACCGCCCGCCGCCTGCGCGCGGCGAACCCGACGGTCGACCTGCTCGTCATCGACGACGCCAGCCCCGACGGCACCGGGAAGATCGCCGACGAACTCGCCGACAACGACGACCACATCCACGTCCTGCACCGCGACGGCAAAGCCGGCCTCGGCACCGCCTACATCGCCGGCTTCACCTGGGCCCTCGACCACGGCTACGACGTCATCGTCGAAATGGACGCCGACGGCTCCCACCAACCCGAACAGCTNCCCCGCCTGCTCGCCGCCCTCGCCCACGCCGACCTCGTCATCGGCTCCCGCTGGGTACCCGGGGGAGAGGTCCGCAACTGGCCCCGCACCCGCCTGCTGCTCTCCCGCGGCGGAAACATCTACGTCCGCGCCGCCCTCGGCATGCCGCTGCGCGACGCCACCGCCGGCTACCGCGCCTACCGCGCCGACGTCCTACGCGACCGCGACCTGACCGGCGTCTCCTCCCAGGGCTACTGCTTCCAGGTCGACCTCGCCTGGCAGGCCTGGCGCGCCGGCTACCGCGTCACCGAAGTCCCCATCACCTTCGTCGAACGCGAACGCGGCACCTCCAAGATGAGCAACGCCATCGTCGCCGAAGCCTTCTGGCGCGTCGCCTGGTGGGCCGCCACCACCCGGCGGCGCCGACCAACCCCCCGCACCCCCCACCTCGCGGCCAACCCCACCCCGCGCCAACCCACCACCGACCCCGACGTCCCCGCCGGCCACCCCGACAACGTCACCACCAGCCGCGGCGCCTGACCACCACCCACACCCTCACCCCTCACCCACCGCAACCACCACATCACCCCCGAACCATCACCTCAGGCATGCCAAAGGGTCGGGCACGTACATCCCGTGCCCGACCCCGCAACCGCCGCCAAACAGCCCCGCTACGCGGTACGCCGACCCTCACCGGTCCCGCGCANCACCGCCAACCGCTCCGCCAGAACCTCCTCCAGATCATCGGTGGTCCGGCNCTCCATCAACATGTCCCAGTGCGTACGCGGCGGCTTCGACTTCTTCGNCTCAGGCCGCTCACCATCGACGATCACCGACGCCCCACCGCAGACCTTGCACTCCCACACCGACGGCACCTCCGCCTCAGCCGCGAAAGGCATGGTGAACTGGTGGCCGTTGGGGCAGTCGTAGGACNCCGACTGCCGTGGGGCAAGCTCGGTGCTGCGGTCAGTCTCGTAGGACACTGCACCGAGACGGCTTCCCCGCAGGATGCGCTCGCCCATATAACTCCTCCGAGCGTCGAGACGTGTGCAACTACCCCTCGACAACGTTCTGGCCAGCCGAGACGTTCCCGCCGAGGAAGGACCCGTAACACAATCATGAACGCGCAGCGNCCCCNCCCCACAGCGAAACGCCCCACCCGCCCCATCCGCACCCTGCACACCGCCACCCTCGGCATCACCCGCGCCACCGTCGGCGCCCTCGTGCTCACCCGCGCCGTGGACACCCTGCGCATCACCGGCGTCGACCGACTCACCGCCACCCGCCTGGCCTGGGTCGCCCGCCTCGCCGGCATCCGCGATCTCGCCCTCGGCGCCGGCCTGCTCGCCGCGATGACCACCGGCCGCGACACCACCACCTGGCTGTGGGCCGGAATGATCGCCGACGCCGCCGACGTTTCCGTCTTCGCGACCTCCACCGCCCGCGGCCACCTGCCACCCGCCATCGGCACGATCATGGCCACCGCAGCCCTCGGCGGGGTCGTCGCCGCGGCCCCCCTGACCCGCACCGGACCAGGGGAGTGACCCNCCCCACCAGCCCAGCCCGCCGCACCAGCCCACCGGCCGAACCACCCCAGAGAGGACCCCGTGACGCCATGACCACCAGCGACCACGCCACCGGCACCACCCCCACCGGCCCCAACCCCGCCGACACCGTCAAGACCGACGAGCAGTGGCGCGCCGAACTCTCCCCCCAGCGCTACGCCATCCTGCGCCAGGCCGCCACCGAACCCCCCTTCACCGGCGCCTACACCTACAGCAAGGAAACCGGCACCTACCGCTGCGGCGGCTGCGGCGCGGCACTGTTCACCTCCGACACCAAGTACGACTCCGGCTCCGGCTGGCCCAGCTTCACCGAACCCGCCGTCGCCGACGCCGTCGAACTCGTCGAAGACCGCTCCCACGGCATGGTCCGCACCGAGGTCCGCTGCGCCCGCTGCGGGGGACACCTCGGCCACGTCTTCGACGACGGCCCCGGCCCCACCGGCCAGCGCTACTGCATGAACAGCCTCGCCCTCGACCTCGACCCACACTGACCCACCCCGTGGACCGGGTCGCCGCCGGTGCCCCCAACGCACCGGCCGGCCCACCCACCGACCCTCAGCGCCGCGCCAACCCCGCAGACACACCGCCGGCAACGGCGACGGTCCCGGCTCGGCCAGACAGAAACCCTGCACCAACCGCACCCCGGCCGCCGCCAGGTAGCGCACCCGCTGCGCCGTCCCCACCCCCTCGGCGACCACCTCACCACCGAGTCATCTCCAGCAACCGCACCAGCGCCCGAACCCGCCAGCTCCACNTCCAACCCGACCAGCATCGCATCGACGAACCACCACCCCGGCCCACCCGACCCCACCGGAAACCGGGCCAGCGCCCGCGCGCCCCGCAACCACCCACCCGGCTACAGCCTCACCGGGACGACCCACACCCCCGAAAAACTGTCGGTGCCCCCGCCTACCCTCACCCCCATCCCACCACCGACCCCGGGGGAGGCACACCATGGAAACCGAACTACAGTTCGACGGGCACCGGCGGCACACCGCCTGGATCCGCGACACCATCCACCGCCACGGCTGGGCCGTCCAGGCCGTCCTCGCCGAACCCGACACCGGCGAACCCGACCACGCCTACACCATCGGCCTCACCGCGCTGCACCACCCCGAACTGCTCATCGCCGGCCTGCACCCGCACGACGCAGCCGCCCTGCTCAACCAGCTCGCCACCCGCATCCGCGCCGGCGACCCCCCGCCAGCCGACACCACCCTCGACGACCTCGCACCCCCCAGACGCCACCACCTGCTCACCCTCGACGCCGCCGCCAGTGACGAGCTGCTCCTCCACGCCAACGCCCTCTACCAGCACCCCGACGGCCCACCCGTCGCCGCCCTCCAGATCATCTGGAGTGACCCCACCGGCAGGCTGCCCTGGGAAGCCGGCTGCACCGGCGACGCCACCCACCAGCCCCTCGCCGGCCCNCCCCCCGACCCGCCCCACCGCACCACGGGGGACAGGCCCCACCCCTGACACCACCCCACCAGCACCGCCGCGGCGCCCTGTCCCCATCGCACCGCCGCCGAGCACGTGCCCACCCAGACCACGCCGGGAGAGTCAGACGGCGGGGGAGTCAGACGACCGCCATGCCAGCCCCCCGCCGGCGCACCGCGAGCACACTGTCCCGCCGCACCCCCACCGACCCGTCCGGCCAGCGCGCCGACCGCTCGAACTCCTCACACGCCACCACCTCCCNCCCNCCCACCGCCAACGCCAACGACGCCAGCACCTCACCCGCCGACGGCAACACCAGCCCCGAATCACCACAACCCGCATGATCACCATGACCCGCAGGGCCCGCCGCATGCCCAGCCACCAGCAGCATCCCACCCACCACCACCGCACCCGCCGCCGCCCGCAGAATCTCCACCCGCGGCAACTCCACCTCCGAATGCAGAAACTGCGCCGACACAAGCTCGAACACCCCCACCGGAAACACCACCCCCAGATCCATCCGCCGCCACACCACCCGCCCGTCCACCCCGGCCGCAGCCGCCGACGCCGCCGCCCGGCCCAACGCCACCGCCGACACATCCACCCCCGTCACCCGCCACCCACGCCGCGCCAGCCACACCGCATCCCCACCCTCACCACAGCCAAGATCCAACGCACGCCCCGGCGTCAACCCACCCGCCACCCGCACCAACGCCACATTCGGCTCACCACTCCAGATCTGCGGCGCACCGGCGTACCGCGCATCCCAGAACTCCGCCGCCGACCTCCCACCCGACGCACCGAACCCCGCCTCCACCATCACGACCACCCTTCACAGCGAACCGGCCGAACGAGACACACCAACCCGCACACCCTCACCCACCACCCCCGGNCACCCCAACAAACCTTGCCGACCCGGCAAAACCGACAAGCCAGGGAAGNGACCTCCCAGCAGCCAAAAACCCCACCAACCATTACCCCACCAACCACGCCGATAATGCACATTATGTCAAGTAGAGCCGAGCCGACCTCCCCCTCGATCGCATCGCTTCGAGTCCGGGACGACAGACGGCCTCGGCAACGGGATCTTCACNGGGCCCCGGAACTACGCCGGCCCGCACAGCCGGCCAGTTTTCCCACATCCGAGATCCATGATCCATTTTGATCAACTTAGGGCGGCCGCAGTCGAGCACTCACATGTTGATCATGCGATCGCTCCCCCGCGCCTCAGGTGCGTGTGGATGTTGTGTTTTTGATCTTGATCGTCCGGCATCGTCAACATCGTTGATTATCTTGATGAAGGGCAATCGGTCGGAANGTGTCGGGCTCGAGCCANCGACTCGTTTTCACCTCCCGCCGTCTCGTGTACGCGAGGATCCTGGGGTGGGTAGCGAAGAGGAGCCGTTGCCGGGGAATGTCACGATCGGCGTGGTGCGGGTGGGTGGGACCGTGCGCCGCCCGGTCGGNCCGTGGACGGACGCGGTGGATGCGCTGCTGGAGTATCTGCACGCGGTGGGATTCGCCGGTGCCCCGCGCCCNCTGGNGCGAGATGGGCAGGGACGTCAGGTGGTGGAGTACATCCCCGGAGAGGTCGGGGCCGCAGCCGGCACGTAGTCGGCTGTGGAACTGGTCTCGATCGGACGGATGCTGGCGGACCTGCACCGGGCTCTCGCCGGCTTCGTGCCGCCGGNCGGGGCGGTGTGGAACAGGATCATCCCGCCAGACTCGGAGGACGTCGTCTGCCACAACGACGTCGNGCCGTGGAATCTCGTCAGGTCCGCCCGGGGCTGGACGCTGATCGACTGGGACGGGGCCGCGCCCAGTTCCAGGTTGTGGGATCTCGCCTACGCTGCCCAGGCCATGGCCGGCCTGCGCGCCGATCGACCGCAGGCGGAATCGGCTGTACGGCTGCGTGCCTTCGTCGACGGCTACGGCCTGGAGGAGGCGGCCCGGCCGGCGTTGGCGAGCATGCTGGGCCGGCGCGCCCGGGCGATGTACGACCTGCTGCGCGACGGCGCCCGACGGCAGCTCCAACCATGGGCCAGGATCTGGACCGAGGACGGCCCCTACTGGCTTGCCAGCGCCGACTACCTGGACGCCCGAGCCGACCTATGGGCAGCCGCCCTGCGATGAAGCCAGGTGCCGGGTGCCGCGACGAGAATCNCCCACCCTCGGGTGCGTTCCTGTCAGGTTGATGGAGAATGATCTTGACGGTGGAATCACGTCAACGACGTTGATTATCTTGATGGGATCGGCTCGGATGCTGTGGGGTCGACGCGCTTCCTGCGGGGNGCTCACCGCTCCCCGAAGGCGTAGATCACCTCTGCGGTGAGGAGGCGGTCCGCGTCGGTGCGGAGCCGATCGGCCAGGGCGTCGGTGTAGTCGCGCCGGAACGTTTCCGCCTGTTCCGCGCTGAGGGTGGCGATCGCGTCGTGGTGCGGTCCGCGGGTGTGGGCCTCCCAGGCGTGCTCCAGATCACGGGAGGAAAAGCGGATGGTCTCCCCCACCTGCTTCGCCGAGGTGAACCCGGCGTCCCGCAGCGCCTGACGGCATCGCGCCTGCGTTCCCAGCGCGCTGGCCGGGTCGGTGAGGGCCAGGCCGTGGCGGCGGGCATGGTTGCGAAAGAGCCTGGCCGCGACCGGGAAGCCCGCCGCCATCGTCGAGAAGCCGATCTGCCCACCTGGTCTCAGCAGCCGGCGCCATTCCCTCAGCGCCGCCTGGACCGGCAGGTAGAGCAGACCGGCGGAGCAGAGGACCAGGTCGAACGAGCCGTCTGCGAACTGGGGCAGAGTGGTGGCGTCCGCCCTGACCAGCTCGATGGTCAGGAGTCCCGCCGCGTCGACAGCCTGCCGCGCTCGGGTGAGCATGCCCGCGGAGACGTCGACGCCCACCACGTGTCCGGTCGGCCCCGTGGCGCGGGCGGCGGCGATCGCGGCGAGCCCGGTACCGGTCGCGGCATCCAGGATGCGCATGCCGGCCATGGGGGCGGCGAGCGCGACGAGCCGCTCGGCGTAGCGGACGTGCCAGGTGTGGTTGCTGTATGTCGCGGCGCGCCGGTCGAAGACGGTCTCGACGCTGTCCCGGGGGTTCGGCGCTGTCACAGAAGATGGTTATGGCACAGGGCGCGCAGCCGGGCCGGTCGATTTCCATCACTGCTGCGACGAAGCGAGATCCCGGGCCAGGTCGGGGTGTGACCTTTCCGCGGTGGTCGGTGGGCAGGCTCGGTGGGCAGCTCAGTGGGCGGCGTCAGACCAGCGTTGCAGGATGGACACCTCGGCGACGAACCGGACCCCGCTGGCGGTCGCCCAGTAGGCGGCCGTGGCGGCGAGGGCGGTTCGCAGCAGGTCGGCGGCGGCCTCGGCGTGCGCGGCGGGGACGTGCAGGAGCAGTTCGTCGTGCAGGCACAGCACGATCTCGCCGCCGAGGGCGGGCAGTTCGGCGCGGACGGTCACCGCCCAGGCCTTGAACAGTTCGGCGGCGGGGCCCTGGATGACGGCGTTGCGGGCGAAGCGGCCGCGGGCCTGCTCGGTGACCCAGCCGACGGCCGGGGAGGCCTCGTCGGGTGGCGCGGGATCGGTCAGGCCCCGGGGTGGGCCTGCCGCGCGGTCGGGTGGGCCTGCCGCGGGGGCGAGGCGGACGAGCCGGCCGCCGTAGGTGCGCAGGTCACGGCCGGAGCGGCCGGCGGCGTCGGCGGCGTCGAGATAGGCCAGCGCGGTCGGGTAGGCCCGGCGCATCCGGCGCAGGGCTTCCCCGGCCGCGCCGGTGGTCTGGCCGTACATGGCGGCGAGCATGGCGACCTTGGCGTGCGCCCGGTCGCGGCCGAGCTGCGCGGCGACGGGGGCGTACATGTCGTCGGCCTGGGTGGCCGCGGCGAGGGCGGGGTCGGCGGAGACGACGGCGAGCACCCGGGGTTCGATCTGGCCGAGGTCGGCGCGGACGAACACCCGGCCCGGTTCGGCGACGACGGCGCAGCGCAGGTCGGCGGGCAGGTTGTGCAGGCCGGCCTGGGCGGTCATCCGCCCGGCGGCGCCGTCGCTGCCGTGCCAGGCGCCGCGCAGCCGGCCGTCCGGGCCGACGTGGGTGTCGAGCCAGCGGTGGCCGTAGGTCGTGGCGATCCGCTCGGTGCGCCGCCAGGCCAGTAGCGCGGCGACGGCGGGGTGGGCGTCGCGCAGCGGTTCGAGGCGGCCCGAGCGGGTGTCGGGGACGTCCACGCCGACCGTGCGCAGCGCGGCCCGCACGGCGGCGGGATTGCGCAGGTCGACGGGTCCGCGCAGGTGGGCGAGGACGGGGGCGTCGCGGCGGCGGCGGGCGGCGAGTTCGTCGGCGTCGGTGCGCGGCGGCGGGCCGACGAGGTCGGCGAGCAGCGTCTCGGCGGTGGCGCGGTCGACGGGCAGGCCGTCGCGTTCGAGTTCGCGGGCGAGCAGCTCCGCGGCGGACTCGGCGCGGGCGGTCAGCACGGCGAGGCTGATCCGGCCGGGACGGGCGCGTCGGTCGGCCAGGTCGCCCAGCGCCGCCAGCTGACGGTGCTGGGCCTGCAGCGCGAGCGCGGCGAGGGCGGCGGCGCGGCGCAGCGCCTCGGCCGGCCCGGCGGCGCGGCGCAGCCAGCCCGCGTCGAGCTGGCCGTCCCCCGCCAGTGGACCATCCTCTCCCCCACCGATGCCGACTCCCGCGGGGCCGGCGCTGATCTCCTCGGGGCCGGTGGGGTCGGGGCCGCGGCGGGTGGGGGGGTCCTCGCCGGTGCCCTCCCACAGGCCGAGCTGGCCCGGCGCGACCCTGGTGGTGGGGCCGGGGGGTNGGGCCTGCGGGGGTGCCGGCAGGCCGGCGACGGCGGCCCACACGGCGGGCGGGTCGTCACGGCGCCCACCGTGCAGCAGCCGGTGGACGGCGGCGAGGTCCCAGCAGGCGGCGAGGCGCACCTGGGTGGCCAGCGGCGCCACCGCCGACGCCGACCACCACACCCAGCGCGGGGCGCGGCGGCGCTCGATCTCGGCGAGCAGGCCGGCGGCCTCTGCCGACTCGGGCGCGGACACCACCACGGTGACGGGTGCAGGCAGATCCGTGCCGCCGGGTGGATCCCCGCCGTGGCCGGCGGGCGGCTGGTGGGCCAGCGCGAATCCCACCGTCGGAAGGACCACGAGCGCCAGGGGCTGGCGCGGGACGAACTCCCCCGACCACAGGCCCGCGAGCGGTCCCGCGGCCGCGTGCGGCGGGCTGGCCGGCGTCATCGTTCGATTCTGACCGCCGGGTCCGACAGTTCGCGCCGGCCGGTGCCGAGGGCTGGCGGGCAGCCCCGCGCTGCCGGGCGGGCGAGCCTGGCCGGTGCGGCCGGTGCGGGCGGTGCGGGCGGTGCGGGCGGTGCCGTGGTCAGATGGACCGGCATGGTGGCCGGGAAAGCGGAAATGCCCCCGTTGGAAACGTGGAGCGGTAAGAATCCCCGTCGACGAGGGATGGGCGTACCACGGGGGAAGGGTGGATTCATGGCGGGGCGGGACAACGAGTACGAACGTCCCATCCTGCTCGACTGCGGTGGGTGCGACGCTCGGTGGACGGCGCTGACCGCGGCGCACTGCCCGACCTGTCATGCCACGTTCGCGGGGGCCACGACCGGTTTCGACGCCCACCGGGTCAACGGGGTCTGCCAGCCCCCGCAACGGGTCGGTCTGCGCCAGGACCGGGGCTACTGGCTGGTCGCGGGCGAGCAGCCGCCGGGCCGCGTCCTGTACCGCTCCCGGGAGAGGGCCGGCGGGCACGGTGATCCAGGCGGATCGGCCGGGCCCCCCGGCGGCGAGGTTCGGATGGCCGGCTGACGGTCGCCCGCGTCAGCGAGCAGGCTCGGCCGGGCGAGCAGGCTCGGCGGGGCGGGCCTGGCGGGCGGCGATACGTTCGGCGGTCGGCCAGCGCACGTCGTGGGCCCAGCCCAGGCGTTCGAACCAGCGGATGAGCGCAGCGCTCGGGTCGAGCTGACCGGGCAGGACGCCGTGGCGGGCGCTGGTGGGGTCGGCGTGGTGCAGGTTGTGCCAGGACTCCCCCAGCGACGGCACGGCCAGCCACCAGACGTTGCGCGACTGGTCGCGGGCGGTGAAGGGCCGTTCGCCGATGAGGTGGCAGATCGAGTTGATCGAGAACGTGACGTGGTGAAGCAGGGCGATGCGTACCAGGGAGCCCCAGAACAGGGCGGTGAGCGCGCCCTCNCACGACATGCTCCACAGTCCGCCGGCGATCGGCGGGATCAGGACCGAGGCGGCGACGCACCAGGGGAACGCGGTCGCGACGGCGGCGACGTCGCGGTCGGCGAGCAGATCGGGGCAGAAGCGTTTCGGGCAGGTGCGGTGGCGGTTGAACAGCCAGCCGACATGGGCGTGCAGNAAGCCCCTGGTCACACCGACGGCGCTGCGGCCGAAACGCCACGGTGAATGGGGATCGGCGGCGGAGTCGGAGTACTTGTGGTGGCGGCGGTGGGCGGCNACCCAGTCGGTGACGCTCATCTCGACGGCGAGGCTGCCGGCCAGGGCGAGGCCGATGCGCAGCGGCCGGCTGGCCTTGAACGAGCCGTGGGTGAACAGGCGGTGGTAGCCCACGGTGATCCCGAAGCCGGAGACCAGGTACATCACCGCGGCGATGACGACGTCGTGCCAGCCCAGTCCGTGTCCCCAGGCCACGGGCACCGCCAGGGCGACGGCGAGCAGCGGGACGACGAGGAACAGCAGGAGCAGGATCTGCTCGAGGGGGGTCTTCAGGCCGGGGGCGATGTCGGGGCGGGCGGGCGGGCCCGCGTCGACACGCTGGATTGTCGATTCGATCGATTCGGAGGACACATATTTCCTCTCACGAGGGTCGTCGGATACCCGGCAACCCTCGTCGGTTCTCCGAGCCGGGTCACGGGTGCTGGCCACCGGAAAGCCGGTTCGGGTCCGCCTCAACAGTAGACGGGGGCGTGCCCGCCGGTCGGCGGCGGCGCGCGTCAGGCACGATCGGGGGACCATGACACTCACCGACCACCTTCCCGCGTCCTCACCTCCGGTCGCCGGCGCCGCCGTCGATGTACCCGGCGAGCCGGACCCGGACACCCTCTACGACGCCTTCACCGCCTGGGTCGCCGAGCAGGGCCTGGAGCTCTATCCCGCCCAGTCCGAGGCGCTCATCGAGATCGTTTCGGGGTCGAACGTCATCCTGGCGACGCCGACGGGGTCGGGGAAGAGTCTGGTGGCGGCCGGGGCGCACTTCGCGGCGCTGGNCGCGGGGCGCCGCACGTTCTACACCGCGCCGATCAAGGCGCTGGTGTCGGAGAAGTTCTTCGCGCTGTGCGCGATGTTCGGGGCGGCGAACGTCGGGATGATGACCGGTGACGCCTCCGTCAACGACACGGCGCCGATCGTCTGCTGCACGGCGGAGGTGCTGGCGAACATCGCGCTGCGCGACGGGGTGGACGCCGACGTCGGTCAGGTCGTCATGGACGAGTTCCACTACTACGCCGATCCGGAGCGGGGGTGGGCGTGGCAGGTGCCGCTGCTGGAGCTGCCGCGCACCCAGTTCGTGCTGATGTCGGCGACGCTCGGCGACGTGTCGATGTTCGAGGCGGACCTGACGCGGCGCACCGGGCGGCCCACGGCGGTGGTCCGCTCGGCGCAGCGGCCGGTGCCGCTGTTCTACCGGTTCGTCACGACGCCGCTGCACGAGACGATCGGGGAGCTGCTGGAGACCCATCAGGCTCCGGTGTACGTCGTGCACTTCACCCAGGCGCAGGCGTTGGAGNGGGCGCAGGCGCTGATGAGCGTGAACGTGTCGTCGCGGGCGGAGAAGGAGCAGATCGCGGCGATGATCGGAAGGTTCCGGTTCGCCGCGGGGTTCGGCAAGGTGCTGTCCCGGCTGGTGCGACACGGCATCGGGGTGCACCACGCGGGGATGCTGCCGAAGTACCGCCGTCTCGTCGAGCAGCTCGCGCAGGNGGGGCTGCTCAAGGNGATCTGCGGGACGGACACGCTCGGGGTGGGGATCAACGTTCCGATCCGCACGGTGGTGTTCACATCGCTGTCGAAGTACGACGGGACGCGGGTGCGGCTGCTCTCGGCNCGGGAGTTCCACCAGATCGCCGGGCGGGCGGGGCGGGCCGGCTACGACTCGGTGGGCAACGTCGTCGTGCAGGCCCCGGATCATGTGGTGGAGAACATNCGGGCGTTGGCGAAGGCCGGCGACGATCCGAAGAAGCGGCGCAAGGTGGTGCGCAAGAAGCCGCCGGAGGGCACCGTCGGCTACGGGGAGCCGACGTTCGAGCGCCTCGTCGCCGCCGAGCCGGAACCGTTGACGTCGCAGTTCACGGTGACACACGCGATGCTGCTCAACGTCGTCAACCGGCCCGGGGACGCGTTCGCGTCGATGCGTCACCTGCTCACCGACAACCATTCGGACTCCGCGACGCAGCGCCGGCTGATCCACCGGGCGATCGCGATCTACCGGGCGCTGCTGGCCGCCGGCGTGGTGGAGAGGCTGGACTCCCCCGACGAGCTGGGCCGCACCGTGCGGGTGACCGGGGATCTGCAGCTCGACTTCGCGCTCAACCAGCCGCTGTCGCCGTTCGCGCTGGCCGCGTTGGAACTGCTCGACCCGGCGTCGCCGACGTACGCCCTCGACGTGCTGTCGGTGCTGGAGGCGACGTTGGACAACCCCCGCCAGGTGCTGCACGCGCAGCTGAGCAAGGCGCGCGGCGAGGCGGTGGCGGCGATGAAGGCCGAGGGCATCGAGTACGACCGGCGGATGGAGCTGCTGGAGGAGGTGACCTACCCGCAGCCGCTCGGTGAGCTGCTCGGCGCGGCGTTCGCGACGTACCGGCGGGGTCATCCGTGGGTCGACGACTACGAGCTGGCGCCGAAGTCGGTGGCCCGGGAGCTGTTCGAGCGGGCGATGACGTTCGCCGAGTACGTGGCGTTCTACGGGTTGGCCCGCTCCGAGGGGCTGTTGCTGCGCTACTTCGCCGACGCCTACAAGGCGTTGCGCCAGACGGTGCCGGAGGACGCGCGCACGGACGAGATCGTCGACCTCACCGAGTGGCTCGGGGAGCTGGTGCGCCAGACCGACTCGAGCCTGCTCGACGAGTGGGAGCGGCTGAGCAATCCCGATCCCGACGCGGCCGCCGGGGCGGGCCTGGGGGCGGTCGACGAACGGCCGCCGGCGGTGACGGGCAATGTCCGGGCGTTTCGGGTGCTGGTCCGCAACGCGTTGTTCCGCCGGGTGGAGCTGGCCGCGCTGCGCCGCTACGACCTGCTCGGCGAGCTCGACGGCCCGGGGGCCGGCGTCGGTCTGGGAGCCGGCGTCGGCCTGGGGGCCGGCGTCGGTCTGGGGGTGGGATCGGCCGGGGGGGACGGTCCGGTGTTCGACGCGGCGGGTTGGGAGCAGGCGCTGGCCGGCTACTACGCCGAGCACGACGAGATCGGCACCGGCCCGGACGCGCGCGGGCCGGGGCTGCTGCTGCTCGACGAGCGGCCCGGGATGTGGACGGCGCGGCAGATCTTCGACGATCCGGCCGGGGATCACGACTGGGGCATCAGCGCGGAGATCGACCTCGCCGCCTCCGACGAGGCCGGGGTGGCGATGGTGCGGGTGACCGCCGTCGACCGGCTCTGACGCGGCGGCGGCGGGCACACCGTCGGGCCCCTTTCGACCGGAGTCACCCCGCGATCCGGGCCGGGGTGCGCAACCTGGGCGGTATCGTCACCGTGTGAGTACCGTACGGGTCTTCCTCCTGGATGACCACGAGATCGTCCGCCGGGGAATTCGGGAGATGCTCTCGGAGACCGGTGACGTCGACGTCGTCGGCGAGGCGTCCACCGCGGCCGAGGCGCTGCGCCGGATCCCCGCCACCAGACCGAACGTGGCGGTGCTCGACGCGCGACTGGAGGACGGCAACGGCATCGACGTCTGCCGTGACCTGCGCTCGGCGCATCCCGAGATCGGTTGTCTGATCCTCACCTCCTACGACGACGACGACGCGCTGTTCGCGGCGATCATGGCCGGCGCCGCCGGCTATCTGCTCAAGCAGATCAAGGGCACGGATCTGGTCGGCGCGATCCGCACGATCGCCGCCGGCCNCTCCCTGCTCGACCCGGCGGTCACCCAGCGGGTGCTGACCCGGCTGCGGGAGGGCCCGGCGGAGGACCGCAAGCTCGCGGCGCTGGGCGAGCGGGAGCGCCAGATCCTCGTGCTCATCGCCGAGGGTCTGACCAACCGTCAGATCGCCGGGCGGATCCACCTGTCGGAGAAGACGGTCAAGAACTACGTCTCGGCGATCCTGGAGAAGCTGGAGCTGTCCAGCCGCACCCAGGCCGCCGTCTACGCGACCCGCATCGACAAGTAGCGCCCGGCCCGACGCCGGGCCGGGCGCTACCGGGCCGGGTGGCCCAGGCCGGTGCGGCCCACTCCCCGCGCGGCCCAGTCCCGGCCAGCGCGCCCCACGGCCCCACTCCGGCCCCATCCCCCACGTCGACGACGACCCACGCGCCGCGGCGCGTCGGTTGCTGGTCGTCGGTCGCTGGTCGTCGCGCCCACGGGCCGCGCAGGGGGTCTGCCGGGCAGGGGGCCGTGCCGTGCGGGGGGCCGTGCCGTGCGGGGCGCCGTGCCGTGCGGGGCGGCCGGTCAGTCGAGGTGGCTCTGGACGGCCTGCAACGCCTCGGCGACGGTGACGGCGGTGCGGATCACCGCGGCGCGCGGCCACGGGTCGGCGCGCGCGGCCATCGCCCGGTGGATGGCCACCGTGGCCTCGGACGGGTCGGGGCCGGCGGCCATGCGCCGGGCGATGCGGGCCGCGGCGACCTCGGGCGCGGTCACGCAGTGCAGCTCCACCAGGTCCGCGCAGACGTCGGCGGCGACCGCCGCGGCGGCGTCGCGGTGGCGCGCGCTCGACCAGGAGGCGTCGAGGACCACGCTCTCCCCCCGGCACAGCGCCGCGCGGGCCCGGCGCAGCATCTCGGCGTAGGTCGCGTCGGTGATCTCCGGGGCGTAGCGGCCGACGCCGAACTGGGCGTCGAACCCCCCGGCATCGGCGTCGGCGGCCGGCGGCGCCGTGTCGGCGGCGGGCTGCTGGTGCGGGGCTTCGGCGGGCGGCTCGCCCACGAGCTCCTGGCGGATGATGTCCGAGCGCAGCAGCACCCAGCCGTCGCCGACCTCGGCCAGCCGACTGGCCAGTGTCGTCTTGCCGGTGCCGGGCAGCCCGCCGACGACGACCAGGCGGACGCGCCCGGCCCGCAGGTGGCGGTGGGCGACGGCGAGCAGCCGGCGGGCGTTCTCCGCGGCGTCGGGATCCCCCTGGCCGCCGCGGATGCAGGCCACCTTCGCCCGCACGAACGCCCGGTAGGCCACGTAGAAGTGCTGCAGGGACCGGGGATGCACCTCGCCGCTGAACTCGCGGTAGGCCTCCAGGAACTCGGCGGCCTCCTCGGGGGCGCCGAGCCGCTCCAGGTCCATGGCGAGGAAGGCGACGTCGCCGAGGACGTCGCCGAAGCGCAGCCGCGGGTCGAACTCGATGCAGTCGAGGATGCGGGGGCCGTCGTCGAGGCAGAAGATGTCGTCGGCGAGCAGATCGCCGTGGCCGTCGCGGATCCAGCCGGCCCGGGTGCGTTCGGCGAGCAGCTCGGCGCGGCCGGCGAGGTAGCGCAGCGCCAGGCGGCCGATGTCGTCGACGACCGCGGCGTCGAGCTGGGTGCCGCGGTAGGCGGCGATGCCAGCCATCCCCTCACGCCACAGGTCCTCCAGGGTGGCCTGTTCCCCCGCGGTGGCGATCAGCGGGGACGTCTCGCACCGCTGGTGGAACACCGCCAGCGCCCGGGCGACCGAACGCAGCGCCGGGCCGAGCAGGTGGCCGCGGCGCACCAGGGTCGACAGCCGACGGCTGGTCGGCATCCGCCGCATGACGACGAGATGGTCGATCACCTCGCCGGAGTCGTCGCGCAGGTCGGCGACGCCGAGGTAGACGTCGGGGGCGAGGCGGCGGTTGAGCGCCACCTCCGCCAGGCACACCGCCTCCCGGGTCCGCCGGTCGNTGAAGTCGAGGAATCCCAGGTTGACGGGCTTCTTGCGCTTGTAGACCCGGTCGGCGGTCAGATACAGCACGGCGCTGTGCGTCTCGCGGGTCTCGGTGGCGGCGAGTTCGGCCAGTGACGGGGCCGGTAGTCGGGGGGGCACGGACGCGCCGGCGGAGGGCCCCGGCCAGGTCGGCGCCGTCTCGCCGCCCGGCCTGGTGTCGCCCGGCCTGGTCGCGGCCGATGGGGCGCCGGCCGGGGAGGCGCCCGGCGCGGCGATGCCGGCTGACGCGATACCGGCTGAGGAGATACCGGCTGGGGAGGTGTCGGCCGAGGAGGCGCCCGGCGGCGAGCTGCCGGGCGGTGAGCTACCGGCCGACGACGTGCCGGTCGGCGACGGGCTGGCGGCGTCGCGACTGTCNCCGGCCCCTGCGCCGGGCAGGGCATCCCGCACATACTGGACGGTCATGGCCTCTCCCGGAGTTGCGTGAAAGTCTCACGATCCTGACGGTCGACGCCCCGTTCCACCGTCGAACAGTCGAACACAGGCGTTCGATGGTTCTCCTTCGTCATGCTCGCCGTCCGTAGGCGATCTCACGACCGCCAGAGGTTGCCTACCCGGGGGACGTTCGGACCACCCTCGGTGGACATCCGTCCCGGATCAGGGCCGTGCCCTGCACGCCCGGCCACACCGGCCGAGTCTGGGGGCCCCTCGGCCGGCAGGCGGGGCGACCCTCAGCGGTCCTCGAACTGGCGCAGGAACGCCACCNGCTCGGNGCTCGCCCGGTCGACCGCGGCCTCGGCCCGGGCGAAGGCGTCGTCGTCGACTAACAGCTCCCCGCAGTACCGGTCGACGAGTCCGGCGAGGGTCAGCAGGATCGTGCGCAGCTCGGCCGGGGTCGCCGCGATCCACGGCCAGGTATTCTCCCGCATTCCGTGAACCGCGTGCAGAATGTCCTGGACGCTGAGCGCGCGTGGNCGGGGTGCCAGCAGGCCGTGGACTGCCGGCGGGGAATCGGCCGACCACATCCCGATCCTGGCGCCGAGCGCCCAGGACGTCCACGGATCGCAGGCGACGTCGAACATTCGTCGGCCGCCCCGGAACTGTACGTGCCAACAGGTCCGTTTGGCGAGGAAAAGGCCGTACTTCTCGGCCAGCGGCTCCAGAATCTCCATCGCCGCCAGGTCGAACTCGGCGCCGGCTCGCCCGCCGGCTCGCCCGCCGGCGCCGTCGTCGCCGTGCTCGTGTCGCATCGCCAGCCACCTCAGCCTTCCGGTCCGAGCCCCCGCCGGTCGGTTGCGCGGGCCGGCGGGGCACGCCTGCGTCGCCGGGCCGCGCCAGCGACGCCGACGGCTTTGAGAACCCGCGCTGAACTGTAGAAGACAACCGGGGATCGTGTAACGGAAACCGAGCCGCTTGTCCCCGGGATCGTAGATTGTTGGCCCGTCCGACCAGGGCCGCGCAGGTCAGCCGCTCCCGGAAATCCGAAACGGGACGACAAACAGGTCACGAGTCGACGGGGTTGACCTCTGAACGACAAAGAGAACCGCAGGTCAGCCGATCGAAGCAGTACCACGAAAACCGACGGTGACCCAGCGGGGACNCATCGCCGGCGACAGGACAACCCGACGGTTCCACCACGGACGGGCCATCTGGAGACCACGAAGGACCCACAGACCATCTCGACCGGGCGGGCATCCCTGCCGAGCGCCGCGCGCGGGCAACCAGCCCGGCGACCGACGGCGGGCCGCAGGTCACGCCCCCGACAGTCGCAGGTCGTGCACCGGACAGCGGACGGGGGGCAAACGGTGGTCACGCGCCGGGGCGACCTCGGTAGCATCGCCGCAATCACCGCGCCGGCGCGCCTGCGGGCGAGCCGCCGACCAGGTCCGCGGCCCGCCTCGGACGGGCCGGGCGCGGCGCCCGGCCGGAGAGCCGGACCCGCACACCCTGGGAGCACCGATGACCTCGCCATGGCAACCGCAGGACCAGCCGCACGGCTACCAGGGGCAGCCTGAGCACCCCGACCAGAAGCCCGCCGCCCAGGGCCAGCCCGGATACCCCGAGCAGCCGCCACCCGGCTACCNGCAGGGCTATCCGCATCAGCAGGGCTACCCGAGCCAGGACGGCTACCCGGGCCAGGACGGCTATCCGAGCCCGCCTCCCGGCTACCAGGGGCAGCCCGGCTACGAGGGACAGCCCGGCTACCAGAACCAGCCCGGCTATCAGGGGCCTNCCGGTTACCAGGGACAGCCCGGCTACGAGGGACAGCCCGGTTACCAGGGACAGCCGGGCCAGCCCGGTTATCCCGGGCAGATGGGCTACGGTCCGCCCCCCGGCTACGGACCGCCCCCCGGGTACGGCGGCGCGGCGCCCTACGACCCGTCCGCCCCCTTCGGCCGGCATCCGCTGACCGGGGAGGCCTACTCGGACAAGCAGAAACTCACCGCCGGGCTGCTGCAGATCCTGCTCGGCGGCGTCGGTGCCGGCCGCTGGTACCTCGGCAACACCGGCATCGCGCTGGCGCAGCTGTTCACCTGCGGCGGGCTGGGCGTCTGGGCGTTGATCGACGGCGTGATGATGCTGACGGGCAACGTCCGCGACCGACACGGCCGGCCGTTGCGTGACTGAGCCGCCTCCGGCCACGGACCCCGCCGACGCCGAGGCCCGACCCGAGTCGCCGCCGGCGGCAACCGGGCCGGGCCGGCGCCGCGCCGCGGTCTGGGGGGTCGTCGCGGCGGCCGTGGCCGGCCTGACGTACCTGGCAGGCCATGATCCGCACGACCCGTCGACGGTGATGCCCGGCTGCCCCATCCACCGTGCGACGGGCCTGGACTGCCCGGCCTGCGGAACCCTGCGCGCCACCTACGACGTGCTGCATGGACGGTGGGCGGCGGCCGGCCACGACAACGTGTTCGTGCTGGCCTGCGCCCCGCTGCTCGCCGGCCTGCTGGCTCGCCAGGCCCGGGCGGTGCGCGACGACCGGTACGCCCCCCTGCCCGCGCCGCTGGCCTACGGGCTCGGCGGCGCGGCGCTGGTCTGGATGGTCGTGCGCAACCTGCCCGGCTGGCCGCTCACTCCCGGCTCGCACGGCTGAGCGCCGTCCGCCCGTCTGGCGGCCGATGACGGACCCCGATCTGGATGATCATCTTGGCGCCCCGCACCGTCAACACCGTTGATTATCTTGACGTCGGCATGACGGTTCGGTCGTCAGAGGGGGGTCGGGGTCGCGTCCGGCGGCGCGGCGTGGTTCCGCGGAACCGCGCACGGATCAGAAGTGGTTGCGCACCCTAGCGACGGTCGGGCTCGGAGCCGACCAGGCCGGAACCGGCCTGCGCCGGCTGATCCGGGATCCCGACGGCTCCGGCGTCGACCGCGGTGCCCGCGGCGGCCTCGATCCCGGCCTCGGCCTCGGCCGGCGCGTCAGCCCCCGCGCGTACCGGGAAGGCCAGCGCCTCCATCTGCGCGCGACGGTCGGGCGGGATGACCGTCGGGCGGCCCTCGACGAGGTGGACCAGGATGCTGTCGCACAGGCCGAGGCAGACGCCGTCGCGGAACAGGCCGGCGCTGTGCACGAACGACGTCGTGCCGATCCGGCCGACCCCGCAGCCGACGACGTACGTCGCGGGATAGCGCGCCTCGGCCAGGTAGTGGATGGAGATGTTGGCGACGACGAAGGTGAAGTTGTCGAACGGCACCGGCCTGCCGCCGGTGAAGATCCGCCAGTCGAGCGTGATGCGGGCGTCCTCGTAGAAGGAGGCCAGCGCGACGTTGTTCAGGTGACCGTTGCCGTCGAGGTCACTGAACCGCGCCTGGACGGGGTGACTGAGNGGGTAGCTGGCGAGGCTGAGCCGCTCGGGATCGCGTCTGGGGTCCATCTCGCCACTGTGCACATCCGCGGCGTCGACGGGGCCGCGGTGCAAGCAATCTCTCATCGGCAGGCTCCCAGCGGCGGACTCATCCCGTCTGACCTGCGCCCGGCGGTCCTAGCCCGCGTCGTGCACCGGGACGCCGTCGATGATCGTCAGACGGACCTGGCCGGCGGACGGGTCACGCAGGGCCGCGCGCAGGGGCCGGCGCAGCAGGCAGAGATCGGCGCGCGCACCGGGGCGCACCCGGCGCGGGCGGGACGGGTCCGCGGGGTCGCCGAGGAACAGCGCCAGGGCCGCGGGGGCGTCGAGGCGTTCGTCGGCGCCCAGGACGATCCCGGCGGCGGTGCGCCGGGTCATCGCGGCGGCGACGGCCCGCCACGGGTCGGGATGACCGAACGGGGCGTCGGTACCGGCGGCGAGGCCGATGCCGGCGCGCACGAGGGAGGCGGCCGGGTACAGCGACGCCGGATCCTCGTCGGTGACGTCGACGAGGTAACGGTCGCCCCGCTCGGCGACGAAGTTGGGCTGGGTGACCACGACGAGCCCGGCGCGGCGCACCTGCCCGTACAGCTCGCCGGGCAGGACGGCGCCGTGTTCGAGGCGGTCGCCGCGGCGCGGGCCGGCGAGGTCGAGCGCGGCGAGGGNGAGCACCGTCTGGACCCGGGTCACGCAGTGCACGGCCACCGGGTGGCCGGCACGGTGCGCGGCGGCGAACCGGGCGGCGAGGGTGTCGAGATCGGGCAGCGTGTCGTCGTCGAGGATCACCTTCACCGGCCCGCCGACGACACGGCCGCCTTCGGCCGGGGCGTCCGCAGCGACGGTGGGCTGCGGTTCGGGGCGCATGACGGTGGGCTGCGGTTCGGGGCGCATGAGGGTCAGCCGCTGCGGCAGCTCGCCGGTCGCGGNGGCCGCGGCGAGCGTCCGGTGGTGCTCGGGGGTGCGGCCGGGGGTCGCGTCGGTGAACCCGGTGATCCCCGCGGCGACGGCGGCGCGGCCCACGGCGGCGAGGTCCACGGCCACCGGGGGCAGCGCGGCGGCGTGGCGGCGCAGCCAGCCGTCCATCCGCCACAGCCGCCCGGTGGGCGCCCCGGAGGCGTCCCGTTCGACGCCCGGCAGATCGGCACCGTCGATGCCGGCCAGGCGCAGCGCCGGCGAGTTGAACACCCACAGGGCCCCGCCGCGGTGCTGCACCCGCACCGGCCGGTCGGGCAGCAGCGCGTCGAGGAGGTGCCGGTCGAGGTCGCCGGCCACCGACGGGTGGTAGCCGACCGCCCGTACCCACCGCTGCGGACCGGTGCCCGGCGCCGCGCGCAGCGCCGCACGCAGCCCGGCGGCGTCGACGACCTCGGGCGGCCCCGCCCGCACCGACGACGCCGACGCCGCCAGCGACAGCAGGTGCACATGATGGTCGTGCAGGCCCGGCAGCAGCGCGCCACCGGCGGCGTCGAGCACGTGCTCCCCCGCCCGGGGGCGCAACGGCTCGGCGCTGACCTCGGCGATCCGTGCGCCGAGAATCCGCACGTCCGCGACCCGCGCGGGCGGCAACGCCCCGCTCAGCGCGGTCTGCGCGGTCAGCGCGGTCAGCTCCGCCCGGCGCACGAGCAACGTCCGACGCTGCGGTTCCTGCGCGGAGCGGCCCACCCCCGCCACCCTACGGCCACCGGCCACCGGCGCGGCGGGCCGCGGACCGGGACGACGACGGGCACGGTGAGCTACTCTCCGGCATCGCTCTGTACCCGCTCGATCCGTACCAACGTCGATCAGCGCATCGTCGATCAGCACATGTCGATCCGTTCGACGTCGATCCGTTCGACGTCGATCCGTTTCAACGTCGCGAGCCAGGCCGGCCGCCGATCCGGGCCGGGCGTCGCCGGGCGCGACCGACCGTGGGGAGGCCGCGGTGCAGGTGAGCAACGCGCAGGTCCTCGACCTCGACGACCTGCGCGCCTACCGGCCGCCGCTGGACGCCCACTTCCCGGTCTACCGCGACCTGGTTGACCACCTCGCCGCCCTCGACGAGTCCCACCTGCATCCGGACGACCCGACCAGCCATGTCCTCGCGGCCTGCGCCGGCTACGCCTACGCCGAGACCGCCTCCACGCTGCTCGACCCGGACCTGCCGCGGGGAATCAACGCGGTCTCGGCGGCCATGACCCGGCTGGGCCTGCCCGGCTGCCGGTGCCGGATCATCACCGAGCAGGTCGACGCGATGCTGATCCGCTCGACGGCGTTCGTCGTGCAGAGCGCCGACACCCGGGTCGTCATCGTCGCCTACCGCGGCACCGAACCGTCGGACCTCCTCAACTGGGGCACCGACCTGGACGTCCACTCCCGCGAGCGCACCCGCGTCCGGCTGGCGGGCACGGCCGTCGACGACCTGCACGCCGGGTTCCACCGCAACGTGCGCGCCACCGCGTTCGAGGTGTTGCGCACCCTGCGGCGGGCGATGGCCGGCCGGTCGATCTACGACACCGACGGCGAGGTCGCCGCCAGTCCCCGCGCCGGCGCCGGCGGCACGACCCGCGTCGGCGGCGCCGGGAGACGGCGGGGGGCGTCGGCGCGGCCGCCGGCGCTGTACCTGACCGGGCACAGCCTCGGCGGGGCCATGGCCGTCATCCTCGGGCTGCGGATCATGACCGATCCGGTGTACGCGGAGCTGCGCCGGGCGTTGCGTGCCGTCTACACCTTCGGCCAGCCGATGATCGGCGGCGACGGGACCGCGGCCGCGTACGCGGCAGTGGTCGACCCGGCGCCGATCGCCCGCTTCGTCTACCGCCAGGATCCGGTCCCCCACCTGCCGCCGGCCACCGTCGGCCGCTACCGGCACATCGGCCGGGAATGGCGCTACGGCGGCGGCAGGTGGACCGACACCACCGGCCGCCCGGCGGGCCAGATGCTCAGCGCGCTCGGGTTCGCCGGGGCGCTGGCCGCGTTCCCGCTCGGCCAGGTCCGGCCGCTGGGTCGGCTGTTCCCGTACACGATCAGCGACCATTTCCCGCACTACTACGTCGACGCGTTGGCCGCCGCCGACGTCTGCGAGTTCGGCGACGACGAGCTCAGCGCCGGCCCCGACGGCCGGCCCCGCCCACGCCGCTGACCGCCTGCCGCCCAGCCGGGACGGTGCACCGGCCCGGGACGGACGGGGAAAGCGCGGGCGCCGGGCGGGTACGCGGCCGATACTGCCTATCCATGGGCAAGACCTACGAGCGCCTCGACGGCCGGCTGCGCGGCTTCATCGAGGAACAGGTCGTCTTCTTCGTCGCGACGGCGCCCCTGTCCGCGCAGGGCAGCGTCAACCTCTCCCCCAAGGGCCGCGCCGGGACGCTCACCATCCTCGACGATCGGACCCTGGCCTACCTGGACTTCGGCGGCAGCCACGCGGAGACCCTCGCGCACCTGCGCGAGAACGGCCGGATCACGCTGATGTGGTGCGCGTTCAGCGGACCCCCGACCATCGTGCGGGTGCACGGGCGCGGCGAGNCGGTGTTCCGTGACGACCCGCGCTTCGCCGCGCTGCTCGCCCGGTTCGACCCGCGGGCGGCCGACCCCAGCGGGCTGCGGTCGATCATCGTCGTGACGGCCGAGCGGATCAGCGACANCTGCGGCTACGCCGTGCCGTTCCTGGAGTACCGGGAGGAACGAAGCCTGCACCGGGAGTACTTCGACCGGCGGACCGACGAGGAGTTCGCCGCCTACTGCGAACGCAAGGAGTACAACGGCACGAGCATCGACGGTCTGCCGGCGTTGCCCCTCCCTCTGCTGCCCCTGCCCGATCCCTGGGTTGGCCCGGCCGAGACCTTGAGTGCCGAGACGCGGAGTGTGGAGAACCGATGAGATTCGCCGTCCAGCATGCCGTGGCCGATCCTGCCTGGTCGCCGCGGATCCTCACCCCGGACGCGGTGACCGGCTTCGCGCGGGCCGCGGAGGAGTCGGGTTTCGCCGCGCTGGGGTTCAGCGACCATCCCGCGCCGTCGGCGCGCTGGGTCGACTCCGGCGGGGAGGGCAGCGCCGACCCGCTGGTGTCGCTGGCCTTCTGCGCGGCGGTGACCAGCCGCATCCGCCTGTTCACCTGGGCGCTGGTGGCGCCCTACCGCAGCCCGCTGCTGACCGCCCACCAGGTGGCGACGCTCGACGCGCTGTCCGCCGGGCGCCTGACGCTGACCCTCGGCGCGGGCTACCTGCGCTCGGAGTTCGGCGCGCTCGGCGTCGACTTCGACGGCCGGCTCGCCGCGTTCGACGAGACGGTGGACGTGCTGCGCGCGAGCTGGGAGCAGCCGAGGCTGACCCACAGCGGCGCGCTGCTGCAGACCCGCGGCACCAACATCCAGCCGCGGGTCGTCCAGCAGCCGCACCCGCCGCTGTGGCTGCACGGCAACAGCGCCTGGGGGCGGGAGCGGGCCGTCCGCTACGGGCAGGGCGTCGTCACGCTGCTCACGAACGACACCCTGGCCCGCACGATCCGCACGGCGGCGGTGCCCGGCGTCGACGGGTTCACCCGGGTCGTCGACGACGTCCGCGCCCGGCTGGACGCGGCCGGGCGCCCGCGCGACGCCGTCGACGTGGTGGCCACCGGCATGTGGCCGCAGCTCGACGCCCGCCAGGGCTGGGACGCGGCGGCCATGCTCGACGACGTCGCGACCTACGCCAAGCTCGGCGCGGACTGGATCGTCATCGCGGTCTGCGGCGACGACCCCGCCGCGGCCGAGGACACCGTGCGCCGCTTCGGCGAGGAGATCGTCGCCCACGCCGCGGACCCGGTGTAGCCCGTGTCGGGTCTGTGCGCGGGTCGGGTGGTGATCGTCACGGGGGGCGGCAACGGGATCGGGCGGGCGCATGCGCTGGCGTTCGCCGCCGAGGGTGCCCGGGTGGTCGTCAACGATCTCGGCTGCGACCGAACCGGCCGCGGTCGCGACGACGGGCCCGCGGCCGCCGTCGTCGAGGAGATCCGCGCGGCCGGCGGGCAGGCGGTGGCGAACAGCGACGACGTCGCCGACTTCGCCGGGGCCGGGCGCCTCGTCGCCCAGGCGGTCGAGACGTTCGGGGGCCTCGACGTTCTGGTGAACAACGCCGGGATCCTGCGCGACCGCACCCTGGTCAACATGACCGAGACGGAGTGGGACACCGTCGTGCGGGTGCACCTCAAGGGCACCTTCGCCCCGACGCACCATGCCGGCGTCTACTGGCGCGACGAGCATTCCGCCGGGCGAGGGCGGGCCGGGCGCGTCGTCAACACCAGTTCGCCGTCGGGGTTGTTCGGCAACATCGGCCAGACGAACTACGGCGCCGCCAAGACCGCCATCGCCGGGTTCACCATCACGGCCGCGTTGGAACTCGCCCGCTACGGCGTGACCGTGAACGCGATCGCTCCGCTCGCGCTGACCCGGATGACCGACGGTCTCACCGGCGACCTGCCCGAGGCGCAGGCGGCGAGGATGACCCCCGGGCACATCGCGCCCCTGGTGGTCTGGCTGGGCAGCGAGGCGTCGGCCGGAGTGACCGGCCGGGTGTTCGCCGTCGTCGGCGGCAGCATCACCGTGTTGGAGGGCTGGGTGGCCGGCCCGGCCGTCGACCTNGACGGCGTCTGGGACCCGGGCGCGCTCGGCGAGGTCATCCCCGACCTGGTCCGCGCCGCCGCCCCGAACGCCGACCTGACCGGCACCCGTCCCCCGCGTGACGCGTCCACCCACCACTGAGCCGCCCCCGTGCCCGTCGCCCGCGTGACGCCCACCCACCGCTGATCCCGCCCGCGCCGAGGTGGCCGGCCGGTCGGCGCCGGCCCGCGCTGAGCCAGCCCGCCGGCGCCGACGACACGACAGGGTCCGACCGCACCACCGAGATGATCACCGGCAGGCCAGCTCGTCAACACTGTTGATTATCTTGTGGGTGGGGACGGGGACTGCGGTGCGTTGTGCACCATCGCCGGGCCGGACCGGACAGAACGCACCGCAACCGACCCGGCCGTGTTCGGCCGGGTGATCACTGTGGCGACGGGGGCCGTCAGACGGTGCCGTCGAGGAGGCGTTGCAGGNCCGGCGCGCACAGGTCGACGATCCGGTCGCGTTCGGCGACGCTGATCGCCTCGGTATGCACGATCTTGCGCAGGACGCCGAGGCCGAGCAGGTGGGCGAGGACGAGCTCGGCGCGCAGGGCGGCATCCGGGCCGGTCAGCCGCGAGCGCAGCCGGGCGACGACCTGATCGCGGAAGTTGTCCCGTAGCAGGGTCGCGTGCTCGCCGTGCTGGAGCGCGAACGCGACCCGGATGAGCGGGTCGCGGCGCTGCTCGTGCGCGTCGAGCAGGGCGTGCAGCAGGTGGCGGCCGAGGTCGGGCAGCGGCGCGTCGAGCAGCCGGTCGATCTCGTCGCCGAACCGGGCGACCCGCGCGAAGAGCTNCTCCTTGCTGCCGAAGTACTTCAGGACCAGCGGAGCGCTCACCCCGGCGTCCGCCGCGATCGCCTTGAGCGTGATGGCGGCGTAGGGCTGGCGGGCGAACGCCCGGCGGGCCGCCGCGATGATCGCCTCGCGGCTGACCTCGGCGTCTCCCCGCGTCCGGCTTCGCCCCCCGGACGCTGCCCCCGTCCCGGACGATGCTGCCACCGGGGCCGATGCCCCCACCGGGGCCGATGCTGCCGGACGACTGTGGGCGGTGGTCGAGGGGCTCGTCATGATTCAGTCCTCCGCCCATCCCGGGATGCACCGGACATCCCCGGCCGGGACGCCCGAGCCTGCACGCTACCGCTCACCGGCGCCGCACCGTGCTCGCCCCGGCACCGTCGGGTCCTCCCGGACCCCGCCTCCTCGCCGACCCCGCGTCCTCACGGCGCCGCCCACCTCGGGTCACCCTGGCCTCGCCACGCTCTACCCCGCCACGCTGACCCCGTCGCCCGGACCCCGTCACCATGGCTCTGTGGCCATACCCCTGCAGGTCCTGGCCCATGGTCAGCGCGANGTGGTGACCGAGGTCGCGGCGGCCGGGACGGGCTCCCCCAACGGGACGTCGCCGCCGCGGGCCGCGTCCCCGGTCCGCGACGGGCCGGCGGGCTGCCCAGGCGCGGCCACGTCGGCGCGGCCGCGGGTGGGCACCAGGCAGCCCACTGCGAGGGCGAGCGCGCCCACCACGCCGGCCATCGCGAAAACGGTCTGGAAGGCGCCCAGGCTCGGCACCGCCCCGGCGGAGGTCGTCATCGTGAGGTGGCTGAGCAGCGCGGCGACCGCGGCACTGCACATCGCCTGCCCGACCGTGCGCAGCAGGACGTTGAGGCCGTTGGCCGCGGCCGTCTGCGTGCGGGGAACCGCGTTCATGATGAGCATCGGCATGGCCGAGTAGGCCAGCGCCGTCCCGGCGGCGACCACCGCCGCACCGACCACGATCATCGGCAGGTTCTCGCTGGTGAACATGCGCAGCAGGTAGCCGAACACGAGGGCGCATGTGCCGAGCAGCAGCGTGATCCGCGGGCCANGGGAGGCGGTGATCCGCGCGGCGACCGGCGACAGGGCGAACATCGCCACGCCGCCGGGCAGCAGGCACAGGCCGCTGGCGAACACCGACAGGCCGAGGCCGTAGCCGGTCTCCTTCGGCACCTGGACGAGCTGGGCGGTGGACAGCGAGTTGGCGTAGAAGGAGAAGCCGACCAGCAGTGCCGCCGCGTTCGGGGCGAGCACCGCGGGCCGGCGCGCCAGGCGCAGGTCGACCAGCGGGTCGGCGACCCGAAGCTGCCAGCGGGCCCAGCCGATGAAGATCACCACCGCGGCGAGGATCAGGCCGCCGAAGCGCGGGCTGGTGAAGCCCCAGTCGGCCGCCTTGGACAGTGCCAGCAGCAGGCACAGCAGGCCGAGGGCCAGCCCGACCGCGCCGGGAATGTCGAAGCGGGCGGGGGCACGGACCTTCGACTCGCGCACGAGCAGCCCGGCGAGGATCAGATCGGCCAGGCCGAGCCCGCCGGTGACCCAGAACATCACGTGCCAGTCGGCGAACTGGATGATCAGGGAGGCGAACGGGACGCCGAGCGCCGCGCCGATGCCGACGGTGGCGCTCATCAGCGCGACCGCCGACCCGACCCGCTCGGGTGGCAGCTCGTCGCGCAGGATGCTGATCGACAGCGGCACCACCGCGAGGCAGGCGCCCTGCAGACCGCGGGCCGGGATCAGCAGCCAGATGTTCGACGTCAGCGCACACAGGACCGACCCGGTGGTCAGCATCCCGAGCGCGACCAGCAGCATCCGCCGCTTGCCGAAGATGTCCCCCGCCCGGCCGAACAGCGGNGTGACCACCGCGCCGACGAGCAGAGTGACGGTGAGCAGCCAGCTCACGTTGGACGCCGACGCGCCGGTGAGCCGAGGCAGGTCGGGCAGCAACGGCACGATCGAGACCTGCGAGATCGCGGTGAGGATGCCGCCGACGCCCAGCACGGCGCTGAGCTCCCGGGAGCGTCCCCCGCCCGCCGCGGGGGCCTCCTTCGCGGACGCGGCGCGGACCGGATGCACGGCAGGCTCGTCCACGTGACTCCTTGACAGATCGGCAGGACATGATCGCGAGGGTGGCGGCTCGCCGGTGAACCGCCGTTCACCAGCATAGTGAACGGCGGTTCACCAAAGCGAGCAGTGCCCTCGTGACGCCCGCCACCCGTCGCGATACGCAGACACGCAGGTGGGGCCCCATCCCTCGCCGCCGCCGCGGGGCTCTCCGACCGGCCGACGGGCCTCGATGCCCCCGTGCGGCGGAGCACTCCGGTGGCCACCCGGGGGCCACCGGCTCGCCTCAGACCGGCCACGACCGCCGTTGCCGCGAGACCCGGCCAACACCGGCCGACGATCATGGTGTTCACGGAACCACACCACGCCCCACAACCACCGCCGCCAGCCCGCCGGCCCGCCGGCCCGCCCGGATTCCGGCCAGATTGAGGCCAGATCATGCCGAGGCTTCGGCACGGTTTTCCGGCCGAAAAGCGTGCCGAGACCTCGGCACGATTCCGTGCCCAGAAGATTACGTAAGGCTACGGACGAGGTGGGTGGCCGGCGGGCATTGCGCACTCGAGGCCACCTGGCACCGAGCCGCAGCATTCGGCCGGGCGCAGGGGTTGGCACGGCCACGGCGGGGTCCGCCTACGGGCCTGGCTGCTCGGACGGTGCGACCTGCTCGGACGGGACGCCGCGGTCGGCGTGCATGCGACCGTCGTCGGACGGGTCGCCCCGCTCGGCGTGGATGCGACCGCTGTCGGCCGATTCGCCCTGGTTCGCGTGGATGCGACCGTTGTCGGAGGTTTCGCCCCAGTCGGCGTGGATGCGACCGCTGGTGGCCCGCAGCGGGCGGCCGCTGCCACCCCAGCGGCTCTGGATGATCTCCGCGGCGATCGAGACGGCCGTCTCCTCGGGCGTGCGCGAACCCAGGTCCAGTCCGATCGGGGAGTGCAGCCGCGCGAGGTCCTCTTCGGCGACACCGCAGTCCCGCAGGNGGCGCAATCGGTCGGCATGGGTGCGCCGCGACCCCATGGCGCCGACGTAGTGCGCCGGGGAGCGCAGCGCGGCGCGCAACACCGGGATGTCGAACTTCGGATCGTGGGTGAGCACGCAGATCACCGTGCGAGCGTCGACCGCCGCGCGGTGGAGGAAGGCCACCGGCCGTTCGCAGACCACCTCGTCGGCGTCGGGGAAACGCCGCGTGGTCGCGAACACCGGCCGGGCATCACACACCGTCACCCGGTAGCCGAGGAAGCGGCCCAGCCGCACCACCGCGGCGGCATAGTCGATCGCGCCGAAGACCAGCATCCGCGCCGGTGGGGCGAACGACTGGACGTACACGCCGATCGCGTCCGGCCGCCGCTGCCCCTGCGGCCCGTAGCGGCGCAGCCCACTGCGACCGGCCGCCAGCAACCCGCGGGCATCGTCCACCGCGGCGACGTCAAGACCGGCGACCCCGGACGAACCGACCGTACGATCGGGCCACACCGCTATCTGCCCGCCCAGCCCGCCTCCCCCGACGACGGTCAGCAGCGCCACGGTGTCGTCGGCGGCCAGCGCGNCAAGGACCGCGTCCAGCGCAACCCCCGCACGCCGCTGCTCGCCGGCCCCAACGTCGCGGGCCCCCACATCGCCGGACCGCACATCGCCGGCCCCCACATCAGCAGCCTCCACGTTGCCGTCGGCGGCACGGTCGGCGGCAGCGGCGACAGCCACCTCGCCGACGGCGTCGGGCCGGTCCACGCCGACGGCGTCGGGCCGGTCCACGTCTGCGGCGGCGAACGGGCCGCGGGCCGGGTACGGGACAAGGACCAGGTCGATGATCCCGCCGCAGGTCAGGCCGACAGCGAAGGCGTCGTCGTCGGAGATGCCGTAACTCTCCAGGGCGGGGATGCCGGTGCGGATCGCCTCGGCCGCGGCCTCGTAGACCGCGCCCTCGACGCAGCCGCCGGACACGCTGCCGACGACCTCCCCGCCGGCGGCGACGGCCATGGCGGCGCCGGGCTGGCGGGGCGCGCTGCCCCGTACCCCGACGACGGTCGCCACCGCAAACCCGACCCCCTCGGCCCGCCAGCGCCGCAGCGCGTCGGCGATCTCGCGCACCGGCGCCACCCCCCTCCGCCGCCCGATCGACCCCCGAGCTGCACACATGCCTGCCCACGGAGCCCCGCCGCCACCCTAGAACCCGAAACCGACCCGCGTGGAGACACCGTGACCCACGCCCCACCGACCCCACCGACCCCGCNGACCCCGCGCGCCCGGTCGACCTCGCACGACCCACCGACCAGTGGTGTCCACCGACCCCGTTCTCCCTACCGACCTTCCAGGCCCCGCTGACGGGGCGGCACTTCTGTCGGCGCAATGCCGGGCCACGCTCCCATGGTGATCTGACGGCTTGCCAGTGCCACGTGATCTGGACGTCGAGGTGTGGACGCTCGGACAGGTTTCGATCATGGTCCGTGCGCGGGCGGGTGGATGGCAGGAGGCGCGGCGGACGCGGGCGGATGGACGCGGGCGGATGGACGCGGGCGAACGCGGGCGGAACGGGCGGACGGGCGACGGGCGGGCCGGGTGCGGCGGTGGAGCGGACGAGAACTCTCCTCTGCGGCGCGACAGCGGTAGCGTTCGGCCACCGGGTATTGNGCGAAAACAGCCACGTCCGCGGCGAGATCACCCGTATGCGGCGGCGCGGGCGCGCGTGGCTTACTGTCCGTCAACAAGGGAGCACGTATGTCCGACGAAGTTCTGGTCGAACACGCCGACGGGGTCACCGTCATCACGATCAACCGCCCGCAGGCGCGCAACGCCGTGAACCGCGCCGTGTCCGAGGGGGTCNCCGCCGCCCTCGACGAGTTCGAGTCCCGCAAGGACCTGACCGTGGCGATCATCACGGGCGCGGGCGGCACGTTCTGCTCGGGGATGGACCTCAAGGCGTTCCTGCGCGGCGAGAACGTCGCCATTGAGGGCCGAGGCCTGGCCGGCATCACGCTGACACCGCCGCGCAAGCCGATCATCGCCGCGGTCGAGGGCTTCGCCCTGGCCGGTGGGTGCGAGGTCGTGCTGGCCTNCGACCTGGTCGTCGCCGCCGAGAACGCCGCCTTCGGCATCCCGGAGGTCAAGCGGAGCCTCGTCGCCGGGGCCGGTGGCCTGCTGCGCCTGCCCAAGCGCATCCCCTACCAGGTCGCCATGGAGCTGGCGCTGACCGGCGACCAGCTCTCCGCCGTCGACGCCCACCGCTACGGCCTGGTCAACGTGCTGACCCCGGTCGGTGAGGCGCTGGCCGGCGCCCGGGCGCTCGCCGCCCGGATCGCGGCGAACGGCCCGCTGGCCGTGGCCGCGACCAAGGAGATCCTCGCGTCGGCGTCCTCCTGGCCGGCGGACGAGGCGTTCGACCGCCAGGCGGAGATCATGAATCCGGTGTTCGCCTCCGCGGACGCCAAGGAGGGCGCGTTGGCGTTCGCCGAGAAGCGGGCGCCGGTCTGGCGCGGCGAGTGACCCTCGCCCGGCGAGGGAACTGACGGCGCGCGGCGGCCGCGGGCGGACACTTCCTCACTCCGCGCGGCCGCCGCGCACGTGCGGACGACGGAGCCGAGCAGCGCCAACGCGGGCCGGCGGACGGCGGACGGCGCGGACGGGCCGCCGGCGGCGGCGAGAGTGCGGCGACGCACCCACGCCGACGGCGAGCCGAGTTGGCGGCGGGCCGAGTCGGCGGCGAAGCGAGTCGGCGGCGAGCCGAACGGCGGCCGGGCGGCTTGCACGGCTGCCTTGAGTCACCACGATGGAGCCGATCGCGCCCGCGGGCGGGGACGCTGCGCCCGCTGCACACTACGCGCAGGTGCCGGCGGACACCTAGGACCACCAGGCATGACCCCACAAAGGTGTGCTCGGTATTGTGCTCAGCTGTGGACATTTTACGGTAATGTCCCCGCCTCGGGCACGTGCCTGTTGTCACAGGCAGTGAACATCGCAGTCGTGGTTCCGGCCAGGCGCACCCNGCTGCCGACGAGATCGGAGTCCGCGCGCACCGTTCGCTGATCGTCGCCCGTTCTCGTCGATCGTCCGCTGCCAGCCACCGAGGGGTTCGCTGCTTATGCGCCGCCACGTCCAGTTACGTCTTGCGACCGCCGCGTTCACCCTGATCGCGGCCGTCGCCACGGGCTGCGCCGGCGGCGCGGCGGGCGCCGCCGGCGACTGCGACGCCCCCGGGGTGACCAAGGACGCGATCCGCATCGGCGTCGTGTACCCGGACACCGGCGCGGTGTCGGGACCGTTGCAGGCTGCCCGCGCCGGCATCGACGCCCGGCTGGGCGCGATCAACGCCAAGGGTGGCGTCAACGGCCGGAAGATCGTCTACGAGTGGCGGGACGATCAGGGCACGCCGACGGCGAACGCGATCGCGGCGCGTGACCTCGTCGAGCACCAGCAGGTCTTCGGCCTCATCGAGTCCACGATCGCGGCCAGCGGCAGCGCCCAGTACCTCAGCGACCAGGGCGTCCCCGTCACGGGGCTGGCCGCCGAGGGCGTCTGGTCGAAGTACCGCAACATGTTCTCGTTCTCCTACACCACCGGCGCCGCCGTGGACACCTACGGCACGTTCGTGAAGTCCCGCGGGGGCAGCCGGTCGGTGCTGCTGCAGACGGCGCTGTCCGGCGGCGTCTCCGACGTGGGCACCAAGCTCGTGCAGAGCATGACGGCGGCCGGCGTCAGCGACGGCGGGACCGTCAGCTACACCCCGGGTGCCGACAACCCGACGACGATCGCCCAGCGGGTCGTCGACAGCGGCGCCGACACCCTGCTCGCCATCACCGACACCGACGCCCTCGTCCAGGTTCTCGCGCAGCTGCGCGCCAGCGGGCACGCACCCAAGGTCGTCATGGCCGTCAACGGGTACGACGCCGGGCTGCTCAAGCGGTACGGCGCCGCGATGGCGGGGGTGACGGTGCCGCTGTTCTACCGCCCGTTCGAGTCCAGCGGGCCGGCGATCGCCGCCTACGTCGACGCGATGAACCGCTTCGCGCCGCAGATCGACCAGCCACAGCAGGACATCCCGCTGATGTCCTACATCCAGACGGACATGTTCATCCGCGGGCTGGAGGAGGCCGGCGACTGCCCGACCCGGCAGGGCTTCATCGACGGGCTGCGCGCGGTGACGAACTACGACGCCGANGGCCTCATCCAGCCCATCGACATCGCCCACGGCCAGGGTCGCCAGACCACCTGCTACGCCTTCGTGCAGGTCAACGACGCCGGCACCGCGTTCGACGTCGTCAAGGAGCAGCTCTGCGGCAAGGAGATCACCTCCTGACCCGCCGGCGGGGCCGGCGAACATCCGTTGACCCCGCCGACGTCCCCCCCAGACTTCGACGGTGTCGACGATCGACGTCGTCGGGGTCCACGGGAGGCGTCAGGGTGCAGGCGGTCCGTTTCCACTCCTACGGCGGCCCCGCGGTGCTGCGGGTCGAGCGGGTGGACGTGCCGGAGCCGGGTCCCGGCCAGGTGCTGATCGAGGTCGGCGCGGCGGGGGTGACCCTGCCGGTGGTACGGCTCGTGCGCGGCCGTCGCGGGCGTCGGGGCCGGCGTGGCGCGCCGGCTCAGGGTGCCGGGTGCAGCTCCGTGCGCAGCTCGTGGCTGCCGTCGGGCCGGGCGGCCTCGTAGTACAGCCGGTGGGAGCCGTCGGGCAGGGGCACGACGCTGACGTAGCGCAGCGCGCCGTCGCCGTCCGGGGAGGACGCGGCCGGCTCGGTGCCGACGGCGTGGAAGCGGTCGGGGGTGATGCCGACGGCGAGGCCGGTGCGCTCGGCCCAGTTCTGCGCGGCGCTGGCCCGGCCGTCGTAGTAGGCCACCGGCTGGGTGCCGCCGGTGAGCACGGCGCTGATCCGCACGCCGCGGGCGTCCCAGTGGCCCGGGCGGGGGGCCAGCGCCGTCCCGGTCCAGGTCCAGTGCACGCCGTCGGGGCTGGTGGCGTGCCGGCTGTCCATCCGGTCGGTGGCCAGCGGGTCGTCGAGGGGGTGGCAGGACGCCCAGAGCTGCCACTGACCGTCGAGCAGGGCCACGACCGGGTCCTTCACGGCGAGGGTGGCCGGGTCGCCGGGCAGCACGGTGCGCCGGCGCTGCGGGTCGAAGGCGGCCGGGGAGTCGGCCTCGAGCAGGTCGACCCACCAGTGCGGGCTGTCCGGGGTGGCGCAGCTGACGTAGAGGCGCCAGGAACCCTGCGGGGTCGCCACCAGGGCGGGCCGCTCCAGGCTCTCCGCGCCGAACGGGTCGCGTGGGACCTCGGCGATCTCGGTGAAGGTCTCCCCGTCGGTGGAGCGGGCGATCACCAGCCCGTAGCCGCGGCCGGAGCCGACCGGGCGGCGCAGCCGGTAGGCCAGGTAGAACACGCCGTCCACCAGCACCGCGCAGGGCGCGCCGGCCCAGAAGCCGGGGCCCGACCCGGGTGAGGCGGCGACGGTGGTCGCGGGCTGCCGGCCGGGCAGGGGAACGGTCTGGGACGTCGTGTGCTGCTGGCTGATTGCCACGCCGCAACCCTACCGTTTCGCCTGCCGGGGGCCGTCGGGCAAGCGGGCCCCGGCGGGGGCGGCGCGCGGCTACCATCCTGATTTCACCGGTCGAGTTACCCGGCTATGCCCGCGCGTGGCCGCCGACCGGCGCCGACCCGTGCCCGGATCGGCCGACCCCGATCCCCGTCCCTGGAGGAGCGACCGGCGATGGCCCTTCCCGACTTCCTCGTGCTCGGTGTGCCCAAGGCCGGCACGACGGCGCTGCACGCCGCGCTGTCGCAGCATCCGGGGTTGTTCCTGCCCCAGGTGAAGGAGCCGAAGTTCTTCCTCTCCGAGGGCCCGCCGCCGGCCCGCGGGGGCCCCGGCGACGCCCAGACCTACCAGGAACACGTGTGGCGCCGCCGGGACTACGAGGCGCTGTTCGACCCGGCGCCCGCCGGGACGCTCGCCGGCGAGGCGACCCCGTTCTACCTCTACGACCTCGACGCGCAGAACCGGATCCGCCGGCTGCTGCCGAAGGTGCGGATCATCGTCCTGCTGCGTAACCCGGTCGACCGCNCCCACTCGAACTGGACGCATCTGTGGGCGGCGGGGCTGGAGAGCGAACGCGACTTCGTCCGCGCCTGCGCGCTGGAGGCNGAGCGCCGCGACGCCGGCTGGGCGCAGTTCTGGCACTACGTCTCCCTCGGCCGCTACGGCGAGCAGCTCGCCCACCTGTTCGGCCTGTTCTCCCGTGACCAGGTGCTGCTGCTGCGCTACCGGGACCTGCGCGACTCCCCCGTGGCGACGCTGGACCGGGTCTGCGAGTTCCTCGGCGTCGAGACCGGGCTGGTCGGCCTCGTGCCGTCGGAGAACGTCACCCCGTTCGTCGCCGACACCCCGGTGAACACCGCCCTGCGGGCGGCGCTGCGCACCGGGGGGCGCATCGGCCACCACTTCCCCGTGCCGCTGCGCCGCGTGGTGCGCGACCCGCTACTGTCCGCGCTGCAGCGCCAGAAGGGCGGCCGGCCGAAGCTGACCCCCGAGCAGCGGCGCGCGGTGCTGCCGTACTTCGTCGACGACATCGCCCGGCTGGAGGAGATCACCGGCCTGGTCTACCGCGACTGGCTCACCGTCGGCCTCGAACCCGAGGTGATCGACTGACCGGGTCGGAGGGGGACGAGGTCAGCCTGGCCGTCCCGGGATCAGCTCAGCGAGCGCGGGTCCGCGGGAACGTCGACGGCGTGGGCGCGCAGCGCCTCCAACGGGATGACCTCCAGGGCCCGCTCGTGGGTCGAGGCGAGCACGACCGGGGCGGCGACCCCGGCGTCGTAGGCCTGCAACCAGCGGACGGCGACGACGCACCAGCGGTCCCCGGGGCGCAGACCGGGGAAGGAGTACTCCGGCCGGGGCGTCGACAGATCGTTGCCGACCTGACGTTGATGCCGCAGGAAGTCGGCGGTCACGACCGCGCAGACGGTGTGGTTGCCAAGATCCTCCGGACCGGTGCTGCAGCACCCGTCCCGGTAGAAGCCGGTCACCGGATCGGTGCCGCACGGTTCGAGCTCGCCACCGAGAACGTTGCGCTCCACTGCCACCCGCCCATTTTCTCCCACGCNCACGATGGTCACACAGGGTCTGGCCAGATCGGGCCGGTCATCCGGCGGTGACGACCGGCACGTCCATCCCGGCCGGCGCGACGGCAGTGGCCGNGACGGGGTCGCGCAGCTCGTGGGGCAGNGGCCGGGCGTGCACGACGGTCAGCTCGCTGACCGCGCGGGTGAGCACCACGTACAGGCGGCGCAGGCCCAGACGGGGGTGGATCTCCCCCGCGACGATCGACGCCGGCTCCACGACGATGACGTGGTCGAACTCCAGGCCCTTGGCCAGCGACGCGGGTACCAGGCAGGCCCGCGACGGCGTGTCGTCGGCGCCGAGCACGTCGACACCCAGGCCGGCGCCGGCCAGCGCCGCGGCGAGGGCGGCGACGTCGGCGTCCGCGGCGACGACCGCCAGCGAGCCGGCGCGACCGAGCGCGGCGGCGACCTGATCGGTGACGATGGCGGCCACGCGCACGTCGGCGTCGGCGGCGTCGGCGGCATCGGCGGCATCGGCATCGGCATCGGCATCGGCATCGGCGGCCAGGATGACGAGCGCGCCGGGTGCGGTGCGCGCGGAGGTGGGCGCGGTGAGCTCGGCGGAGATGTGGGCGAGCAGGCGGCCGGCGAAGGCGATGATCTGGGCGGGGACACGGTAGCCGCGGGTGAGCACCTCCAGGTGCGCGCCGGGCCGGCCGAGGTGGGCCAGCTGNGCGTGCCAGGACGTGGCCGCCCACGGGGTGGTGCCCTGGGCGAGGTCACCGAGGACGGTGAGCGAGCCGTCGGCGCAGCGCCGAGCGAGCGCGCGGCACTGCATCGGGGAGAGGTCCTGGGCCTCGTCGACGATCAGGTGGCCGACGCCGGGGGTGCCGTCGATGAGATCGCGGGCCTCGTCGATGCAGAACGCGTCCGCAGGCGACCAGCGCGGGGTGCGGACCCCGCCGGGCGGCGCGGCGGCGAGCAGGATCTGCTGCTCGGCCGGGTCGAGCACGCCGTCGGCGGCGCGGGCGAGCAGAGCGGGGTCGGTGAGCAGCCGGCGGACCAGCGCGGGCGCGTCCACCTTCGGCCAGACCGCCTCGACGGCGTCGCGGACCGCCCGGCCGCGGGCGAGGGTGCGCAGGGCGCCGTCGGTGAGGAAGTGCCCGCCGGCCTCGGCGTGCCGGCGCACGGCGGCGGCGAGCCGGGTGGCGAGCCGGTCGCGGGCGGCGGCATAACGGATCGTGCCGGCGCGCAGCCCGGCGGCGGCGTCGGCGAACAGGCCGGCGAACTCCTCCTCCCCCACCGTCCAGCGCCCGACCGAGGTGACCACCCGCACCGGCCCGTCCGGGGAGCGCAGCCCGTCGTGCAACGCCCGGCGCACCACGGTGGCCAGGCGGGCATCGCCCTTGAGCGTCGCCGCCTCGACGCCGTCCACCCCGCGCGCCGCGACCGTGTCGACGAGCTCGTCGAGCGTGCTGTGCCGGACGGTGAACTCGCCCAGGGTCGGCAGGACGGCGGCGATGTAGCCGAGGAAGGCCCGGTTCGGTCCGACGACGAGCACCCCCGCCCGGGCAAGCCGCTCGCGGTGGGTGAACAGCAGGTAGGCGGCGCGGTGCAGGCCGACGGCGGTCTTGCCGGTCCCCGGCGCCCCCTGAACGCACACGCTCACGGNCAGGTCGGCGCGGACGATCTCGTCCTGCTCGGGCTGGATCGTGGCGACGATGTCGCGCATCGGACCGGACCGCGGCCGCTCGATCTCCCGTTCGAGCAATCCCCCGGCTGCCAGTCCCCCGGCTGCCAGTCCCCCGGCTGCCAGTCCCCCGGCCGGCGGGGCACCTCCCGGCGGCACCGATGCGCCGGTGGTGGCGTCGCCGGGGGCCGATCCGGAACCGGTGAGCGGCTCGTCCTCGAAGGCGGTGAGCTCGGGACCGTCGTAGCCGAAGCGTCGCCGCCGCAGCACGCCCATCGGGTCACCGCGGTGGGCCCGGTAGAACGGCCGGGCGACATCGGTGCGCCAGTCGACGACCAGCGGGTCGTCGCCAGCCGACTCGCGCACGTGCCGCCGCCCGAGGTAGAACCGCCGCCCCGCGGCCCCGTCAGCCTCGAAGGACCCGTCAGCCTCGAAGGACCCGTCAGCTCCCGGCACCCCGGAGACTCCCGGGGCGCCGGAGACTCCCGGTGCGCCGGAAGCTCCCGGTGCGCCGGAGACGCCGCGCTCCACGGACCCGCCGCGGCCATCGCGCGCCCCCCGGGCATCGGGGGCGTAGTCGAGACGGGCGAAGAACAGCGGCGCCGTCCCCTCGCCGTCGGCGAGACCGGCGATCCGACGCTTCCTGGCGATCCGCAGAAACTCGATCGTCACCTTGTCGTCGACCGGGTCGCCGCCGGCGACCTGCGTGCCCTCGGCCTCGGCCCGCATCCCCGCCAGCGCCGCGCGACCCCGCCGCAGATAGTCCCGCTCAGCCTCCAGCTCGGCCCGCCCCGCGGCCGCCGCCTGCGCCACCGCCTCGGCCGCCGGATCCACCTCGCCTTCCCCCTCGGTTCCTGCCCCTTCGGTTCCTGCCCCTTCGGCTCCTGCTCCGCTACACCCCCCGGCCTCGACCCCAGTCTCTGGCTCGGCGTTCCGTCCGACGCCCCGACTCCCAGTCCCCACTACGACCCCTTCCTTAACCCGGTAAAGAATACGCGGCGTTCGACACCCTCAGGGGCACCCCGCACGCTGGCCGTGACGCACCAGAACCGGCAGGACGGACAGGACGGGGGCGATGATGCTGCCCGTCGGTGCAGTGGGTCAGCGGTCGGTTGGACGAGCCACGTCCTCCACCCGCGGCCGCGAAGATCGACGTCGAGTGCTGGCTGCGCTGGGGCGCCCGCCCGCCGTCGAACCGTCGACCGGGATGCACACCGGCTACGGCCGATCGCGGCGCGTGGGAAGGGACTGCGGTGCCATGGGCGCGATCCGCAGGCGTCAGACCGCGCACACCACTGCAACTGGCCGCGCCCGAACGACGAGGCGGTACTTCGACGGTCCCGGCCACCTGCCCNCCGCGGCCGGTCGCGGTGCACGGGAAGGCGTGCGGTTCCGCGGAACCGCGCCGCGACCCGCGCCCAGGTAGCAACGCCGGCTACCAGTACCGACTCGGGCCCTGGCTCCGGGTCCACGGTCGTAGCTCACGGTGCCCCTTCGGCCGCCCGGCCAGATCCCGGCCAGATCCCGGCCAGATCATGCCGAGGGTTCGGCACGGTTCGGGCCCGAAGACCGTACCGGACCCTCGGCACGTTTCTGTACTCATCTGATCACGNATCAGGAAACGGGCGACGGAAGCCCGCCGGGGCAGGNCAGTCACCGAGCCGGCCAGCCGGCCGGAAGATCACCTTTACTGCAGCGAAGGGATCAGGTGGCGTCTCCATCGGACGCGGNGTTGCTGCACCGCACGCGACAGACACCGGGGCGAGGGACGGCGAGACTGCGGTGGCGGACGCGGCACGGGGCCGGGCCCGGGGACGAGGGGAGGTCGGGTGCGTGGCTCGCAGGGCGCAGGGCGGGACATGGTGTGTCCAGGACCGGCTGGTCAGCCTGCCGGTGACGATCACGGACGCGCGGGCCGCCGTCGCGGTCTTCCGGGCCGACCCCACCGCCGCCCACACGGTCCTGGCGGGTACGGGCCTCACCCCTTGGACCGTCGCGGGGCGCGCCGTCGCGGTGCTGCTCGTCGTCCGCTACGGGCCGTGGGTGCTGGGCAGCTACGACGAGGTCGGGGTGGGAGTCGCGGTGCGGGGTCCGGGTCGGCGGCGCGGCCTGCACCTGGTCGACATGCCGGTGACCGGGGTGTTCACCCGCGACGCCGGCCGGGCGATCTGGTCGCTGCCGAAGTGGCTGATGACCGCCGAGACACAACTCGACGATCACATTACGTCGATCGCGATCGGCACCGCACCCGAGCCGGCCGCCCCACAGCGCCCCCTCCCGCTTATCCAGAGGGACGAAACGGACACGAAGGCCTCCGGACATGTCGTTGAGCCCGACGGTGGACGCCGGCGCTCGGACGACGGCGCGGACACGCCACCCGGTGGCACAGGCGAGAGCGGAATCGGGCGCCGCGACGACAGGAGCGACGGCAACAGCGGCGGCGACGACGACGGCGGCGGGAGTGGCGGGAGTGGCGGGCACGACGGCGGCGGCGACGACGGCGACGACGGCGACGACGGGGGCGGGGGCGGGGGCGGCGGGGGCGGGGGCGGCGGGGGCGACGGGGGCGTGCTGCGGGTCCGGCTGGAGGCGGGTGGAGTGCGGGTGCCGTTCCCGGTGGTCGTCCGCATCCCGCTGTGGTGCGTGCTGCCGGACGGCCCCCGGGCGGGGGTACTGCTGCGCGGGGCGATGCCGGTGCGGTTGCACGGCGTCCGCCTGGGCCGGGGTCGGACGCGGGTGGAGCTGGGGAGCCATCCGATGGCCGAGCGGATGGCCGCGCTGGGGATGACCGGCCGGCCACTGCTGACCGTGACAGCCTTCCGCCTGCGCGGCGAGCTGGGTGCCTTCTCCGCTGTCGCCGTCCGAGGCGGTAGTGGGCGCAAGTCCGGCCGCCGCGGGTGGACGGGCACGGGTAGAGCGAGGTAGGGCGGGGCGTGGGTCAGGGCCGGAGTCGGGCCGCCGCCGCGTGGGTCAGGCGTAGTCGGGCAGGGCGCGGCGCAGGGCGTCGAAGGCTCGCCGGGTCGCCGTGACCGCCGTCGGATGGCGCGTGGCGACGTCCTCGCCCGCGCGCAGCCGCGCCCAGTTCTCCCGCGCCAGGACGCGCTGCACGGCGATGATCTGGGCGGCGGCGAGCCGGGCGGCGAGGTCACCGGCCTGGGGCGCGGCCTCGCTGAGCGCGTCGGCGAGGTCGTGCTCGTCCTGCCCGGCGTACTGCGCAACCCGACCGAGCAGGCTCGGGGTCTCGAACACCAGGGCGTGGAAGGCGAGCACCTCGGGGTGGTCGTTGAGACCGGAGACGGGTTCGCGCCGGTCGAGCCCGGCGAGCAGGTGCGCCGCCACGGCGGTCAGCGGCGCCACGCCGGGAGCCCGCGCGCGCACCACGCGGGCCGCCTCGCCGCGGTGGTCGAGGATGCGGTGCAGGACGAGGTCTTCCTTGGTGGGGAAGTAGGCGAACAGGGTCGGCTTGGACACCTCGGCCGCCGCCGCGATCTCGGCGACGNAGACGTCGTCGAAGCCGCGTTCGAGGAACAGCGTGATCGCCGCGGCGGACAGCGCGTCATGGATGCGTCGCCGGCGCAGCGCGCGCAGCCCGGTCGGTTCGCCTGCGCGCCGCCCGGACGGGTCGTCCGCGCGCAGCCCGGTCGGTTCGCCCGGGCCCGGCATCCGGGGATCCCGGGGTCANGCGACGTGGACGAAGGGGCGGTGGTCGGGGTCGGGTTCGGCTTCGCGCAGCACCTCGCGGGTGACGGTGGCGACCTCGCCGGCGCCGAAGAACAGGAAACGCAGGAAGTTCACGATCGGGTTGCCCTCACTCCACTCGAAGTACACGTTCGGTCGCACGCCCGTGGTGTCGCGCAGGTGCAGCAGCAGCGCGGCGATCGCGTTGGGGACGGACGTGCTGGTCAGACGCAGGATCCGGTAGCCGTGGCGGTCCTCGCCGCAGACGTCGAGCTCACCTTCGAACTCGGAGGAGTCCGGGATGCTGACCTCGAGGAACAGCAGCGGGACGTCGTCGGGTACGAACAGTTCCTGCCGGGCCTTGCGGACCTTGTCGGCGTACTCGGCGGCGTCACCGGCGTCGAGCTCGTTGGCGACCAGGTGCAGCGAGCCGGCCTCGGNGGACTCGCGCACCCATCGCTCGGCGAGGGGGTCCAGGCGCACCCCGGTGACGCGCAGCTCGAACGAGCGCGCCACCCGGGAGGAGAACGACACGACGATGATCGCGATGATGAAGATCGAACCGATGATGAGCCCGTCGGGCCGTTCGATGATGTTCGCGATGGTCGTGTAGACGAACACGACCGCGATGGCGCCGAAGGCGATCGCGAGCCGGCGCCGGCCGCGGCGCAGGGTGGACAGTGTGACCGCGAGCGCGGCGGAGGTGATCAGGACGAGGACGCCGGTGGCGTAGGCGCCGCCCTGCTTGTCGACGCTGGCCCGGAAGACGATCGTGACGACGAACCCGATGAGGGTGAACACGATGACCAGCGGCCGCACGGCGCGAGCCCACGTCGGCGCCATCCCGTAACGGGGCAGGTAGCGCGGGACGAGGTTGAGCAGGCCGGCCATGGCCGAGGCGCCGGCGAACCACAGGATCAGGATCGTGCTGACGTCGTAGACGGTGCCGAAGGCGGCGCCGAGCTGTTCGTGGGCCAGGTAGGCCAGGGCGCGCCCGTTGGCCGGCCCGCCGGGTTCGAACTCCTTCTCCGGGATCAGCAGCGTCGTGCTCAGGCTGCTGGTGATCAGGAACACCGCCATGATCGCCGCCGCGGTGGTCAGCAGCTTGCGGGCGCCGCGGATGNGGCCGACCGGGTTGGCCTCGCTGTCGCCGGGATCGCCGCGGACCAGCGGCATCACCGCGANGCCGGTCTCGAAGCCGGACAGCCCCAGCGCCAGCTTCGGGAAGACGATGAGTGCGAAGCCGATCAGGGCGAGCGGGTCGGGATGTTCGTTGACGAGCAGCGCGTGCCAGTCGCTGAACAGGTGCGGATGGCTCGCGATCTTGATCAGGGCGTCGACGACGACGACCGCGTTGAGGCTCAGGTAGATCACGACGAGGACGACGGCGATGCCGANGGCCTCGGTGAACCCGCGCAGGAAAACGCCGCCGAGCAGGGCGAGCAGCACGAGGGTGACGGCGATCTGGTGGCCCTCCAGCGCGTGTGGCGCGTAGGGGTTCTCCAGGATGTGGGCGGTGGCGTCGGCGCCGGACAGGGTGATCGTGATGAGGAAGTCGGTGCAGGCGAACCCGAGCAGCACCAGGACGAGGACCTTGCCCTTCCACCAGGACAGTTCCTTTTCCAGCATGGCGATGGAGCCCTCGCCGTGCGGGCTGTCCCGGGCGACCTGCCGGTAGACCGGCAGCGCGCCGATGAGGGTCACCAGCACCAGCACCGCCGTCGCGATCGGGCTGACGGCGCCGGCGGCGAGTGCGGCGATGCCCGGCTGGTAGCCGAGGGTGGAGAAGTAGTCGACGCCGGTCAGGCACATCACCCGCCACCAGGGGTGCAGGTGGTGTTCCTCGGCGGGCTGGGCGTGCGGGCCGGAGTGCTGCTGGGCCTGCTCGGCGCCGGCGAGCAGCCAGGCCCGCAGCCGCCGCGGGCCGGCCAGCCGCCGCGCCGGTGCGGCTTCGGTCGTCGGGGTCACGGGGCAGCGCACCTTCCAGCCGGGGAGGACATCCCGAGCATCCTCCCCCGCGCGCCCGGCCGGCACGCGCCCCGGGCGCGCCCGGGCGCGCTGCGACGCCACCCCGGCTGTCGTCGCCCCGCGCCGTGATGGGGCCGTGGTAGCCGGAGAACCCACGGGTGAATTCGCGGCGAATACTTGACCACCGCATCCTCTGCGACAATCCGCGCACGCCGGCGCCGCTTACAGTGAAAACACCACCAAATCGGCTCACACGCTATGCACATCGGGGTGAACGAACGCGTGGACTGGCTGAGCACCGAGAACGTCGTGGCCGTGATCACCGCGCTGGTCGGCGTCGTGGNGACCTTTGCCGGGATCTGGTACGAGCGACGAGTTCCGCGCCGAAAGCGGATCGGTTACCGCGTGCAGATGGACATGCCCATCGGCAGCGACAACCGGCACGGTCCGCCTCGGGCGAACATTCGGCTCGGTCTGTTCAACGACCTCCCCGACATGTCCGACGCCACCCTCGTCCTGCTTCGCATCGAAAACGACGGCGCGCAGAGCATCACCGACACCGACTACACCAGCCATGAGCCGCACGGACTCACCGCCGTCTTCACCGAACGAACCGTCCGGGGGGTCGCCGTCACCGAACCCGGAGACGAGCACCTCATGGACCACTTCACGCCGTCGAACGGCATGGCACACGACGGCGGCAGGATCTACCTTCCCCGGGTCCCGCTCAACCGCGGACAGCACTACAAGCTGCTGGTGCTGCTCAGCGGCGGCGGTGTCGGCAGCGAGGTCGCGGTCATNGGCGGGATCCGGGACGGCAAGGTCGAGCGCAACCGCAGCACGACGGTCGACGACAAGCCACCGCTGTTCAGCCGGCCCTCCCGGTGGATCACCAGCGTGCTCACCGTCGGCGTCGTCGCGCTGGCGAGCATCATCGTCACCGGCGAGGACGCCTCCCCCGCCCCGGCGCCGCCTCCGGTCGGCTGCGCCACGGGACGCCTCGACCTCAACGGCTCCACGGNCTTCGCACCGGTCACGCAGGAGGTGGCCCGGATGTACCAGTCGGACTGCCCGGGTTCCACGATCACGGTGACGGCGAACGGCAGCGAGGAGGGGCTCCGGGCACTCGTGCAGGCGGGCGCAAAGGCCGCGAGCGGGTCGCCGGCACTCATCACCGTCTCGGACGGTCAGTCGAATCTCTCCACGCACCTGGACAAGCTCGCGGTCGGGCTGACCGCCTTCGCCGTCGTCGTGAACAACGACGTGCACGTCCCGGGTCTGACGAGCGAGCAGGTACGCAGCATCTACCGCGGGGACGTCGACAGCTGGCGCAGCGTCGGTCAGGCCGACATTCCCCTCAGAATCGTCAGCCGTTCCAGCGACTCCGGAACCCGGGAGGTCTTCCGGCAGCGCGTTCTCGGCGGGGCCTTTCCACTGAGCGCCAACTCCATCGACTGCAAGACGCCGCTCAACCCTCAGGACACGGGAAAACTCCGCTGCGAACTCAGCAGGACCGACCAGGTACTGGACACCGTCGACGACGTGCCGGGTGCCATCGGTTACAGCGATCTGCACACCGCCCAGACTCACCGGAACCTGCACGCCCTGACCCTGGACGGCCTGGCACCCTCCGTCAGCGGACCCTATCCCTTCATCGGCGTCGAATACGCCTACACCTACGGCCAACCGCCCCCGGGCTNCCTCGCGGCCAGCTTCCTCAACTATCTGGCCCGAGGCAGAGGCCAGGACGTGATGCGGGCCCAGGGGCACCCGCCCTGCTACAGCCCGGAGGGCTTCCGGGAATGCCAGAAGGAAGAGTCCTGAGTCACCTCAGCCGGCGGTGCCGCCCAGGGCGGACAGGACGCTGCGGCCGAGGACGGCGGCCAGGCGCTGCAGCGGCCAGCCCTTCGACTCCCGCAGGTCGACGATCACCCGCTCGTCGAACATCGTGATCCAGACGAGGACGGCGTACTCGACGTCCTGGTCGGGAAGCTCCCCGTGCTCGATGAGGTCGCGCACGATCGGCTCCAGGGCGGCGTAGAGCGCGCCGGTGGGCTCGTCGCCGAGGTGGACGCGCTCCAGGAAACCCCGCCAGCTGCGGATGTGGACCGCCGCCGGGCCCCAGTCCGCGGCCTGTTCGGCCCACCGTTCGCAGGCGGCGTCGAAACGCCGCCGCGGGGTCCAGGTGGGGGGCACCGACCGCAGCCGGTCGGTGAGCCGGCCGGTGAGCTGCAGCAGGAACTCGCGGTGCGCGTCGTGGATCGTCTCGAAGTGCCGGTAGGCGGTGGCCGTGGCCACGCCGCCGCGGCGGGCGAGCTCGGGCAGGCCGAAGGTGGGGCCCGACTCTGCGAGCAGCTCGCCGACCGCGGCCAGCAGCCGGTCGCGGGTCTCCTGGGTGTCCCGCCGCAGTCCCGGTCTCGGCCCCGCCATCCGCTCCCCCTCGCCGCCGTCGACGTGCACCGCCGTCGACGCGCACCGCCGATGGTGCGCACCGCCGTCCGCGCGCACCGACATCAATGTTAACCCATAACCTGGGAAGTTAATCTCATGTTTCGCGCCTTGACAGTCATCCGGGCCGACCTCAAGACTCTGGCAACACGCGAAAATCTTCCCATGTCCGCGAGAAGATCGCCAGTTCAATCCCTTTCCCCGCTCCCCGAAAGTGATGTCACATGGCCGTTACCGCATTGACACCCGGGCCTCGCGCCCACGGCCGGCGCGGCGGACGCGTTCTCGCGCCGGCCGTCGCCTCCTGCCTGGCCGCGGCGATCTCCCTGGCAGCCTGCGGATCCTCCGGCGGCGACGGCTCCCCGGCGGGCACCGGCGCCTCCTCCGCCGCCACCGCGAAGACGGTGCACGTGGGCGTGCTCCAACTCGCCAGCGCGACCGTCATCGACCAGACCGTGGCCGCTTTCGAGCAGGAACTGAAAACGAAACTCGCCCCTCGCCCGGTCAGTTTCGACGTGAAGAACGCCCAGGGCGACCAGAGCCTCATCACCAGCATCTCCCGGACCTTCGCCCAGTCGGACTCCGACGGCGTCGCCGTCATCGGTACCCCCGCCGTGGTCGCTCTGGCGCAGCAGACGCAGNACAAGCCCATCTTCGCCCTGGCGATGGGCGACCCGGTCGGCGCGAAGGTCGCCGAGAGTCTCGACCGGCCGGGCAAGAACGTCACCGGNAGCGTCGACTACGTCGATCCCGCCGTGCTGCTCCGGTCGATCATGAAGATCACGCCGGCACCGAAGCGCATCGGGACGATCTACGACCCGTCCAACCAGAACATGCAGGTCTGGATCAAGGCACTGCGCGCCGCGGTGGCGAAGTACCCCGGGGTGAGCGTGGTGGAGTCGACGATCTCCGGCGCCCAGGACGTGCCCAGCGCCGCGCGCAGCCTCACCGGGCGGGTCGACGCCGAGCTCATCGGCCCCGACGCCACCGTGCTGTCGGCGCTGCCCGTCGTCGGCTCGGCCGCGGCCGGCGGGAAGCTGCCGGTCTACGTCGTCGGCGGGGACGCCACCGTCGCGGGCATCCTGGCCAGCATCGGTCCGGACTATCCCTCCCTCGGCCGGCTGGCCGCCGACGCCGCCGCGAAGGTGCTGACGGGCACGCCCGCCGCCGAGGTCGCCTTCGGTCAGCCGTCGGGCGTCGGGTTCACCGTCCAGAAGGCCACCATGACCAAGCTCGGGATCACCCTGCCGGCGGATCTGCTGAGCGCGGCGACGGTGCAGTGATGATCCAGGTCCTGCTGGACATGCTGGTCACCGGCCTGCCGCTGGTGCCGGTGTTCCTCGGCATCTACACCGTCTTCCGCCTTCGCGCCGACTTCGACCTCACCGTGGAGGGCAGCTTCGTCACCGGCGGCGCGGTGTGCGCGCTGACGCTGGTGCACGGCTGGCCGAGCTGGCTCGCGCTGCTGGCGGGGACGGCCGGCGCGGCCGCCGCCGGCGCCGTCACGGCGCTGATCCACCTGCTGCTGCGGGTTCCGGTGCTGCTCGCCGGGCTGGTGATGAGCATCGGGCTGTTCAGCGTGAACCTGCACGTGCTCGACACCCCCACGCTGAGCCTCGGCACGCGGGGGACGCTGTTCAGCGGCTTCGGGTCGCTGTCCGGCCGTCAGGCCGACCTTGCCACCTCCGGGGTGATGGCCGGGGTCGTCGCCGTGGTGCTCGTCGCGTTCGGCCTGTTCCTGCGCACCGAGCTGGGCCTGGCGCTGCGCGCCACCGGTGTCAACGCGCGGATGGCCCGCAGCCAGGGCGTCAACGACCGCCGCCTGACCGTGCTGGCGCTCGTGCTCGCCAACGGGCTGGCCGGGCTCGGCGCGAGCCTCGCCGTGCAGTACCAGGGATACGCCGACGTCAACATGGGCGCGGGCACCTTCGTCGCCGGGGTCGGCGCGGTGCTGCTCGGCGAGCTGTTCGTCCGGCCGTCCGGGTCGAAGCTGCTGCGCATCGTCGGCTGCGTCCTGGTCGGCACACTGGCCTACCGGCTGGTCCTGGTCGGTGCGCTGCGGGTGGGGCTGCCCGCGGGCGACCTGCGGGGGGTCACGGCGCTGACGCTGCTCGTGGCGATCGCCGCCGAACGCTACCTCGGCGTGCTCGGCGGCCTCGCCCGCACGCTCGCCCACACCACCCGCTCGACCAGCACCGCCGTCCGGCAGGAGGCCGCCTGATGCTGCGACTGGCCGACATCGACCTGATCTACAACGCCGGGCGCGCCGACGAGGTCGTGGCGCTGCGCAACCTCAACGTCACCTTCGACCGCGGGCAGTTCGTGACCGTCGTCGGCACGAACGGCGCCGGGAAGTCGAGCCTGATCCAGACGATCTCCGGCGCGGCCCGCCCGACCCGCGGCCGGGTTCACCTCGACGGCCGCGACGTCACCCGGCTGCCCGACCACCGCCGTGCCGGCTGGATCGCCCGGGTCTTCGACGATCCGCGGGCGGGCACCGCGCCGGAGCTGTCCATCGAGGACAACCTGGCGCTGGCGATGGCCCGCGGGCGGGCGCGCGGGCTGCGGTTCGCCGTGACCGCCCGGCGCCGCGCCGTCATGCGCGAGCACGTCGCCGGCCTGGGTCTGGGGCTGGAGAACCGGCTCGCCGACCGCGTCGGGCTGCTCTCGGCGGGCCAGCGTCAGAGCCTGACGATGGTGATGGCCGCCCTGAGCGCCCCGTCGGTGCTGCTCCTCGACGAGCACCTGGCGGCGCTGGACCCGGGCACGACCGCCACCGTGCTCGCGCTGACCACCGAGCTGGTGCGCGAGCTGGGCGCCACCACGGTCATGGTCACCCACAACATGGATCACGCGCTCGCCCTGGGCGACCGGCTGCTGGTGATGAGCCGGGGACGGGTGATCGCCGACTACGACGGGACGGAGAAGTCCGAGATGACGGTAGGCGGGCTGATCGACAGGATCACCGGCGCCGGGGACGCGCTGAGCGACCGCAGCGCGCTGATCGAGAAGGTCGCCTGATGACGACCACGGCGGGAGTCGGCCAGACCGAGATCGGCCAGACGGAGATCGGCCAGACGGAGGGCGCGCAGGTCGGCCAGACCGAGGCCGGGCTGGTGGCGGCCGGGCTGGTGGCCGCGGAGAGGGGCGACCCGATCGCCGGGCGGTTCCCGACGCTGACGGAGATCCGCGCGGCGGCGCAGGCGGTGCTGCCCCGCGACGTGTGGGACTTCCTCGCCGGCGGCGCCGGGCAGGAGACGACGCTGCGGGCCAACCGCGACGCGTTCGGCGGCTGGCAGTTCCGTCCCCGGGTCATGAGCGGCCACCCGGTGCCGTCGACCGCGACCACCGTGCTCGGCCTGCCGATGCGCCTGCCGGTGCTGACGGCGCCGTTCGGCACCGACGGGTTCTTCGACACCGACGGCCACCTGGCCGTGGCCCGGGCGAACGCCCGGTGCGGGACGCTGAGCATCGTCCCCGAGGCGGGCACCCACTCGATCGAGAGCGTCGCCCAGGCCGCGCCCGCCGCGGCCCGTGTGGCGCAACTGCACCCCATGGGCACCGAAGGCAACTTCGTGCGCATGCTGGAGCGCATCGAACGCGCCGGCTACGCGGCCGTGTGCGTGACCGTCGACTGCCCGACCGCCGGGTGGCGCGAGCGCAACCTGCGCAACCGCTTCACCGTCGACCTGCGGATGATCACCGGCAACTACCCGCCGGGCGGCGACGTCGCCGCCCAGGACGTCTTCGGCNAGCTCTTCGCCCGCGACGAACCCGTCTGGACCTGGGACCGGCTGGCCGGGCTGATGCGCCACACCGACCTGCCGTGGATCGCGAAGGGCATCCTCACCGCGCAGGACACCCGCGCCGCCATCGACGCCGGCGCCGCCGCCGTCCTCGTGTCCAACCATGGCGGACGCCAGCTCGACGGCACCCCTGCCGCGCTCGACCAGCTCCCCGAGGTCGTCGCGGCCGCCGACGGCCGCGCCGAGGTCCTGCTCGACAGCGGGGTGCGCTGCGGCACGGACGTCGTGAAGGCCCTCGCCCTCGGTGCGCGCGCCGTGGTCATCGGCCGGCTGGCCGCCGCCGGGCTGGCCGCGGGCGGCGAGGCCGGGGTGGCCCGCGTGCTGACCCTGCTGCACGAGGAGATGGTCACCGTGCTGACCCTGCTTGGGCACGGCTCGGTGACCGAGCTGACCCCCGCGGCCCTGCAACGGAGCCGGCCGTGATCGCCGTAGTGTCCGGCCAGCTTCCCCGGAGCCGGCCGTGATCACGAGGGTGCCCGGCCAGCTCCCGTCGATCTCGGGCGCCGCCGGCCACGGCGACCTCGTCGTCACCTCCGGCGTGATCTGCCCCGACCTGCTGCGCCCCGGCCTGACGCCCGCCACCACCCCGGACGTCCGCCAGCAGATCGACGGCGCCCTGGCAGCGCTGCGCGACGTCCTGCGCGCGGCCGGCAGCGACCTGCGCTACGCGCTGCGGGTGGAGGCGTTCCTGGCCCGCCCGGCGGNCTTCCCGCTGTGGGACAGCGCCTTCACCGCGGCCTGGCCCGCCGACCCGCCGGCGCGGACCACTCTGGTCACCGGCTTCGCGCTGCCCGTCGTGCTCGTCGAACTCCAGGCGATCGCCGTGCGCGCACCCGCGGCGGCGCCGTAGCGCCGACCACGGCGCAGGCGCGCCGGGTGCTGCGCCGCGAACCGGGCTGGCACGAGCCTGAACAGGACGAGTCGGCGGGGGAAGACTGTGGGGATGGAGGTTCTCAGCAGTCGGATTCTCATCAGGCCGGTCGACCCGGGGCGTAGCCGGCGGTTCTACCGGGACACCCTGGGGCTGGCGATCTACCGGGAGTTCGGGCCGCCGGACGATCCCGGCCTNGTGTTCTTCCTCGGGCAGAGCCTGCTGGAGGTCTCCGGCCGCGCCGAGGAGCCGACCGGTGGCGGTGCGGGGCGGGTGCGCCTGTGGCTGCAGGTGCGCGACCTCGCCGCCGAGCACCACCGGCTCGCCGCCGCGGGTGTTCCGATCGTCCGCGACCCGCAGCGGGAACCGTGGGGGCTCGACGAGATGTGGATCGAGGACCCGGACGGTATCCCCATCGTCGTCGTGGAGATCCCGCCCGAGCACCCGCTGCGCCGCGACCAGCGTGGGGCTCGGACCGAACCCTGACCGCGCGTCCGACGAGCGGGCGCGTCGACCCCCAGGTCAGACCGGGCCCTGACGGCGCTCCCCCGGTGACGGTGGACCCGGCGACCGGTCCTCGGGCGGCTGGTCGTCCGGCGGCGCCGAACCCGGCCCCTGCCCCGGCGCCCACAGCACGCGCAAGGGCTTCCCGTGCGGGCAGGTTCCCCGCACGGGAACCGGCTCGACGCTGCCGGACCGCACGAACTGGGCGCCCCGACGGCGGCGACACTTGTTGCACGCCACCAGCGAGATGAACGAGACGAGCGGCTCCTGGGGCTCCGGCGCGGTCACTGCTTCTTCCTGATCCGGCCCTCGCCGGAGCAGGCCTCGCACCTCTTCTCCTGGGTGCCGACGAACTGGCCGTCCTCGTCGGTCTCGGCGCGGTCGGTCTGGATCCGCCCAGTTCCGTTGCAGGCGGGGCAGTCCGCGATCTCCACCTCGTCGAGGTCGGGCGACCGGGATTTCGCGCCCCGCTTGTCGTAGTCCTTCTCCGTGTCCGGGTTGCCCTTCGATCCCGCGGAGCCGTCCCTACCGCCGCGTTTGATGCCGTCACGGCCGGTCGAGGCCCCACCACCCGACGCACCGTGCTTGTTCCACGCCATGCTGACTCTCCGTCCACGATCGACGTCGCACCGCGTCGACGGTAACCCCGGACCCCGCGAAGCCGGAACGAGCCAGCCGGATCCGTCACCGAATCCTGGCTCCTGGTCAGGGATCGGCGCCGCCCGGCCTGCGGCGGGTGCAGGCCCGGGGGCGGCGGGCCGGGCGCTCCGGCTAGCGGCCGGCGGCGGTGCCGGTGACGGCCCGCCAGTCCTCGAACCGGGTTCGGGCGAACAGCGCGTCCGGCCCGGGGAGCAGGGTGTCGTCGTCCAGGCGGGCGCCGAAGTAGCGGGCCTGCGGGTCGGTCACCACCGGGCGGGGGTCGCCGCGGCTCGCCAGGTGCTGGCGGACGAGCTCGTCGAGGCGGAACCGCTGTGGGCCGGCGACCTCGACGGTGCCCAGCACCGGCGTGCTGGCCGCGGTGACACCGACGGCGGCGGCGACGTCGGCGGCGGCGATCGGCTGGAACGGCGCCGGCGCCAGGCGGACCATGCCCTCGACGGTGGCGGCGTCGGCGATGCCGCCGACGAACTCGAAGAACTGCGTCGCCTGGACGATCGAGTACGGCAGGTCCCCCTGCCCGATCAGCTCCTCCTGGACGATCTTGGCTCGGAAGTAGCCGCTCTCGGCCAGCCGTCGGGTCCCCACCACCGACAGCGCGACCAGGTGCCCGACGCCGGCGGCGGCCGCGGCGGCGAGGATGTTCGCCGTCGACGTCCGGAAGAACTCCAGTACCGCCTNATCGGCGAACGACGGCGCATTGGACACGTCGACGACGACGTCGGCGCCGGTGAGCGCCTCGGCGAGCCCGTCGCCGGTCAGGGTGTTCACACCGGTGCTCGGCGAGGCGGCGACCGCGCTGTGCCCGTGCCCGGTCAGCCGCTGCACGAGCTTCGCGCCGATGAGCCCTGTTCCGCCGATGACGACGATCTGCACGGTGGATCTCCTCCTCCGGCCGGGGCGGGACGGACGACCCGCGCTGCGGACGCGGACACCGGCCGCCCGCCGATCCGGGACATGCGACGGCGTCCCCGACGTCCACCACCAGTGTGCACACATGAGGCCGCCGGACCGTTACTCGATGNGACGCGCTCGGCGGTGCCGCGCCGCGGGCGGTGATGCAGGAGGTCGTCGACCGTTTCCGTCCCCGCGGACGCGCTCACCCTCCCGCATCCGACCCACCGAGGGGCGGGTCGGGCAGGTCGGGCACGCCGGAGGGGCCGGAGACGCCGGGTGGGCCGGAGATGCCGGGTGAGCCGGGGGTGGCGGGTGAGCCGGGGGTGGCGGGTGAGCCGGGGGTGGCGGGCAGGATGATCGTGACGAGGGCGCCGCCGGCCGGGTCGTTGGCCGCCTCGACGGTGCCGCCGTGGGCCGCGGCGATCGCCGCGACGATGGACAGACCGAGCCCGGCACCGCCGTCGTCGCGGGCGCGGGCGGCGTCCGCCCGGCGGAACCGCTCGAACGCGTGGGGCAGGAAGGCGGCGGGGAAGCCGGCGCCGTGATCGCGGACCTGAACCACGACGACGCCGGGCGAGCCGTCGGCGTGCCCCGGCGCGCGGTGCCCGCGCAGCTCGACGGCGCTGCCGGGCGGAGCGTGGCGCACCCCGTTGGCGAGCAGGTTGTCGACGGCCTGGCGCAGCAGGTCCGGGTCGCCGAACGCGGTCAGCGGCCGGTCGCCGGCGGGCACCGTGACGTCGAGGCGCAGGCCGCGCGAGGCCGCGTAGCCGGCGGCGGCGCGCGCGGAGCGGTCGAGCAGCTCGTCGAGGGCGAGCGGTCCGCGCCGGATGTGGCCGCCGTCCATCCGGGCCAGGGTGAGCAGTGACTCGGCGAGGCGGATCAGCCGGTCGGTCTCCTCGGCGGCGGTGTGGATCGCCTCGCGCAGCTGCCGGGCCGAGCGTCCCGGGCGGTCGGCCAGCTCCAGCTCGGCGCGCAGCACGGTCAGCGGGGTGCGCAGCTCGTGGCCCGCGTCGGCGACGAAGGCGCGGTCGCGGGCGCGGGCGGCGTGCAGCCGGGCCAGCAGGTCGTTCATGGTGCGGGCCAGGGCGGCGATCTCGTCGCGGGTGGCCGGCACCGCCAGCTGGAACCCGCCGCCGGCCGTCCCGAGGTCGGAGGCCGCCATCTCGGCGGCCTGGCGGCGCATCCGGTCCACCGGGCGCAGCGCGGCGCCGGACAGCAGCCAGGCGGCCAGCCCGGACAGCGCGATCAGCGGTGCGGTCGCCGCGACCATCACGTTGCGGACCCGATCCTCGGCGCGGTCGGTGAGGTGGGTCGGGCTGCCGACGACGGCGACGAGCGGGCTCCCGCTCCCGCCGGCCGCGGTGCGCACCGGGACGGCGTAAAGGCGCGCCCGCCCGGCGGGCAGGGCCCCGCCGTCGGCGTCGCCGGCGATCCAGACCGGGTGGGACCGGGCCCGGGCCCGTTCGTCGGCGGTGAGCAGGGGGGCCGGCCCGGCGTCCGTCGAGGAGGCCAGCGGCCGCCCCTCGGGGGTGAGGACCTGGGCGATGGAACCGGCCCCGGCGAGCAGGGCGGCCGGGTCCTCGCGGCCGGGTACCGGCTCGTCGGCGGCGAACCGGTCGGCGAGGCGCGCGGTGAGCACGTCGGCCCGGGTTCGCAGATCCGTGTCGACGGCGTCGCGCAGGTTCGCCCGCAGCAGCAGGTAGAACAGCGTGCCGGCGAGCAGCAGCACCAGCGCGGTGCCGAGCGCGAACAGCAGGGTCAGCCGGACCCGCAGCGGCACGTCGGACTACGTCCCGGTGCCGGCGGCCGGCGGCACCGACCCCGCCGGCAACGCCGACCCCGCCGGCAGCGGCGTGAGCGGGACGCACAGGCGGTAGCCGACCCCGCGGACCGTCTCGATGAGCGAGGGCGCCGGCGGCAGGTCGATCTTGCGGCGTAGGTAGCGGACGTACTGGTCGACGATGTTGGAGGTGGCGTCGAACGCGTCGTCCCAGACGTGTTCGGTGATGTAGGTGCGGGTGAGCACCTGGTCGGGATGGCGCAGCAGCAGGTGCAGCAGGGCGAACTCCTTGGCGGACAGGTCGACCGGCTCCCCGCCCCGCCAGACCCGGTGCCCGGCCGGGTCGAGTTCGACCGCGCCGGCGCGCAGCACGACGGGCCGGTGCACCGCGCCGCGGCGGACCAGCGCGCGCAGCCGGGCGGTGAGCTCGCCGAAGCTGAACGGCTTGGGCAGGTAGTCGTCGGCGCCGGCGTCCAGGCCGCGGATGCGGTCGTCGACGTCGACACGCGCGGTGAGCATGAGCACGGGCGCCCAGCGATGGCCGGCGCGCAGCCGGCGGCACACCTCGAAGCCGTCGATGCCGGGCAGCATGAGATCCAGGACGATCGCGTCGTAGGCGATCTCGGTGGCCCGCCAGACGGCGTCGATCCCGTCGCCGACGACGTCGACGGCGTACCCCTCCTCGACGAGGCCCCGGCGCAGCACCGCGGCGGTGCGCACCTCGTCCTCCACGACCAGGACCCGCATGGATCGATGGTAGGACCCGCCGGATGTGGCGACGATGTGGNGGCCGCCGGGTCGGGTCAGCCGGGCCGGCCTGGCAGCCGGGCGGCGAGCAGGCCGATGCCGGCGGCGGCTCCGGCGAACAGGGCGAACAGGGCCGTCACCCAGTCGGCGCCGGCGCGCGCCTGCAGCAGGGTCAGCAGGGCGACGCCGAGCGACGCGGCGAACTGCACCGCCATGAAGATCGAGGTCGTGCCCTGCGGCTGCTCGGCCGGCGGCAGCGTGCGGTACAGGCTGGCCACCGTCGGGGAGGCGGTGAGGCCGAAGCTCAGCCCGACGGCGACGAACAGCGCACACGCGGCGGCGAGCGGGAGGTGCTCGGCGCTCGCCGCGAAGGTCGCCAGCAGCACGGCGCTGGCGACGGCGCCGGAACGCACGAGGGAACGCGCGCCGAGGCGGTCGCTGAGCCGCCCGCCGGTCGTCATCGACACGAGCAGCCCGAACCCGAGGGCGCAGACCAGCAGCCCCTGGTCGAAGCCGTGCAGGCCGTGCTGGTCGAGGCCGACCACCGGCAGCGCGGTCGTCTGCCCGTACATGATCAGTCCGACCAGGCCCATCACGGCGACGCTGGCGGCGAATCCGGGCCGGCGCAGCAGCCGCAGGTCGAGGGCGGGGACGGCCGTCGTGGTGAAGGCACGGCGGACATAGGCGACGAGCAGGACGATCCCGCCCGCCGCGGCGGCCGGCACCGGCCAGTCGCCGGACTGCTCGCCGGCCCGGTTGACCGCGAACAGCACGCCGAGGTAACCCGCGGTGAGCAGGGCCAGGCCGCGCAGGTCGGCGCCGGGGCGCGCCGCCGCGGGGTCGGGCCGGCCGGCGGGGACGTAGGCCAGGGTGGCGGCGCCCACCAGCAGCCCGAGCGGGATGTTGACCGCGAACAGCCACTGCCAGTGGCCGGTCTCCAGCAGCAGGCCCCCGAGGATCGGGCCGGCGGCGGGCGCGACGTTGACGACCGTGGACATCACGCCGAGCACCCGCCCCATCGACTCCCGGGTGGCCAGCGCCGCGGACAGGGTCATCGCGCTCGGTTCGAGCAGGCCGCCGCCGAAGCCCTGCAGCACCCGGAAGCCGATGAGCATCCCCGGCGAGCGGGCCACCGTGCACAGCAGCGAGCCGAGCAGGAACAGGCCGAGGCCGGTGAGGAACACCGTGCGCCCGCCGAAGCGGGCACTTGCCCAGCCGAGCAGTGGCAGCGCCGTCGCCGCGGCGAGCAGGTAGGCGATCGTCACCCAGACGACGGTGGTCAGCGGGGCGGAGAAGGCGTGGGCCAGCGGGTCGAGGGCCACGGCGACGACGGTGCCGTCGAGCACGGCGAGCAGCGCCGCGCCCGCGAGCGCGACCAGGGCCGGCCCGGTGCGCACCGGCGACCCGGATGCCGAGGCCGGATCGGGCGACGGTGGAGACGTCGGCGTCGGGCCGGCCGCGGGGACGACGGCGGGGACGGGCGCCGTGGCTCCTGGCTCCCCGCAGGCTTCCTTTACGCTCATGAGACCAGACTAAACTACACGGTTTAGTAAGGCCAGAGCGGCCTACAGTAAGGAGGGCAGCGTCGACGGCAGAGGTGAGGGTGGGACCCGATGGCGGGACGGCAGCGCGGCGTCGACAAGCGCCGGGCCATCCTCGACGCCGCGGCGCCGATCTTCGGCACGCAGGGGTACGAGCGGGCGAGCGTGGACGCGATCGCCACCGCGGCCGGAGTGTCCAAGCCGACCATCTACAGCTACTTCGGCGGCAAGGAGAACCTGTTCCGCGAGTCCGTCGCCGACTCCGCCGTCGAGCAGAACGGCGACGCGCTGCGCGTGCTGCAGACCCTCGACGTCTCCCCCGAGCGCTGGCAGGCGAGCCTGTTCGAGGTGGGCGTGAAGCTGGTGGAGTGCCAGCGCAGCAGCTGCTCGATGTTCCTGTACCGCACGATCGCCGCCGAGTCCGCCCGCGATCCCGAGATCTACCGCACGGTGCGGGAGAAGGCCGGCGACCCGATCCTCGACGCGCTCACCGGGCGCCTGGCGATGCTCGGCAACGCCGGGCTGCTGCAGGTCGCGGATCCGGCGCTGGCCGCCCGCCAGTTCTTCGCGCTCATCAACGCGCAGATCCCCGAACTGACCGAGAACGGCACCCGCCCGGCGGCGGACGACGTCGTGCGTCGCGCCGTGCAGGCCGGCGTGCGCACGTTCCTGCTCGCCCACGGCGTGCCCGACCCCCAGCCGCCGGCCTCCACCTCGGTGTCCCAGGCCGCACATCCCCTCGCGAGCTGACGGCCTGCCCGCGCCACGTGATCCAGACCGGTCGAGGCACGGACGGCCTGGGCGCGGCGCCGCGGAACACCAGGATCACCGTTGTTGCCGCGCCCGGCAGCAGGGCGCGGTTCCGCGGAACCGCAGGCGGGGCTCGGGGTCGGGGTCGGGGTCGCAGACGAAGGCGCCATCGTGTCAAACGCGCCGGGCCGGGCCGACCACCCCACCTCGGGGAGTCGGCCCGGCCCAGGGCGAGGCGCGCCGGCCGGAGCCGGCTGGCGTCAGGTCCCGCGGACGGGACCCGACGGGGTCACTTGGCGCCGGCGGTAAGGATCTTCTGGCCGTCGTAGGACCTGCCCGTGGCGAGGAAGGTCTTCTTCGCCGGGTCCCAGCGCTGCCCCAGCAGGGTGTTGTTGAACAGCCGGGTCAGCCCGGGAACCGGGTTGGGCTTGGTGAAGTCCAGCGGCGGGACGAGCTGCAGGTCCAGGCCCTTGGTCTGGTTGAGCTGCGCCAGCAGGGACTTGGCGGTGAGGTCACCGGTGACCTTCTTGCCGACCTGCTCGACGATCTGCACCGCCAGCCAGCCGCCGATGGTGGAGGTGGAGTGGCGCAGGTTCTTCGCCGCGTCGGAGTCCCCGGCGGCGAAGTCCGCGTCGAGCTCGGACTGCAGCCGGGTCAGCTCCGGGTACTTCGCGCTCTGGTTGAGCAGCGGGAACGCGCCGACGGCGTAGAAGTTCTTCGCGGCGGGCCCGAGCTTGACCAGGTTCGCGTCCGAGATGGTGCCCGCGGCGTGGCAGTAGCTCAGTTTGTCCCCGCCGGCCTGGATGAGGCCGATCGAGCTGGGCTCGGCCAGGCCCATCGTGACGCCCTGGGCGCCGGCGTCGGTGATCCGGGCCGCGACGGGAGCGTAGTCGCTCGTCGTCACCGNCACCTTGATCTCCTGCGTGCCGACCCCGGCGGACTTGCCGCCGAGCCCGGCCAGCACCCCGAGGCGGGCGGCGGCGGCGATGTCGTAGTTGACGACCCCCATCTTGCTGATCTTGGCGGTGTCCTTGAGCAGCGGCGCGCAGACGGCCTCGTAGTACGTCGACGCCGGCTGGTAGACGAAGCTGATCTTCGAGGTGAGGTCCGAGCCGTCGCCGGCGATGCCCGAGGCGCCGATGCTGGGAATCCCGGCCTTCTCGAGGATGGCGTTGATGCCGCCCGCGGTGCTGAAGGCGGAGACGACGGCGAGGTACTTGCCGTTCACCGCCTTCTGGGCGCAGGCCTCGCCCGCGGCCTGGTCGTTCTTCGAGTCGCACACGTCGATCTGCACGGGATGGCCGTTGATGCCGCCGCGCTTGTTCAGCGCGCGCACGGCGGCCTTGGCCGCTCCGGCCTGCTCCGGGAAGTTCGTCGTCGGCGTCGTCAGCGGCACGATGGACAACAGCTTCACCGGGCTGGCCTTCGGGCCGTCCGCGGCCGGCGACGACTCCCCCGTCGTTCCGGACGAACCACACGCGGCCAGGGCCAGCGTGGCCCCCACCGCCAGCGCCGCCATCGCGCTTCTGGACCGCATCGTCTTCCTCATCTCTTGCCCGAACCCACTCTCAACTCGCAACTCGCCGCCGTTCCTCCACCCCGCCGGGGCGCTCCGCACCCCGCCGGGGGCTCTACACCNCGTCGAGCAGCACGGCCCGCTCCGGGCAGGCCTCCGCCGCGCGCCGGGCCAGCTCCACCCGGTCGGCCGGCACGTCCGCGACGGTCACCTCGCCGTAGCCGCTGTCGTCGTCGGTGAACAGCTCGGGGGCGAGGTCGTAACAGCGGCCGTGCCCCTGGCAGCGGGCGGTGTCGATCGTGAGCCTCATGCCTGCCCCGCGTCCGTCGGCCAGGTCAGCGCCAGCGAGTCCAGGCCGCGCAGTGTCGAGCCGTTCCAGGTGATGCTCGCCCCGGGCGCCAGGGAGTACTCGGGGATGAGCCGGTGCCATTCGCGCAGGACGGTGCGCAGCTCCATCCGGGCCAGGTGGGAGCCCAGGCAGCGGTGCGGGCCGCCGCCGAAGGCCAGGTGCCGCTTGTCGGCCCGGTCGAGGTCGACGACGCCGGCCCGCGGGTCCGCGTCGGGGTCGAGGTTGCCCGAGGCCAGCATCACGTGGACCATCTCGCCCTTCCGAACCGGGCAGCCGGCGACCTCGGTGTCACGGGTGACGATCCGCGGGACGGCCATCACCGGGGTCTCCCAGCGCAGCAGCTCCTCGACGATGGCCGGGATCGTCTCCGGGTCGGCGACGATCCGCTGCCGCGCCTCGGGGTGCTCCAGCAGGTAGGCGAGGATGCAGGTGAGGCTGATGGTGACGGTGTCCAGGCCGGCCATCATGAGCATGAAGCAGATCCCGAGCAGCTCCGGCTCGGTCAGCGGCCGGCCCTCGATCTCGGCCTTGAGCAGCTCGGTGATGAGGTCGTCGCGGGGCTCGGCGCGGCGCTGCGCGAGGACCGTCCCGAACAGGGTGAACACCTGCGTGCCGGCCTCGGTCTGGATCCGCAGCTTCTCGTCGGGGTCGTCGGTGAGCGACTCCGGCCGGATCAGCGCGTCCTTCATGTGCAGCAGGCCCGGCAGTTCGGACTGCGGCAGCCCGAACAGGGTGAGGAACACCGAGCAGGGCAGCGGGACCGCGAGGTCGGTGGCGAAGTCGCAGCTGCCGCGGTCGAGGAAACTCTCGATCGTGGCGACCGTGTTCGCCACGACCTCGGCCTCCAGGGCGGCCATCCGCCGCGGGGAGAACAGCGGGTCGAGGATGCGCCGGTACTTGGCGTGGTCGGGCGGGTCGACGCCCATCGGGATGGCGGGCAGCGGGCTGCTCATCAGCTCGGGGATGAGGTTGGAGAACACCTCGGGGTTGCGCAGGACCTCGTCGATCTCGGCACGGCGCAGGATCTGGATCCAGCCCTCGTGCCCCTCGTCGTAGTCGACCGGGCATTTCGCCCGCAGCCGGGAGAAGTAGGCGCGCGGGTCCTCGGCGCGCTGGCGTTCGAACTCGAGCCAGTCCAGCGTCGCGGCCCGCAGGCCGTGGCCGCCGTCGGCGGGCGCCGCCGCGCCCGCGGTGTCGTCTGGCATGTGCTGTTCCTCCAGGATCAGTGGGACTTCCGCCCGGGGCACGGACGGGGGCGATCGGGCCAGGCAGAAGGAAGATGGTCTGGCAGGCGGGCTGTCGGACACGCCGGCGATCAGGTCNGCCGGCTGGCGGCCAGGCGCGTGGATCAGGTGAGCGGGCTGTCAGGCCAGGTAGCCCTGTTCGACGAGCGCCGGGTCCGCGCGGGCCTCGGCGGCTGGTCCGGACCAGCGGACCCGCCCGCGGCTGAGCACCACGGCCCGGTCCGCGACCCGCAACGCCGCGCGGACGTGCTGCTCGACGAGCAGCACGGCCAGCCCCTCGTCGGCGGCGGCGCGCAGGGCGCCCAGCAGACGAGCCACCACCTGCGGGGCGAGGCCGAGCGAAAGCTCGTCGGCGAGCAGCGCCACCGGCCGCCGGGCCAGTACCCGGGCCAGGGTGAGCAGCTGCTGCTGGCCGCCGGAGAGCAGCCCGGCGCGGCGATCGAGATGCTCGGTGAGCTCGGGGAAGTCGGCCAGCGCGGACTGCGGGTCGACGCCGCCGATGCGCAGGTTCTGGCGGACGGTCAGCGACGGGGTGACGGCCCGCTCCTCGAGCACGACGCCGAGGCCCTGCCGGGCCCGCCGGTGCAGCGGCGCCGTGGTCGGCTCCCCCTGCCAGGTGACGGTCCCCTCGCTGGGGGTCAGGGCGCCGGCCAGCGCCATGAGCGTGGTGGTCTTGCCGGCGCCGTTCGGGCCGAGCAAGGCCACCACCTCCCCGCGGGCGACCTCGAGGTCGAGCCCGGCCACGACGGGCCCGGCGCCGTACCCGACGGCAAGTTGGCGGCATCCGACGACGCTCACCTGGCACCTCCAGCCACCGGCGGCACCGCCGCCGCCTCGCCGACCGGCACGGCCAGCGCCGCACCGTCCTTCCCGTCCCCGACCGCTGTATCGCCGGCCGAGCCGTTCCCGGCTCCGTCGCCGGCCGTCTGCTCCGGTGCGCTGGCCTGGGCCACGACGATCTCCTCCTCGGGGCCGCCGGCGCCCACTCCGTCCGCGGCGGCTCCATCGCCCCCCGCGGCGGCCTCATCCCCCACCGCATCCCCCACCGCCGGCGACTCCTCGACGAGAGGCTCGTCCGCCGGCGCCGACGACCCCGCCGCGGCAGCCTGCGCCACCGCCACCGCCACCGCCGCCGCCGCCGCCGGCGGATCGTCGGCCGGAGGGGTCTCGGTGTCGCTGCCCGCCTGGTCGTCGGCGGTGCTGTCCGCGGTCGGTTCGTCGGGGTGGCCGAGGTAGGCGGCGATGACGGCGGGATCGGCCTGGATGTCCGCCGGCGCGCCCTCGGCGATCCGGCGGCCGAACTCGAGGACCACCAGCCGGTCGCAGACTCCCATGACGAACGGCATGTCGTGCTCGATGAGCAGGACGGCGATCCCCCACTCGTCGGCCAGGCGGCGCACGAGCACGGCCAGCTCGGCGCTTTCGCGCTCGTCGAGACCGGCGGCCGGCTCGTCGAGCAGCAGCACGGACGGCGCGGTCGCGACGGCGCGGGCGATCGCCACCAGCCGGCGGCGCCCGTAGGACAACGCCGACACCGGCGTGTCCAGCGCGTCGGCCAGGCCGAACTCGCGGACCGCGGCCTGGGCGGGGGCGCTCAGCGGGCGGTTGCCCGGCCAGACCAGGCCGGTGACGTAGGCGGCGAGGTCGCGCGGGTCGCTGGCGGCGCGCAGGTTCTCCGCGACGGTGAGGTCCTCGAACAGTTCGAGGTTCTGGAACGACCGGCTCACCCCCGCCCGCACCCGGCGATGCGCCCGCAGCCCGTCCAGGCGGGTGTCGCCCACCCGGACCGTGCCCGCCGCCGTCGCCGCGTACCCGGTGATGGCGTCGATGATCGTCGTCTTGCCGGCGCCGTTGGGACCGATGAGCCCGACGACGGTGCCCGGCGCCACCTCGAACCCGACGCCGTCCACGGCGACGACTCCGCCCCAGCGCACCGTGACGTCCTCGACGGTCAGCGTCGCCGGCCGCACCCGCAGCGCCTGCGGCGCGGCCACCGCGTCCTGTGGGGGCGCCGACTCCGCGGTGGCCGGGACGTCGGCCTCGACCGCCGCCCCCTCGACCGCCGCCTCCTCGGCCGCCGCCTCCTCGGCCGCCGCCTCCTCGGCCGCCACAGCCTCGGCCGGTGCCTCGACGACGGGTGCCGCCGCGGGCGCGGGGCCGGCGAGTACGGCGTCGGAACGACCCAGNCGGGCGGCGACGAGGACGGGCAGCGGCAGGCGGGCCCGGCCGGCCAGGCCGCCGGCGAGCCCCGTGCCTCCGGAGCGGATCAGCACCAGCAGCAGGATGATCCCGCCGATCAGCGGCAGGTAGCGGTCGATCTCGCGCAGCCAGTCGGTGAGCCGGTCACCGAACAGCACGCCCAGCACCGCGAGGACGACCAGGGCGCCGGCCGGCAGCCAGCGCGTCCACCGGGCCGCACCGACCTTCCCGAAGCCGCCGACCTGCCCGGACGNACCGACCTGCCCAGAGGCGCCGACCGTCCCAGCCGCACCGGCCAGCCGGGACCGGTCGACCTGGCCGCGGGCGAGCCCGCCGAGCCCGTACCCGAGCAGGCCGGCGAGCACGGCGCCGACGGTGCGCGGCAGCACGGTGGAGCCGCCGAAGCGGTCGGACAGCCAGCCGGCGAGCTGCTGACCGAGGGTGGCGGGGGCGAGCAGAGCGCCGATCCCGGCGCCGCTGATGTAGCCGACGCCGCCGACGACGGCGTAGGCGACGACGAGGATGCCGGTGAACGGCAGGAAGTCCCCGTCGTCGTAGCTGATGTTGCGGTCGGCGAAGGCGAGCAGCACGCCACCGAGCCCGGCGATGGCCGCGGACAACCCGAAGGCGTAGATCTTCGCCGCGAACACGCTGATGCCCAGGGACGCCGCCGCCCGTTCGTTGGTGCGCACCGCGATGAGCCGCCGCCCGGCCCGGCCGCGGCGCACCGCGGACACCGCGAGCCCCGCGAGCAGCAGCAGGATCAGCGCCAGGGTGGCGTAGGCGCGCGGGTCGTCGGTGCGGTCGACCGGGATGCCGAGGAAGTGCAGCGGGGCGTCGGCGGTGGCGACGACGGTGCCCTGCTGGTCGAGCACGCCCCCGAAGATCGAGGAGCTCTGGCCGTCCGCGGGGGGTGAGGAGTAGCCACGCTGGAACAGGATCGCGCTGACGGTGACGCCGAGCCCCAGGGTGACCACGGCGAGCTGCAGGCCGCGGGTGCGCAGCGCCGGCAGGGCGAACAGCACGCCGACGGCGGTGGTGGCCAGCACACCGACCACCAGGGCGGCGGCGAACGGCCAGCCCTCGGCCGCCACCAGGCGTCCCGCGACGAGCGCGGCGATGCCGGCCAGCGCGCTCTGGGCCAGCGAGAGCTGGCCGGCGTAGCCGACGAGGACCACCAGTGACAGCAGGATCAGCGCGTACCCGGACTGGATGGCCACCGCGTTGACCCACGGATCGGGCAGCACCAGCCAGACGAGCGCCACCAGCAGGGCGAACCCGCCGACCAGCACCGGGAGGTTGATCGCCCCGGAGCCGAGCGGCGGACGGTCCTCGGCCTGGTGGGCGCGGTCGGGGATGCCGCTGCCCCGCGCGACGAGCAACGCGATGATGACGACGACCGGCAGGGCGCTGTCGAGCCCCTGCGCCCAGTCGTGCGGGCCGGTCAGATGCACCTGGAGCTGGAGTTCGACGAGCGCCAGCAGCAGCCCGCCGACGAGCGCGAGCGGGAACGAGCGGAACCCGGCGGCGAGCGCGACCGCCAACGCGGGGACGACCAGCAGGACCAGGCTCGTCGACGACAGCGGGTTCTGCAGCGGGGCGAGCAGGACACCGGCGAGGCCCGCGAGCACCCCGCCGCCGAACCAGCAGGCCCCGGCGACCACGTCGGCCGACCAGCCGAGGGTCGCCGCCGCGGCCGGCCCCTCGGCGACGGCGGTGGTGACCGCCCCGGCGGTGGTGGACCGGAAGAACGCCCACAGCGCGGCGACCAGGACGACGACGACGCCGAGGCGGACGAAGACGTGCACCCCGACCGGCTTGCCGAACACCTCGACGACGGACTGCGGCAGAAACGACGGCACCGAGCGGCTCTGCCCGCCGAAGGCCAGCACCACCGCGGCCTGTAGGACGATGAGCAGGCCCAGCGTGGCGACGACCCGGTTGAGCGGCGCGGCATGGCGCATCGGGCGCAGCACCGCGGCGTGGAACAGCAGCGCGACCGCCCCGGTGAGCACGACGACGACGACGGCGGCGAGCGCGGTCGGCAGCCCCCACCCATCACCGGCCTCGTGGAACAGATAGGCCGCGAACATCACCAGCGCACCCTGCCCGAGGTTCAGCACTCCGGAACCCCGGTGGATCAGTACCAGACCTGCCGCCACAAAGGCATACAGCGCACCGGTCCCGAGACTGATGACGGCGTATCCAAGAAAGCTGCCCACAGCACCACCCCAGCCCGAACTCTAGCAAGTTCGATCCGCACCGAGAACCGGTCGATTGCTTTCCTCGACACCGCCGGCCGTCATGTCGACGCGCCNCCCGCGCCTGCACAGGGCCACACCATAGCGCGGCTAGCACCTGTCAACGCACGGGTCCGGTTTCCCGCCTCACTCACCGGTGCTGAAGCGTTGGCCGCAGAGCGGCTGCGGGCTGGCGACATCAAAATGGTCACCGCTTTCGGCGACCCGGACGAAGTCGAAGCACGGGTCGAGCCGACCCTGATCGGTGGCGTAATTGATCTTATTGACCAGCATCCCGTCGGCATCGTAGTCGGTCACCCCACGCAGGCCCTTCATGTAGGACTCCCGCGTAGGACAGCCATGCTGAGTCTTCAGGCCACGGATGAACAGATCCGCGCTCAACCAGCCGATGATGGCACTCTGCTGGCCGGGCGGGGAGACCTCCGGAGAGTAGTCCGCCATCGCCTGCAGGAACCGGCGCTGGACCGGCCGGTGGCGTTCCAACGCGGCGTAGGAGAGCGACGCGTAGGTGCCGGCGAGCTGCCGCCCGTAGGGGGCGAGCAGGCGCGGGTCGTAGCTGACGGCGGACACGGCGACCTTGAACGGGTGCCCGGCACTGACGGCTGCGTCCAGAACGCCGGTGTAGAGGTCGAGCGGTGCCGCGGCGATGATCGTGTCGGCCCCGGAGGCGATGATTTTGCGGGCGACGTCGGCGGCGTTGGTGCCGTCGACGTCCTGGGTGACCGCGTNGATGCCCGCGTGCTGCAGNCTCTTCGTCACTCCGTCCGCGTAGAGCTTGGCGGTCTCGCTNAGAAAGCTGACGACGACCGCGGCCCTGGTGCCACCCTGCTGGCGGACGAAGTCGCCGATCGTCGTCGTGCTCTGCCCCGTCTGGGTGGTCAGGATGACGGTGAAGGTGTTGCGGTGTGCCGCCCAGCCGGGCTGGTCGGCGGCGCCGATCACCGGCACTCCCACCTCGTCGAGGTAGGCGANGGACTGCTGGGACACCGCGGTGTACTGAATGACGGCGAAGGNGTTCTGGGCGACCAGGCCACGGGCGCCCTGCAGGTTGCCGCGGGGGTCGGACTGATCGTCCTGCCAGGCAAAGTCGATCTTCCGACCGTCGACGCCGCCGGCGGCGTTCTCGACACCGAAGCGGGCGCTCACACCTGCCCGGTAGCCGGTGAACTGAGCGGCCATCACCCCGGTGTCCGGATAGAGCAGACCTACTTTGATCGAGCTGTCGGTCACACCGGGAGCACACGAACCGGACGCGGAACTTCCGCTCTCCGTCGCATCGCCGGAGCTACAGGCCGCCAGCATCAGCACCGCAGCGACCGCCGCCACGCCCAGTCTCGTGCGCTTCACCCGTCAAAGCCGCCTCTCGATCGCGCCGAGGTTTCCCGAGCCCGCGACCATCCCACTGTTCTGACGAATTTCCGCCCGGCCACGCAAGCGCGATCGGGTATCGGACTCGGCCAGCGAAGTCGCTGCCGGAACCGTCACAACTGCATGGCACGTCAACGTCCACACCAGATCAGTGCGGACGACATGCCTCACGGCAGCACAACAGTCAGTACAGGTCCGATCCTTCGGCATCTTCACTGAACGATCACGGGTTTTGTCGACGGAAACGTACCAGGCGGGACGCACACCAGAACCAACCGGGGGGTGCTCTCCGTATCCCGCCCGCACCCTTAGACAGCCGCCTCAAGAATTCACAACGAGTCCCATCCGACCTGCCCTGTGACGCGTCCGCCCCGCTCACCCGACGGTGACGCGGGGCCACCCGCCACCCCATCACGCCATCGATCTGTATACGGACGATCCCGGGAGGGACAACGTTNGGCGCAGCGGGCACGACGATCCGCGCCCAAGAGCGCGCCTGCCCCGGCGAACGCACCGGCACCCGACCGCCCCCGACTGCCGGCCGAACGGTGCACGGGCCCGCGACGTGGGGCGATCCGTCGGCGCGGCGGTCCCGCCGCCGCCGAGATCTTCGTCGGGCCGACCCCGGGACCCCATCCCGATACCACTTGTCTCCGGATGGACAATGGCGGGCGGACGGCGAGCCACCGTCCGGCGAGAAGAACACGCCCGGACCGGGCGCCACACCCACCCCGCCTGCGGACCGGGCGGCGATCGGCGGGTCCGCACGACGTGTGGATCCGCACCAACAGTGAGCTAGGTCATAGTCGATCCCGCCTCGCCGCGGCGTATCCCCACCGGCGGCAGCAGGCTGCCGCCGGACCGCGGTTCGGATGCCCCGATCGGTCCGTTGACCTGCCATTGGCGCGGATTTAGTGTGGAAGCGTGCAGCTCACTCCGTGGCCTACGGCCGGCGCGTCCGCGTGCGCCTGCGTGGAGGGTCGCGACGACCAGCCACGTCTGCGGCGTCGGCGTCACGTCGACTTCGGGCACAGCAACAGCGATCTCTGTCGCCCCTGCCGCTGAGTCACCCCGCCCCGGTCACTCTCGCCCGCGAGCGCCCGCNCCGGTCCGCCCCGGGAAGGCCTGCTCGGTGNCGATGCCACTGTCGTGAGCATTGCGGGCCCCTGCGCCCTACCGAACGGCGCGTCCCGCACGGTCGCCGCGCGCCCGGCCCCGCGGGGTGGCCCGCCCCCTGGTGACACGTCCGCCTCCAGCCGGCGCCCCCTGCCGCCCGTAGCGGCGTCGGTGGCCCTGACCAGCACGTGTCCGGTCCCCCTCTACCCGGCTTCCAGCGCCCGAGCTCCCAGCCACAGGCCGCGGCCCACCCCCGGAGCCGGACTCCTGCCGCCACCGGNCCGCGGCGAGCCTGCCCGCCGGGCACGGCCGCCGCCCAGAGCACGGTCCCGCTGCTCGGAACCACGCGCCACCCCCAGAACCACGTCTCGCCGCTCAGAACCACGTCTCGCCGCTCAGAACCACGTCTCGCCCCTCGAACCTCGGGAGCATCCGTATGACCGCCTCGCTTCGCCAGACCCAGGGAGCCACCAGGGCGCGCGCCGTCGACGGCGACCTGTTCCGGACCGTCTTCCGGGGTCACCCGGCGGGCGTCGCCGTCATCACGACGGACGCCGGCGTGGGACCGGTCGGCTTCACCGCGACCTCGCTGGCGTCGCTGTCCGCCGAGCCCCCGATGGTCGTCTTCGCGATCTCGTCGAGCGCGTCGGCCTGGCCGCACCTGCGCACCGCCGACACGTTCGTCGTCAACCTGCTCTCCTCGGAGCAGGAGGAGGTCGCCCGCCGCTTCGCCCGCAGCGGCATCGACCGGTTCGCCGCACCGACCCGCTGGAGCGCACTGCCCACCGGCGAGCCGCTGCTCGACGGCGGCCGGGCCTGGCTGCGCTGCGCCACCCGCCCGCCGATCGAGGCCGGCGACCACTTCCTCATCGTCGGCCTGGTCCTGGAGGCGGCGACCGATCCCGCCGCGGCCCCGCTGATCTACCACGACCGCACCTTCCACGCCCTGCCCTGAGCCTGCCCACACGCCGAGTCGGCGCACGCGCCTCGGCTCGGCTCGGCTGGTCCCCGCCCGCAGCGTCCACGGCCCGCACCCCACCAGGGGGGCGGGCCGTGTGCGTGTCGGCACCCGGTGGGCCTGCGCCCCGCACACCCATCACCCCCACCAGGACCATCGGCGCGGTGCGCGGGAGGCGTTGCGGTGCGATGCGCGCGACCCAGGGCTAAGACCGTGCGGAACGCACCGCAACCGGCCCCACCCGGCTTCGCACTCACGCGTCCGGGCGGGCCGGGGCGAGGTCCCCGACCGCGGCCGTGACGCGGACGGGATCCGGCCGGAGTCGGACCGCAGTTGCGGATGGTTTCGAGACACCCCCACCTGGTCGCAACGTACAAGCGGCACTATCATGCATCCAGTTTCGCATCTGCGGCATCGTCTACCAGCGGCGTCCGCAGGTGCGAGCGGGTTCCGTCGCCGTCGGAGTACTCCGCACGGCTCGGCGCCCGCGGCGACGACGGCGTCGCCATGGGTCGGTTCGGTGACGACGAGTGACATCGAGGCGTCCGACCGCACAGCCGACAGTGGATGTTCGTAGGGGCGGTCGACCGCGCGCGATGGCGCCGGCGACCGGCCGTGGTGCGTAGGAACGGGGATTCGTGAGATTTCGCAGGGTGAAAACGGCGCTGGCGGTCGTGGCCAGCGCCGGTCTGCTCGCCGCCGGGTGTGGCAGCAGCGGGAGCGACGGGGGCACGGCCGCCACGCCGGCGCCCGCCACCACCAGTGCCTCCAGCGGTGTGACGGGCACAATCACCGTGTTCGCCGCAGCGTCGTTGACCGGGACGTTCACGACGCTCGGCAAGCAGTTCGAGGCCGCCAACCCGGGGTCCACCGTGAAGTTCTCCTTCGCGGGCAGTTCCGCGCTGGCGCAGCAGATCACCTCCGGCGCGCCCGCGGACGTGTTCGCCGCGGCGAGCCCGGCGACGATGAAGACCGTCACCGACGCCTCGGAGAACTCCTCGGCGCCGAAGGTCTTCGTCCGCAACCAGCTCGTCATCGCCGTGCCGAAGGCCAACCCGAAGGGCATCACGGACCTGCCCGACCTGGCGAAGCCGGGCGTGAAGGTCGCGTTGTGCGCCGACGCGGTGCCCTGCGGCGCGGCGGCCAAGAAGGCGCTGGCCGCGGCCGGGGTGAACCTGACTCCCGTCACCCTCGAGCAGGACGTCAAGTCGGCCCTCTCGAAGGTCACCCTCGGTGAGGTCGACGCGGCGCTGGTCTACCGCACGGACGCGAAGGCCGCGGGCGACAAGGTGACCGGCATCGAGTTCCCCGAGTCGGCGAAGGCCATCAACGACTACCCGATCGCCACTCTCAAGGCCGGCAAGAACGCCGCCGGCGGCAAGGCGTGGGTGGACTACGTCACCTCCGACAAGGGCGAGGCGGTCCTGACCGCGGCCGGTTTCCAGGCCCCCTGATCCCCGCCACGGCCCGCGCCGGCCACCGGTAGCGGGCGGCATCTCGGCCACGGTTGCCCGGGAGAGTCATCCCGGGCAACCGTGGCCGTCGCCATGTCCGGACGCCGGCCGCAGCGGCGGATGGCGGCCAGACGGGTGGCGTGCAGGCAGGTGGCGGTCAGCGGCGGGTGGCGGTCAGGCAGGTGGCGGTCAGCGGCGGGTGGCGACGAGGAAGCCGTCGGCGAGGGGGCCGGGCGCGGGGCGTCCGGCCTCGGCGGCGAGCTCGGAGCGTAGCCGAGCCTGGAGCACCTGCCAGCCGTGGCGGGGCAGCCAGTCGAGGGGGGACTCGCCGAGGCCGCCCTTGAGCAGGGTCGCGAACTCCGCCAGCTCCGGGGTGGCACGCAGCTCGTCGAGCAGCCACGTGTCGGCCTGGTACTCGAATCCCAGCAGGCTGCCCGGGACGGACAGCTCCCCGACGGTGGTGAGCAGGTGGGCGGCCGCCTCCGCGTCGAGGTAGGGCAGCAGGCCCTCGACGAGCCAGGTGGTGCGTTCCCGTGGCCNTAGGCCCGCGCGGGTCAGCGCGCTCGACCAGTCGCCGGCGAGATCGGCGGGGACGGTGATCCGCTCGGCACGCGCGGTGGCGTGCCGGGTGTCGAGGACCGCCTGCTTGAACGTCAGCATCTCCGGCAGGTCCACCTCGAACAGCCGGGTGCCGGCGGGCCAGGACAGCCGGTGGGCGCGGGTGTCCAGGCCCGCGGCGAGCAGGACGAACTGGCGCTGGCCGGCGTCGGCGGCGCGGGTCAGGTAGTCGTCGAAGAAGCGGGTGCGTTGCACGCCGTGGGAGTCCACCACGTCGATGAAGCGGGCGAAGGCGCCGGCGGGGCCGGCGGCCGCCGGGCCACCGGCCGCCTCGACGAACGCCTCCGCGTAGGGGTCGTCGAAGAGCCGGTCGCGGCGCGCGCTCTCCCGGGCGCGGACCCACGCCATGCCGACGGCGGTCAGACCCACCCCGGCGGGAACCTCGATCTGATCGGACGCAGCCCTGAAGGTCATAACTGACCGTAACTCCGTCCTCGCAACCGGGCCGCGCCGATGGTGACCCAGCGTCACTCATCGGGCGGCGCGTGGATGCGGGTCGCTGGTCAGAACGACACGTCGCCCGTCTCGGACCTGCCGATCGTGTGGCAGGTGGAGCTGTCGCGCAGGTAGCCGAGGGCGAACGCCTGGGCGCGTTGGCGGGGAGAGCCGTGGGCGTCGGGGGCGCTGGCGGGCTCCTGGGCGAACCAGCCGCCGCGGGTGTCGCCGAGGCTGTAGAACAGCAGGGCGCCCTGCAGCGCGTCGCGGACGGCGATGCGCCCGGCGTCGTGCGCGGCGGAGGCCTGCCGACCGGCGAAGCAGTCGGCCTGGTTCTCCTCGGCGCGGGTGACGACTCCCAGGTTGCCGCCGATGCGGTCGCCGCGGTGGGACAGCTCGTGCATGAGGACGAACAGCGGGTAGGTGGGCCCGCCGACCTGCGCCAGCTCATCGAGGAAGTCGACGCTGTAGGCGACCGTGTCGTCGAGCGTGCAGTACAACGCGTTGTCGGCGAACTGCCGGGGGTCGTTGACCTGCCGGCCACAGGCGTCGTCGGGCACCTCACCGTCGTGGTATGGGACGAAGCGCGGCGCCGTCCAGGCGTCGCCGAGTTCGCCGTGCCAGAAGGTGTTCAGCGCGCCGGGGCAGCCGACCGGCTCGTTGATGAGCCGTTCGACGTCCTGCACGTCGCTGACCTTGCCGCCGCACGACGGCTTCGACGCCGTCGTCGCGGCCGTGGACGACCCGCCGGCGTCCGTCCACGACCCGCCGGCGTCCGCCGACGGCCCGCCGAGGCCGCGCGCCGACGACCCACCGGCGTCCCGGCCGGACGACCCGCCGGTATCACGGTCGGACGACCCGCCGGTGGCGGTGCTCGTGCCGATGCTGCCGGCAGCGTTGAGGGGACCACCCGTCGCGGAGGCGTTGCAGCCGGCCAGAAGGCCGACAGACATGACGATCGCGGCCAAGGCCGCCCAGATGACCCGCACGACGGTCAACCGTAGAGGCGATCGTTTGCGTCCGGGGAACCGTCGACGTCCCCGCGAAGGTCGTCGAGGGTGCGCCGCTATCGCGCCGGCGGGGCGCCGCGGGCCCGGGGGCGTCCGGGTGCCGGGCTCCCGGGTCCGCGCCGCGCCGCGCCCCTCTCCGCCAGGGCGACCCGGATAGCCGCAGGTAGAGCGACCGTGAAGGGGCTCATCACCGCCGCTGGGAGGCTGACGGGGACGGCCGCGAGGCCGGGCTCACCGGAGCACAGGGCGATGACGGTGATCGCGATCAGGATCGCGAGGCCGACCAGCGCGGCCGCGGCGGTGAGCACTTTCACCAGAAGGTCGGCCGGTAAGGGGGGTGCTGGCACCGGCCCGTTCGGGGGACGTCGGGCCATGGGCGACCTCCATCGAATGCAAAACCATCGTCGAATGCATCTGCACGTGCATGATGCCATGCCGAAGTACACTGCATCCGACAAATGCGCCGGCCACGGCGGCTCAGGCCTGGCCTGGCCTGGCCTGGCCGATCGGGCCGGGCTGAGNCGGGCTGGGGCTGAGCCGGTGCTGGGCCGGGCTGGGCTGGGCCGGGCCGAATCGGGCGCCGTCCCCTCTGGTTCAGGCGGGCGGCGGTGTCTGGCGAGCCTCCTGCAGACCCCGGGCGGCCAGGGCGTCCGCGCGTTCGTTGCCGGGGTCGCCGGCGTGCCCGCGGACCCACAACCACTCGACCTCGTGTCGGGCGACGGCGGCCTCCAGCCGCTGCCACAGGTCGGCGTTGCGCACCGGCGTGCGGTCCTTCGTCAGCCAGCCGTTGCGCCGCCATCCGGCGATCCAGGTGGTGATCCCGCTGCGCAGGTAGGTGCTGTCGGTGTGCAGGCGCACCACGGACGGCCGGGTCAGTGCCTCCAGCGCCATGATGGCCGCGGTGAGCTCCATCCTGTTGTTCGTCGTGCGCGCCGGCTCGCCGCCGTGCAGCTCCCGCTCGTGCTCGCCGTAGCGCAGCACNGCGCCCCAGCCGCCGGGCCCCGGATTGCCGCTGCACGCCCCGTCGGTATGGATGTCGACGGCGACGCGCCCGTCGCGCTGCGCCATGCCGCGCGACATTACCGCCCTGTGCGGGAGGCGTCGCGGCTGGTGCCTGTCCACCGTGCCGAGCATCCAGCCGCCGAACGACGTACGACGAACGACGATCCAAGTGTTCCGCGGAACCGCGCCACGGCCATCTCGCCCGCGCCGCGGGGCGGGGCAGGGCGCATGGGTCTACCGGGCCCCGGTTCACGTGACGCGGACAGGCCGCCCGATCACGATCGGCTACGCGGACTCAGTCGAGGCCGACCGCGACGGCCAGCGTGGGGCGGACCGGGGCGGGCAGCCATCCCACCGCGGCGCGGCCGGGCACCTGGCGCCAGCCCAGCCCGGGGGTCAGCAGGGTCAGCGCGCCCGAGCCGTGCCGGCGCGCCAGCGGGATGCGTTCCTCCCAGCGGGCGGGGCCCGCGGCGGTCGGCTGGACGACTCCGACGACGAGCTCTCCCGGCAGCGTCGCCGTGCCGGCGCCAAGCTCCCCCGCGCCCGCCGGCTCCCCCGACGTGACCACCAGCGTCGCGTCGATCACCGCCGGGCCGGCGATCGACGGGTCGGCGATCGACGGGTCGACGCGGTCGCCGGCAGACGGTGTCACCGGGAAGATCCGGGTCTGCGCGCCCAGGCGCACGTAGGCGGCCGCACCGGCGGCGGAGCCGGCGGGCAGGCGAGCGGTCAGGTGTACCCGGATCCGCTCGCCGCTGACCTGGCGCAACGCGGTGAACGAGCCGTAGAAGCTGGCGGGGGCTGCCGGGTCGGCGATCTCGTCCGGGCGCAGTCGGTACAGCGCCCGGCCCGGGACATCCTCGGGCAGGGTCGCCGTCGCGGGGCCGAGGTCCGCCGCGTACAGCACGCGGCCGTGCAGGTCCGGCCGGTTGCGCAGCGTCTGGTAGGGCACCTGGGTGTACCGGCTGGGCACCTGGGGCGTCACGACGACCACCGCCGGGGCGGGAAAGCGGTCCGGGAGCAGGGCGGCGAGGAAGGCGTTGTGGTCGTTGACCCAGCGCTGCCCGTCGACCTTGCCGGGCACCGCCGACGCGGTGAGCAGGACCATCGTCACCACGACCACGCCGGCCGCGGTGGGCCGCAGCACGGCGGCCCGCGGGAGGGCGGCGGCGGCCGACCACAGCCGGCGGGCGCCGTCCGCGGCGAGGATCAGGATCGGGGTCAGGGCGGCCAGGTGGTAGTGCGGGCCGAGCCCGTCGCGCAGCCCCGGCATCGCGAACGCCGAGCCCCACCAGAACAGATATCCGCCCGCGACCGCGACCACCGTCACCACGAGCAGCAGCCGCTGCGCCCGCCGCCGCGCGAGCACCGCCCCGACGGCGGCGAACCCGACCACCACCACGCCGCCGAACAGCCAGCCCGGCGCGGCGGTGCAGGTCTGCTCCAGAGCCCGCAGCGCGAGGTGGCGGGTGAAGGTGAACGTCGGCTCGGACGGCAGGATCCGCCGGGGACCGAAGCCGAAGCGGTCCAGCGGATCGGAGGCGGACAGCGGCATCCGCAGGGCGGAGCCCGTGACCAGCCGGCAGAACACCAGCAGCACGGCGACGAACGGCGCCGCGCCGAGGACCGCCCAGCCGACCCGCGCAGGTATCGCCCGCGGCTGGCGGCGTAACCGCGCGAGCGCGAACACGACCACCCCGGTCAGCACCAGCACCGCGTCGAAGGGGCGCAGCAGCAGCGCGAAGCCCGCGCCGGCCCCGCCGGCGAGCAGCGAGCTCCGGGCGCCGGTGCGGGCCCCACGCAGCAGCGCCGCGCTGGCCAGGGTGAGGGTGGCCGCGCCGCAGGCGTAGGCCAGCGGCAGCGCAGTGTGCACGACGACGAGCGGCGACCCGGCCACCAGGGCCGCGGCCAGTACCGCGCTCGCCGCGTCGTCGAGCAGCTCCCGGGCCAGCCGGTACGTCCCGGCAACCCAGCCGGCGGCGACGAGGGCCGGCGCGACCGTCATGGTGCCGAACAGCGCCTGCGAGGCGGCGAGCAGCGCCGGCCAGCCGGGCAGGTACTTGGTGAACAGCCGGCCGTCGTGCTCGCCCGTCAGCCAGGGCCGGAAGAACGGCTCCATCGTGGCGGCGTCCAGGGTGAGGTGCCCGTCGAGCAGCATCCGGGCCTGCAGGACGTAGGCGGCCTCGTCGGCGTCGCCGGAGCCGTCGCGGAACAGCGTCGCCTGTAGGACGAGGCTCGCCGTGAACGAGCAGACGCAGATCACGGCGACGGCGAGCGCCGGCCGCGACCAGGCCGCCCGGCCCGACCCCCGGTCCGACCCGCCGACCCGCCCGCCCGGGCCCGACGGCCACCGCAGTTGTACCCGCCGGTCCGGGGCGGACCGTGCCGCCGAGCTGGGCTGGCGCGGCACGGGCAGCGTCACCGGACCGGGGCTGCGCGTCGCCGGGGACGGGACGTCCGCCGCGGACTCGACCGCCATGGGCTCGACCGCCGACGACCCCACCGCCGACGACCCCACCGCCGACGGACCCACCGCCGACGGCCCCACTGCCGCCCTGCGCGCCCGCGCCCACGGTGGTGAGCCCGCGCCCATCTCCCCCGCCCATCCCGTTCCGGAGCCGCACAACCGTCCCCGGAACCATCCATCCGTCGCCGGAACCGTCCATCCGTCCCGGACTCCATCGCGCCGGCCCCGGGTGCCGCTCAGCAGGTCGGCGGATCCCTCCCGCCGAAGTCGCCTTCCGCGGCGCCGACCGTCCCGTACCGCCTGCGCGGAATCGCGCCATCAGAGTAAAGCGCCCCTTTTCTGGATGTTCGCGAGGGGTGTCCGCAGCACCACGCCGTGTTTTCCAGCGGCCCCCTGACCTGCGGTGCCGAGGCCCCGGGGTAGCGCGGACGGCTCATTCCCGGGACGTCACGAGGCTGGCGGTGGCTGCGGGTGACCGGGCGCTGTCGCCGACCGAGGTCAGGTCGCCGACCGAGGTCAGGTCGCCGGCCGGGGTGAGATCGCCGGCCGGGGATCCGGCAGATCCGATGGACCTCCCCACCGGCCTCCACGATCTACGGCTGGAGGACCAGGCCTGCGGGTGGAGCCACGTCGACCACGAGACGGATCAGTCCGGCGACGGTCGAATCCAGCCGCAGGGGTCGTTCGCGCGCCCGGCCGAGTCCAGCCAGGGCCTACCGCCCGCTACCAGGGCAGGGCGGCCGGCTGCTACTCGGGGCCGGCGTCCGACCACCAGGTGGTCAGGTCGGCAAGATCGAGCTGCTTCGACACCCCGTAGGCGAGAATGTCGAGGTCGGTGTCGGTCCAGATGATGATGTTCTGTTGGTCCGCGCTGACATAGCAGGCTCGACGGCCGTGNGGGTAGGTCTCGACTCCCTCACGGGGACAGCCTCCGGCGGTCAGATCCGACGCGTAGGTGTCGAAGACCTGGTTCATCGACGTTTGGCTGTCGTACTGGTAGTAACGGGCGTTGTCCGGGGTCATCGAGCCGCTCGGGAAACAGNCCTNCGACGCGAGGAGCCCGGAGGTGAAGCTCGTCTCCGTCTCGGAGAACTCCTGGCAGGTCGGTCGGAGATCGCTCGGTATGTGGTTGAGAAGGCTGTTCGCGCTCGTGTCCGCCGGGCTCGCGCTCTGCTCGCGCTGCGCTGTCTCGCCGTGGTCGATCCCGAACAGCAGCAGCCCTGCCAGCACCAGGATGGTGCCGCTGACGACGGACACGATCAGCGGGGCACGGAGTCGGGGGCCGACCCCCCGGCGGCCGGGCGCGGCCTGGAGCGCCGCGTCCAGCCGTTCGGTCGTGTCGTCGTCCAGCGCCTCCCGGTACCTCGCCAGGGCGTCGGGGTCGGNGGCGGCGGCATACCGGTACAGGTTGAGGTACCGGTTGGTCAGGTGGGGCTCGGCGGCACCGAGCTGCGCGAGTCGAGNCAGGATTTTGCGGNGGACCACCACAGCCTGCTCGAACACACCCCGGACGGCGAGACTTGGGGTGAGGTCCTTGCCGACGAGAAGCCTGTTCGTCGCGGTCAGAGCCGACCGGAGATCCGCGCACGACTGCCCGATCTGATCACCGGAGTAGGCCGTGGCGCGCACGTACGGGAGCAGGAGGAGTCTGAACGGCGCGAGATACTGGAACAGCCCGAGGACGAGCAGGACCGGCATCAACTGCTGGTGCCGTGCCTTGAGCGCACCGATATAGCGAGCGATGAGAAAGGTCAGCTGGCCACGGTTCTCGTCGGTCTGCAGGTCGGCGACGAGATCACCCTCCAGGATGATGATCCTGGTGCCCAGGTAGCTGGTCAGGCTCGTCGACCGTGCCGCCTTGTCGACCACGTACACGTCCACCGGTTTGCGGTAGTCCAACCGCTCACGGACGTCGGAGANCACCTCCTGGAGCACCGGCAACGTCTGTTCGGTGACCCGGATGGCGTGGCCGAGCAGACGGGCCCGAAGGATCTGCAGAACGAGCCAGACCGCCGCGAGGACGAACAGAACGAAAAGCACGACCACGAGCGGAACAATCCAGCTGGTACGTTGAGCGGCTCGAACCAGAAGCATGATCNCAATGCCGAGGACCACACTCGCCGAGCCCAACGCGAAAGCCAGCCGCGACGGTTCAAAGGGGTGGCGAAGCGTCCGAAAAGATGGCGTCGACATGCCCGGCCCCCCAGACCCGATCAGACCGGCCACGGCAGCACCTGCCGGAGCGGACAGTTCCCGTCGCACGCCCGCAGGCGGATCGCCGTACGGCTTCCGGTCCGCTGGCACCACAGGAGATTGTCACCTATAACGTACTACGCACCCTTGGTCCCGTGAGCAGAGAACCGGCCGGCGGGCGGGCGGCGCCGGCGGGGCACGGGGCGGTGACCGTCGCGCTGTCGGCGACCAGCGCCGCCCGGGCCGCGAGGATCCGGTCGACGCGGCCGGGGTCACCGCCGGGGCNGCGCTAGTCGGTGGAGTCGGCGGAGTCGGCCGGTTCGATCGGCTCGACGGTGGCCGAGCGGCGGTGGTCGAACACCAGACTTGTGTGCACGTCGAAGACCTCGGGCCGGGCGGTGAGCCGGTCGATGACGAGGCGGTAGAGCCCGTCGACGTCCGGCACCGCGACGTGCAGGAGGAAATCGAAGGATCCGGTCGTGGAGAACAGGCTCACCGTTTCGGCGAGGTCGGCCGCCCACGCGCGGAAAGCCTCGATCACCGCTCGGGAGGGCGGTCTGACCCGCACGGATATCAGGGCCTGCACCGGCCTGNCGATCGCGGCGAGATCGACCTCGGCGCGAAACCCGCTGATGATGCCCCGCTCCACCAGCGAGCGCACCCGCTGCAGGGAGGTCGAGGGCACCACATGGGTGGCCAGGGCGAGATCCCGGTTGGTCCGCCGGCCGTTCTGCTGCAACAGGCGCANCAGGGCCCGGTCGAGCTCGTCCAAGCCGATTCCCCTCGCCGTCAGGGCATTGATGACCCGCCCTCGGAGTATTTATTGCAGTCGCGACATCGTAGCAACATGTCCCGGTATCGGGCGGGTTGTGCCGAGTGCGTCTCGTCCGGGGAACCCGCGACCAGGGAAAACGCGGACGGAACGTTTAGGCGATGTGCGCCGCCGGCACTTTCAGGCGGATCCGCGGCGTGGCGGATCGCGGCGGCGATCGGCGCCGCGAGCGGCCTGACGGCGGACCGGTTGCCGCTGCCTGGGGCGGATGGTAAGCCCACAGAGGGTGGATGGTGATCGGCGGGGCCGCGCCCCCGCAGCCGCGTCCGGCGTGGGATCCGCCGTCGCCACCACGGCCCGTCCCGCGGCGGACCACCCACGCGTCCGCCGGTCGGCCGGCCGCGGACGGAATCCGACCCCTGAGGAGCACCCCGTGCCGCAGACCGTCCCGTTCGTCGACTATCTGGTCCTGGGCGAGCGACCGCACCTGGTCGCCCGCGCATGCACCGGGTGCGGCGCACGCTTCTTCGACCGGCGCAATGCGTGCGCGAACTGTTTCGCCACCTCCTTCACGCAGGTGGACGTCCCCACCGAGGGGGAGGTACGCGCGTTCACGATCGTCGCCCACGCCGCCCCCGGGGTACCCGTGCCGTTCGTGTCGGCGACGGTGGACTGCGCCGGCACGAGCGTGCGTGCCAACCTCGTCAACGTCGAGCCCACGCCCGAGGCGGTGCGCCTGGGGATGAAGGTGNGCCTCGCGCTCACCCCGGTGGGCGTCGACCAGGCGGGCACCGAGGCGATCAGCTTCGGCTTCGAGCCCCGCCCCTGAAGGCCTCGGCGTCCCGGGAACCACCGCAGCCCTTCGGCAGGAACCAACCCTCCGGCAGGACCCAACCCTTTCGGCAGGACCACCCTTTCCGCAGGACGACCCTTTCCGCGGGCCTCCCGTTCCGCGGGACCTCCCTTTCCGCAGGATCACCCTTTCGGCAGGAGATGACGACATGGCCAGCGATGACGTGTGGATCCTCGGCATCAGCATGACGCGGTTCGGCAAGCACCCCNACTCCGACCTGATCGACCTGGCCGCCGAGGCGACCATGAACGCCATCGCGGATGCCGGGATCACCATGCGGGAGATCGGCATTCTCGCCGCGGGCAACCTGCGCGGCGGCGGCGGGATCGGCCAGGCCTTACAGAAGCAGGTGGGCCAGACCGGCATCCCCGTCTACAACGTGGCCAACGCCTGCGCGACGGGGGCGACCGCCGTCCGCGTCGTCCACATGGCGCTACGCGCCGGGGAGGCGGACTTCGGTCTCGCGGTCGGTGTGGAGAAGCTCGCCGGCGCCGGGTTGCTCGCCGGCGGCGAGCGGGCGGGCGACTCGACCACCTGGACGCCGCAGGGCCGCTTCGGCGCGGTCGGTCCGCTCGACGGGCGGATCGGCACGGAGACGATGCCCGGGGTCTTCGCCCAGATCGGCATGGAGTACGGCCACCGCTACGGCGGCACGAGCTTCGAGCTGTTCGCCCGGATCTCCGAGAAGAACCACGCGCACTCGACGCTGAACCCGCTGGCCTCCTACCAGCGCCGCTTCACCCTGGACGAGATCATGAACGACGTCATGATCTCCTACCCGAACACCCGGCCGATGTGCTCGGCGAACTGCGACGGGGCCGCGGCCGCGGTGCTCGTCACCGATGCCGCGCTGCGGACCCTGGCCCCCGAGCAGCGCCGCCGGGCGGTGAAGATCTCCGCCTCGGTNCTGACCACCGACCCGTGGGAGGAGGCCTGCCAGGTGCTGCCGAACGTCAACACGNTGACCCGCAACGCCGCGCGGCGCGCCTACGACATCGCCGGCGTCGATCCGGAGGACCTCGACCTCGTCGAGCTGCACGACTGCTTCGCCACCGCCGAGCTGGTCCACTACGACAACCTGATGCTGTGCCCGGAGGGCGGCGCGGTGGACTTCTTCCACTCGGGCGCGACCTGGCGGGACGGGTCGACGCCGGTGAACGTCTCCGGCGGGCTGCAGTCCAAGGGGCACCCGATCTCGGCGACCGGCATCGCGAACATCTGGGAGGTGGCGACCCACCTGCGCGGCGAGGCCGGCGACCGGCAGATCCCCGGGGCCCGCGTCGGCCTGACCCATGTGATCGGGCTGGGTTCGGCCTGCGGCGTGCACATCCTCGAACGCGCCGCCGCCTGACCCCCGGCGGACGCCGGGCGGCTCAGGGGCGGCCCGGCGGGGTGGCCCGGGGGCGCAGGCCGTCCATGAACAGGTCCAGCAGGCGTCCTGCCTGCGCGCGCTGGGCGGGTTCGCCGGCGGCGAGGGCGACGCCGGCGAGCCCGGTGAGCAGGTCGACCGGCTCGACGTCGGGGCGGACCGTCCCGGCGGCGTCCCCGGCGGCGAGCAGGGAGGTGACGGCGGCGACCATCCGCTCGCGGCTGTGGGCGAACGGATCGCCGCCGGAGGCGATGACGGCCCGCAGCGCGTCGGCCATCCCTCGCTTGGCGGTGGTGTAGTCGAGGAAGGCGTCCATCCAGGCGCGGAGGGCCGCGGCCGGCGGCAGGCGGCCCAGCAGCGCCGGCGCCGCGTCGCACAGCCGGCCGAGCTCGGCGCGGTAGACCGCCTCGACGAGCACCTCGCGGGTCGGGAAGTGCCGGTAGAGGGTGGCGATGCCGACCCCGGCGTCGCGCGCGACGGCCTCCAGCGGCACGCCCGGGCCACCTGCGGAGAAGGCCCGCAGGGCGGCGTCGAGGACCTGGTCGCGGTTGCGACGGGCGTCGGCCCGCAGCGGCCTGGTCCTGCCGTGCGCCGGCATCGCTCTCCTCCCCCCGGGGCTGGCGAGTGGCCGGGCGCCGGGCGGACCGTTGCGCGGCCAGCGAACGCTCGGTGACTGCGTTGCTAAGCGGAGGAGACTCCACCTAGGCTGGGCCTCGCGGCCGGGAGCCTCGCCCCCACCGGAACCGACCGAGTGTTCCGCAGGGCCCGCGCGCCCCGGCCCGGACGGGCCGCCGCCGTGGCCGTCCCGCCGTCGTCATCCTATCGGCCGGGCTTCCGCCCGGATCCGCCGAGCACACAGGAAGATCATTACTGTGAGCACTCTGATCACCACTCCGTTCTCCGCGACCTCGACCGCGGCCGAGGTGCTGACCGAGGTCGACCTGTCCGGCCGGCGCGCCGTCGTGACCGGCGCGTCCTCGGGCATCGGCGTGGAGACGGCCCGGGCACTCGCCGGCGCGGGCGCCCAGGTGACGATCACGGTCCGTGACCTTGACGCCGGTGCCCGGGTGGCCGCCGACATCACCGCGTCGACCGGGAGCGACCAGGTCACCGTCGCCCCGCTGGACCTCGCCCAGCCCGCCTCCGTCGCCGCGTTCGTCAACGGCTGGCAGGGCCCGCTGCACATCCTGGTCAACAACGCCGGGGTGATGGCCGCGCCGGAGACCCGCACGTCGCAGGGCTGGGAGCTGCAGTTCGCCACCAACCACCTCGGGCACTTCGCGCTGACGACGGGCCTGCGCCCGGCGTTGGCCGCGGCCGGCGGCGCCCGGGTGGTGTCGGTGAGCTCGAGTGCGCACCTGCGCTCCGACGTCGTCTTCGACGACATCCACTTCCTCGCGCGGCCCTACGAGCCGTGGGCGGCCTACGGGCAGTCGAAGACCGCCAACGTGCTGTTCGCCGTCGAGGCGACCCGGCGGTGGGCGGACGACGGCATCGCCGTCAACGCGCTCATGCCCGGCGGCATCCGCACGAAGCTGCAGCGCCACGTCACCGACGCCGAGCTCGACCGGCTGCGGGCGCAGAGCACCGCCGGCGCGGGCGGCGGAGGCGGCGGGGGCATCACCTGGAAGACGCCCGAGCAGGGGGCGTCGACCTCGGTGCTGCTCGCCGCGTCGCCGCTGGTCGACGGGGTCAGCGGCCGGTACTTCGAGGACTGCAACGAGGCCGGCCCGAACCAGCCGGGNACGCGCACCGGCGTGGCGGACTACGCCCTCGACCCGCGTTCGGCCGCGCTGCTGTGGGACGTCAGCCTCGCCACCCTGGCCGGCTGAGCTCACCCTGACCGGCTGAGCTCACCCTGACCGTCGACCGGCGGTCAGGGTGAGGCCGGCGGGGATGGCCGCGGGGACGCGGTCGGCGGACCCGATCCCCCGATCGCCGCGGGGGGGCTCGGCGAGTCGGTCGCGGTGGGGCGGGCGATGTCGAGGGCGACGGTCGACCCCCGGGGCACCTCGCCCGCTGCCGGGGTCTGCCCGACGACCGTGCCGGGCTGGCCGCCCCCGGTCCGGGGGTGCTCGACGACGGTGAGGCCGAGGTCGGTCAGGGCCCGCTCCGCGTCCGCCGCCGTCCGTCCGTGCAGATCGGCCACCGTCACCGTGTCGCTGGCCACGGTGATGGTGACGGTGCTGTGGGCCGCCACCCGGCTGCCCGGGCTCGGCGTGGCGGTGTCCACCTGCCCGGCGTCGGCGGTGGACCGGCCGGTGATGACCTGCTCGACGACGACGAGGCCTTCGGCGCGCAACATCGCGCGGGCCTGCGCGGCGCTCTTGTGGGCGACCTCGGGCACCGTGACCGTGCTCGGCCCCGTCGACACGGTCAGGGTGACGGTGGTGTCGCGGGCGGCCTTCGTCCCGGGCGTCGGATCGATCGCGACGACGGTGCCGCGGGCGCCGTCGTCGGCCCGGTAGGAGCGCTCGATCGTGTCGAAACCGAGCTCGCGCAGGCGGGTCTCGGCCACGGTGGCGTCCTGGCCGACCACGTTCTTGACGGTGAGCAGCCTGCCCGTGGCCGGCGAGGCGTCGGCGGGATCGGTCGTCGCGGCGGGATCCGCTGTGCTCGTCGGCGCGCCCGTCCCGGCGTCGCCGCCGTCACCGCGGGCGCCGCCGTCGCCGCCCGGTCGGGTGGCCGGCCGGGTGGTGGTGGGGCTGACGGGATGGACCGTGGCCGTTACGCCGGGCCCGGCGCCCTGGCCTGCCGCGGACGCGGTGGCGCGGGCGGGTCCGCCGTGGGCGTGCACGAGCAGTCCGATGACCAGCAGCGTGGCCGCGATCACGGCGCCGGCCACGGCCGTGAGCAGCCGCACCCGGCGCCGGTCGGCCGGGCCGCGATCGTCGGTGGGATCGGCGGGGCCCGCGAGCATCAGGTCCAACGGTCCGGTCGCCGGCTCTGGCATCACGGCGACCGCGGCCGGCGTCTGGTCCGGCTCCGTCGCGCCGGCTGCGGGCGCGACGCCGGCTCCCTCGCCGGGCGCGGGTTCGGGTCGTGCCACCGCCAACCCCGTCGCATAACCCGGCCTTCTTCCCGCCCCCGCCCCCGTCACTGCCCCCGTCGCCGTCGCCGTCGCCGCGGAGCCGGCCCCCGACCTCGCCGCGGCAGCCGACCCGGACTTCGAACCCGCCGGGACCGGCCCGGACCCCGCCGGCGCCGGCGCGAGGCCGGATCCCGCCACAGCCGGCGCGAGGTCGGGCCGCGACCCCGACGGCGCCAGCCCCGACGGCCGCGACCCCGACGGTGGCGGCCCGGCCGGCGGCGTTCGGGAGGCGGGGGGCGACGTCGGCGGTGAGATGCTCAGGCCCGTCCGGGGCGGCAGGATGTCCAGCGGACTGGTGACGATCGTCTGTGCGGCGTCGCCGGGGCGCACGAGGCGGCGCAGCAGCTCCTCGGCGGTGGGCCGGCCGGCCGGCTCCCGGCGCATCGCGGCGCGCACGACCGCGGCCAGCGCCGGATCGAGGTCACCGAGCGTGGGGTCGGCGTGCTGGACCCGGCGTAGCTGGGCCGACGTCGGGCCGTCGCCGAACGGCTTGCGCCCACTGCCGGCGAAGATCACCAGGCCGCCCCAGGAAAAGATGTCCGCCGCGCTCGTCACGGTCTCGCCGCGGGCCTGCTCCGGCGACATGAACGCCGGCGTCCCCGCGACCCGGCCCGAGGGCCCGCTGGGCGCCTCGTCGCTGACCCGGGCCAGCCCGAAGTCGATCACCCGCGCGCCCAGCGGGGACAGCAGCACGTTCGTCGGGGTGAGGTCGCGGTGGACCAGGCCCGCACCGTGGATGGCGGTCAGGGCCGCGGCCACGCTGACCGCGACGCGTTCCAGATCGGCCGAGCCCAGCGGGCCGTGGGTGGCGACGGCGCGGGCCAGCGTCGGGCCGTCGACGAACTCGGTGACGAGGTAGGGCTGCCCGTCGGGCGGGTCGACGACGTCGAGGACCTCCGCGGTGCAGAAGCGGGCGACGCGGCGGGCCACCGCGGCCTCCCGCCGGAACCGGTCGCGGTAGCGGGGGATGCGGGCGACGTCCGCGCGGATGACCTTCACCGCGACCAGGCCGGTGTCGCGGCCCCGGCCGAGGAAGACGGTCCCCATGCCGCCCTCGCCGAGTCGACCGAGAATCCGGTATTCACCGAGTTCGCGCGGATCGCCGGGGCGCAGCGGGTCCGGGCGGGTGGCGAGCCCGGTCGTTGTTTCCCGCGGCTCGGTCACCTCGTCGACGTTCTCGCGCGCATCCACCTTTCCTCCCTACGGCCGAGCGAAAATCGGGCACAGGGCGCCTGCTGAATTGTCGGTGACGGCGCNCCCGCCCGGTCGTCCCTATCGGCTACTCGACAGCGTCGACGGCGCCGTTCCCTCGCCCGGGCTGGCCNCCGACGACGGCCCGATGTCACCGACGCAACTCCCCCGCGGGGGCCCCTACCTGGCCCGAAACGGCCAGCCACGCCGCCGGTGCGGGCCGACGGCGAGGACTGACACGGCGACCCGGGTGACCCCCGGCGGCCCCGGGGTGGCGCCCGCGGTACCGGGGCGGCGCGGACGGACCACCGTGTGCACCACCGGCCGTTCTCATCTCGCCGGCGGTAGACCGGTTGTCATTGTCCGCGCCGATCCCGACGGCCAACGCGGCGCATTTCCGCGCCTATTACCTCAGGTCCCGGCCGATCGGTGGAAATCTTGACGGGAATCACGGCCACACCATCAGCCGTAGCCGAACCGCCGGGCCCGGGCCGGCAATGGCCCGCGCGTCCCACGAACGGGCGGCCGGCGACCCGACATCGGGTACCCCCACCCGCTCAGCGGCGGCCGGTGGCGTGGCCGGCGATCAGCATCAGGGTCGTGGCGACGGACGCGGCGGCGGCCTGGTCGACACTGCGGCGGTGCTGGGCGAAGACGCCGTCGAGGTGGAACACGGCGTGCCCGTGGGCCTGGGCGAGGTGCTGCTCGACGAGGATCAGCGCGTCGCGGTAGCTCGGCACCCCGGGCAGGGCCAGCACCAGCGGGAGCAGCGTGTCGAGCAGGGCGCGGGTCTGCGCGCCGAGCTGCGGGTGGCGGCTGCCCGCGAGCCCCGGGGCGAACAGGACGTCCATTCCGGCGCGGCGTTCGATGACGAACCTGGTGTAGGCGCCGGCGGTGGCGGCCAGTCGTTGCACCGGATCGGCGCCGGCGGAGTCCGCGGCCGCGCGCACCTGCCCGGTGAGCTGGCCCGCCGCCGCCGCGGCGGCCGCCGCGAGCAGGCTGTCGCGGTCGGGGAAGTGCCGGTACGGTGCCGCCGAGCTCACCCCGACGCGGCGGGCGACCGCGGCGACCGAGAACGCCGCCAGGCCGCCCTCGGCGATCAGGTCGAGGGCGCCGTCCACCAGTGCTGCCGCCAGATCGCCGTGGTGGTACGAGGTCCGGCCCGGCTCCGCCATTGCCCCCTCCGGTCCCGACGCCTGGACGTCTGTGCACCATACAATCGAAGTGAGTGCGCTCTTACATTGTGGGACCGGGGTGCCGGTCCCGGGGGCGTTCGCAGGTTTTCGTCCGCGTCACACCATGATCACTATGGCCCTCGCCGTTCTTGCGCGGCGCACCCGCCCGGCGGCGGCGAGGGCGCGAGGGAGTTCCATGGCCACCACCGCAGCGCTGGTCGTCCCCGCCGCGGGCGCCAAGTTCGAGCGCTCGACGGTCGAGCGCCGCGAGCTGCGCGAGCGTGATGTCCTCATCGACATCAAGTTCGCCGGCATCTGTCACAGCGACATCCACCAGGCCAAGGAGGAGTGGGNCCGGGGCACCTACCCGCTCGTCCCCGGCCACGAGATCGCCGGTGTGGTCGCCGCGGTCGGCCCGGCGGTGACGAAGTACGCCGTCGGCGACCGGGTCGGCGTGGGCTGCTTCGTCGACTCGTGCGGCGAGTGCGAGGCGTGCGAGGCCGACGAGGAGCAGTACTGCCTCAAGGGCGCGGTGCCGACGTACAACGGCAAGGGCTACGACGGCGAGATCACCTACGGCGGCTACAGCCAGAGCGTCGTCGTCACCGAGCACTTCGTCGTGCGCATCCCCGAGGCGCTGCCCTTCGACGCGGCGGCCCCGCTGCTGTGCGCNGGGATCACCGTCTACTCGCCGCTGCGGCACTGGCAGGCCGGTCCCGGCACGAAGGTCGCCGTCGTCGGCATGGGCGGGCTCGGCCACATGGCCGTCAAGATCGCTCACGCGCTCGGCGCCGAGGTGACCGTGCTCAGCCAGACGCTGAGCAAGGAGTCCGACGGCCTGCGCCTCGGCGCCGACCACTACTACGCCACCGGCGACAAGGCGACGTTCAAGACGCTGCGCCGCTCGTTCGACCTGATCATCAATACCGTGTCGGCGAACCTGCCGCTGGACGCCTACCTCGGCCTGCTGCGCATCAACGGCACGATGGTCAACCTGGGCGCGCCNCCCGAGGCGAGCTCGTTCAGCGTGTTCTCGCTGCTGGGCGGGCGGCGCAGCCTCGCCGGTTCCAGCGTCGGGGGCATCCGCGAGACCCAGGAGATGCTCGACTTCTGCGCCGAGCACGGGATCGCCTCGGAGATCGAGCTCATCGGCGCCGACGAGGTCGACGAGGCCTACGAGCGGGTGCTGCGCAGCGACGTGCGCTACCGGTTCGTCATCGACATCGCCACTCTGACCCAGGAATAGCGCCGGACCGGGGAACAGCCTCGGACCGGCCGGCCGCGCCGGCGCCGGACACCGTTCCGGACCGGCGCGGCCGGCCGCGCTGACCTGCGCCTCGACCCGACGCGGCAGGAAAAGAGCCAGGAAAACTTCATCGTCGACATTATCCTTGACATCATTGTTTTGCTGGCCCCGAGGAATATCGACGTCACCTTTCCCGCGCGCTATTTGTTTACATGAGATTCACAGCGCGCGCCGTTTCGACCTCGCCCTGGCCGCTACGATTCCTTTCGGGTTCGCCGCACGGCACCCGCCCCGGCCTACCAGCCGGAACGAAAGTCGTAGGCCAGCCACGCGATTGNCGACCGCCGAGCAGCGGTCCGCAACGTCGATCCGGAAATGAGGGCTCCCATGCCATACGTCATCACCGCGGCGTGCATTGATGTCAAGGACGGCTCCTGCCTGGAGGGCTGCCCGGCCGACTGCATCTACGAGGGCGACCGCAAGATGTACATCAACCCCGACGAGTGCACCGAGTGCGGCGCCTGCGCAGTCTCCTGCCCCGTCGGCGCCGCCCTCAGCGACGACCGGGTGAAGGCGAAGGACAAGGAGTTCATCGACAGCGAGGCGGCGTTCTTCACCGACATCCTCCCGGGCCGCGACGAGCCGCTCGGCGAGCCCGGCGGCGCCGCCCGCGTCGGCAAGATCAAGGCCGACACCCCCTTCATCGCCTCCTACGTGAAGTAGCGACCCGCGGGCGGCCCGGCCCTCCCCCCGGCCGGGCCGCCCGTCTGGCCGGCTCCACCACCGTCTGGCCGGGCCGTGATCCGCCGAGCTGTCGGGGGCCGACCCGATCATCGGCCCTGACCGTCGGATCGGCCTGCCGCCATCAGCCGACGGCGTCAGATCGGCGCGGAACATCCACCGAGAGCTCCGCATTTTCAGAACCGCCATCACTGCCGTCCGCAGGACAGGGCAGATGGTTCCCGGGCGGCCGATCTCCGAGGTGGACCTTGTTCCACCCAAGGCTCTCCTGGATTCTCTCCGGCTTTCGAGTGCCGGGTTCTTCGGGCGTTGAGGCCGCGGGCATCCCCGCCCGGCCGCCGTCGCCAGACTCATGACCTCGGGTACCCGTCAGCCCGGCCCGCGCCGCGTGACCACCACTGCCGGCCCACCAGCCGGATTGCCGGCCACTTCAGGGCCAGGCGCGCGCTGCTGGCCTGACGATCACGCCGCCCGCAGGCCCCGACGGACGCAGCGCCCGACAGTCGACACCGGCCGGCGGGCCCGTCCACCCGAACGGCCGTCAGTCGAACGGGCAGTCAGTCCGGGTGGGGACTGCCCCGCCGGGGTGGTTCGAACCAGTTCCACGGCGCGGTGACGGTGGGCCCGGCCGCCTGCCCGGCGACGCCCCGGCCACCGGGCAGGNGCACCGCCGCCTCGACCTCGCGACCGGCCATCGCGCCGACGGCGGCGGCACGCGGCGCCCGACTCCGGGTGGTGAGCCGGGTCGGCACCGTGTTCTCGGTGTTCTCGGTGTTCTCGGCGGAGGCGGCCTGGGTCGCCGGCCGGCGGCCGGCGGCGTCCCGGGTGAGGTGCACCAGCGCCGGCAGCAGCAGGACGCGCAGCACCAGCGCGTCGAGCGCGACGCCGACGGCCAGTCCGAGGCCGAGCAGCTTCATCGTGCGCACCTGCTGGCAGGCCAGCCCGGCGAACACGGCGATCACGATCAGGCTGGCCGCGACGACCACCGGGCCGACGTCCGCGTGGCCGGACCGGATCGCCGTCGCCGGGTCCTCGCCGTCCGGCGGCCGCCCCTGGGGGTCCCACAGCCGGCGCAGCAGGGTCAGGTGCATGCCGATGGCCAGGGCGAAGGACAGGATCAGGATGAGGCCCAGGACGAACGGTTCGATCGGCCCGGCGCGCACCCCGAGCAGCCCGGCGAGGTGACCGTCGCAGAAGACGAAGGTGATCGCGCCGAGCGCCGCCGCCGTCGTCAGTGCGCTGGCCGCGACGATCGCCACGGTGGGGCCGACGCAGCGCACGTTGGCGAGCACACACACCCCGAGGACGACGAGTTCGAGGGCCGCGAACGCCGGCAGGACCCGGGTGAAGCGCGTCGCCATGTCGTCGAACAGGGCGGTCTGGCCGCCGATGTGCACCCGCACGGCCGTGCCGGCGACGGCGGCGGGCACCGTGCGGGTGCGCAGCCGGCGCACGAGGTCGCTGGCCTGCGCCGACCGGGGCTGCGCCTGGGTCAGCACCTCGATGAGCGCCGTGCGGGTGGCGGGGTTCTGCAGCACCGGGAAGGCCCGGACCACCCCCGGGGTGGTGCCGAGGCGGTCGACCAGGGTCGCCAGGACGGTCGGGTTGGCGGCAGGCAGGCTCGCGGCGGGCGGGTGGGCAGCGGCGGGCAGGCCCGCGGCAGGCAGGTTCGAGATGGCGACGAGCACGGGACCGTTCAGGCCCGCGACGTAGTCGGCGCTGATGATGTCGTAGGCCCGCCGGGTGGTCTCCGACGTCGGGTCGACGCCCCCGTCACCGCCCCCGAGGCGCAGCCCCGTGATCGGCAGCGCCAGCGCGGCCAGCAGCAGGACCGCCGCGGCGGCGAGCACCCCCGGGAAACGGCCGACGAGGCCCGCCCACGCCGAGCGCAGACCCGGCCGGACCGGCAGGCCACGGCCGGTGGCGCGCAGGTGGGTGCGTTCCGTCCACACCAACAGGGCCCGGCCCGCGACGGCGAGTGAGGCGGGCAGCAGGGTGGCGATGGCGAGGCTGGCGACCGCAGCCGCGACGAACGCGGCGGGGGCGAGGCCGGCGAGGACGCTCCCGCGCAGCGCGCTGGTGCCGAGCATGACGACGGCGAGGCCGAGGCCGCCGCGGGTGAGTGGGCGCCCGGACTGGACCAGGCTCGCGGCGACCGCGTCGAGGGGCTGGCGCCCGGCGCGCATCTCGGCCTGGCAGCGGTGGACGACCACGACCGCCGCGCCGAGGCTCACCCCGACGGCGATCATCACGGCGAACGGCGGTGCCAGCGGGCTGACGTCGACCCGGTGGGAGAGCAGGGTCACGCCCGCCTGCACCCCCGCCGCGGTCGCGGCGGCGACCAGGGCACAGACGGCGACCCCGCCCGGCGCGCGCACCACCAGGCAGAGGATGATCGCGGCCGCCGCGACGGCCAGGGCGATCGGGGTGACGGAGATGTCCCCCTGGACGATCATCGTCGTGCCGGGGCCCGCCATCTCCACCTGCAGGTCCGGCCCGTCGTAGGCGCGGGCGGTCGTGATCAGGCGCCGCACCGCGCCGAGGTCCGGGGTGGTCGCGGCGCCCTTCATCACGACGCCGACGATCGCCGCACGCCCGTCGCGCGCCACCGGTTCGACGCCGAGCAGCAGGGCACCGGCCGGGCCGTACGGATCGATCGCGGTGGCCACGCCGGGCAGCCGGGCGACCCGCGTGGTCATCGCCGCGATCCGCTGGCGGACGGCCGGGGTGTTGATGTCGCCCTCGCGGNCCCGCACGACGATCATCTCGGCGTCGGGCAGGCCGCCGGGCACGACGTTCGTCAGGGCGTCGGTCGCGAGCTGGGAGTCGGTGCCGGCAACNCCGAACACCTGGCGGTAGCGGGTGCCCTCGTGGGCCGCCAGGACGTTGCCGGCGACCAGAACGACCAGCCATGTGCCCACCACGATCCACCGGTATCGCAGGCACCACCCGGTCATCAGCCTCACAGCTCACTCCTCGACGCCCGGGCCGCAGCCCGCGACGCCTCGCCCTGTTTGTCCGTATTGCCGCTACCGCGGGGACAATATGAGCGCATCACGACGATCACCGTCAACGAGTGCCCGGTGCTGTGCGGCCGAGATGGCACGGGGGTGCCGGACGGTGACCGGAACTTCGAGGGTCGGCGTTCCACGTCGACGAAACGACGTCGACGAAACGACACCNGCGCACCGACCTCGGCGAAACGACCCCGGCGGATCGACCCCCGCGAAACGACACCGGCAGACAGGCGTCGACGTGACCGCGTCGACGACCAGCAAGGAATGTGCGGCCTATTCCGTTCCCCGGCGGGCGGAAGCGAGCTCTATTGGTTCTTTAGGGGGATGCAAGGCGGCTGGTCGACACTGGCAGAAACGCCGGGGGCGGACGGCCCNCCGGTGACCGACCGACCCGTGGCGCGGCACGGGTGGCGCCCGGGGATCNCATCGGCGATNCCGATCGCCGCCCACCTGTCGCGCGGGAGAGGAAGCCATGACCCAGCCGACCAGGATCGGCCAGACCGCGGTCGTCATCCCCGGCCAGGATGTGCGCGACCCCGGTCGCCGGCTGTCCCAGCTGTTCGACGCGGGCTCGTTCGTCGCCACCGCCGGGCCCACTGGCGGCCGCGTGCTGGCCGGGCGGGGCCGCATCGACGGCGTGGCCGCGGTGGCCTTCTGCACGGACGGGACCCGCATGGGCGGAGCGCTCGGCGCGATCGGCGCCGGCCAGATCGTCGCCGCCATCGAGGAGGCCGTCCGCCACGGCGTGCCGGTCGTCGGGCTGTGGCACTCCGGCGGGGCGAGCCTGGCCGAGGGCGTCGAGGCGCTCGACGGCATCGGCCAGATCTTCGCCGCCATGATCCACGCCTCCGGGCGGGTGCCGCAGATCTCCGTGGTGCTGGGGCCCGCGGCCGGCGGCGCCGCCTACGGGCCGGCGCTGACCGACGTCGTCATCATGGCGCCCGACGGGCGGGTCTTCGTCACCGGCCCGGACGTGGTGCGCAGCGTCACCGGGGAGCAGATCGACATGGCCGGTCTCGGCGGTGCCGACGCCCACGGCCGGCGCTCCGGCGTCGTCCACGTCGTCGCCCGCTCCGAAAGCGACGCCTACGAGCGGGCCCGGCGGATCACCACGCTGCTCGCCGCGCCGGGGCACGTCGACCTGGACACCATCACCGCCGAGGAGGCGGCCGCCGACGCCATCACCGCCGACAAGGCGGCCGCCGGCGCCGTCACCGCCGCGCAGACGGCCGCCGACGCCGGGCCGGAGCTGGTCGCGCCGGACCCGCGCGACCCGCGGTCGCTGCTGCCGCAGCGGGCGCGGCGGGCCTACGACGTGCACCCGCTGGTGTACCGGCTGCTCGACGGCGACGACGGCCCGGGGGGCTTCGAGGAGCTCCAGCCGCGCTGGGCACCGAACGTCGTCGTCGGCCTCGGCCGGCTCTACGGCCACAGCGTCGGCGTGATCGCGAACAACCCGCTGCGCAAGGGCGGCTGCCTGGACTCCCTGAGCGCCGAGAAGGCCGCCCGTTTCGTGCGGATGTGCGACTCCTTCGGCGTCCCGCTCGTCGTTCTCGTCGACGTCCCCGGCTACCTGCCCGGCGTCGGCCAGGAATGGGACGGGGTGGTCCGCCGCGGCGCGAAGCTGCTCTACGCCTTCGCCGAGGCGACCGTGCCCCGGGTCACGCTCATCACCCGCAAGTCGTTCGGCGGCGCCTACATCGCGATGAACTCCCGCTCGCTCGGGGCCACGGCCGTGCTCGCCTGGCCCGAGGCCGAGGTCGCCGTGATGGGCGCCGAGGCCGCCGTCGGCATCCTGCACCGGCGCGCGCTGGCCGCCGCCTCCGACGACGAGCGGCCCGGCGTGCTCGCCGGCCTCGTCGAGGAGCACACCCGCACCGCCGGCGGCGTCGAGCGGGGGGTGGCGCTGGGTGTCATCGACGACGTCATCGACCCGGTCGACACCCGCCCCCGCATCGCCCGGGCGCTCGCGGCCGCGCCGGCGCGGCGCGGCGCGCACGGCAACATCCCGCTCTGAGGACGCCCGCACCGGGAAAGGCGCCCCACCGCGTCCGTGCCCGCGTAATGATCGGGCATGGCCAGACGCGGTCGCGAGCGTGGAAGGAGCGGGCGGCGGCCTGCGGGCGACGAGGCGCTGCTCGCCGCCTTCGACGATCCCGGCGACGGGATGTTCACCCCGCTGGAACGGGCCGTGGTCACGGTGGCGCTGGATGCCCGCCGGCTCGGCCACGCCAGCGCCATCCCCGCCGCCCTGCTCGCCGACGCCACCATCGAAACGCTCGCCGACGCCACCGCCGGGATGCCGCCCGGCCGGCTGCCCGGCGAGGACCCACGGTGGCTCCTCCCCGTGCTGCACGAGCTGTGCCACGGGGCCCGCACGCGCATCCCGGGCGGATCGAGCGCGCTGGTCGAGGAGCGGGCGGGCGCCGGGCTCCCGGTGATCGGCTACCACCCGGCGGCCATCCTGGTCGAGCACGCCGGCCGAAGCCGCCGCTGTGTCGTCCCGGCGCAGCCCTTCTGGGACGCCGCGGCCCGCCATGCCCGTTCCCTCGACGACCTGCTCGGGCTCGCCGGCGCCGCCCGGGACCGGGGGCGGATCCGGATCGCCGTCGCGCTCTACCAGCGGGTCGCCGACGCCGGCGCACCGGGCGGCACGGCCGCTCTGCGGGAGCTGGGTGGTTTGCGGGAGCGGATCGGGGACCACCACGGCGCCGCCCGGGCCTACCAGCGCGCCGTCGACGTCGGCGACCGCTCGGCGCTGGCGGGGCTCGCCCGCGCGTTGGCGGCCGCCGGGGACGATGCCGGGGCCGCCCGCGCCTACCAGCAGGCCATCGACGCCGGCGACACCGACCAGGTGGGGTGGCTGGCACTGCTACGGGAGCGGACCGGCGACCACCACGGTGCCGAACAGCTCGCCCGCCAGGCCGGCGACGCCGGCCACCGGGGCGTGTGGGCGGCGCTGGCACGGCTGCGGGAACAGGCCGGCGACAGGCAGGACGCGGAGCGGTTCGCCGGCGAGGCCCGCAGCCTCCGGCTGTGGCGTGACCTGGCCCGGGGCCGAATCCGGGCCGGCGACCACCAGGGCGCCGAACGCATCGCCCGTCAGGCTCTCGCGGCGGGCGCGGTCTTCGTACTGCGGGATGTGGCCCGCCGGCTCGAACGGGCCGACGACGTGCAGGCATCCCTGAGGCTCTACCGCCTTGCCGTCGACGCTGGTCACCGCACGATGCTGGCGGAGCTGGGCCAGGCACGCCACCGCGCCGGCGACGCGGCGGAAGCCGCCCTGGCCCACCGGCAGGCCACGACCGCCGCCACCACCACCGACACCACCGACACCACCGAGGCCGCCACCACCGACGCCGCCGACGCGGCGCTGTGGCGCGAGTCCCGCGCACGCGAACAGGAGGGTGATCATGACGGCGCAGCCCGTCTCGCTCGCCGGCTCGCCGACGCCGGGGACCACGGCATGCTCCGCGAGCTGGCCCGGGCCCGCGAGCGGGCCGGGGACCGCAGGCAGGCCGAGCGGCTCGCGCGCCACGCCGCCGACGCTGGCGACACCACCGCGCTGCGGGAGCTGGCCCTGACCCGGGAACGGGCGGGGGACCACGCCGGCGCGGTCCGGGTCTACCGGCGGGCCGCCGACGCCGGCGACACCGGTGCGTGGGGCGGGGTCGCTCGGATGTACGAACGGGCCGGCGACCCGCAGGCGGCGGCCCGGGTGTACCGGCGGCTGGCGGACGCCGGCGACGCCGCCCTGCTGCGCGACGTCGCCTGGGCACGGGAGCGGGCCGGGGACCCGGACGGTGCCGCCTGGGCCTACCGGCAGCTCGCGTCCACCGGCGACACCGACCTGCTGCGCCGGCTGGGCCGTGCGCGGGAGCAGGTCCGCGACCTCGACCGGACCGCGTGGGCCTACGAGCAGGTCGCCGACGCGGGCGACCCCACCGCGCTGCACGACCTGGCCCGCGTGCGCAGGCAGGCCGGCGACCCACCCGGGATGCGGCGGGCCTACCTGCGGGCCGTCGACGCCGGGGACACCGGCGCCCTGCGCCTGCTCACCGACGCGCTGGGCGCCGACGCGGGCCCGCTGCTGCGCTACGGCCTGGAGCCCGACGGCCAGGTGTCGCCGCCCTGGTGGTGAGCGCCCCCGGGGTGAGCGGCTCGGGTGGCCTCAGGGCGTCGGCTGGGCGCCGCGCGCGGCGGCGAGGCCCGCCGTCACCGCCTCCACCACGGCGCCCTGCTGGTCGGACAGGTAGAAGTGGCCCCCGGGGAACACCTTCACCTCGAACGGCCCGGTGGTGTGCCGGCGCCAGAGCTCGGCCTCGGNCTGCGTCACCCTCGGATCGGAATCCCCCACCATCGCGACGACGGCCGTGCTGATCACCGCGTCGTCCGGCGCGGAATACGTCTCGATCGCCTGATAGTCGGCCCGGGTCGGCGGCAGCACCATCTCGACGAGTTCCGGATCGGCGAGAACCCGCGGATCGGTCCCGCCGAGCTCACGCATCTCCCGGAGAAAACCCGCGTCGTCGCGGCGGTGGACGTCCTCGAACCGTGTGGTCGACGGGGCGCGGCGCCCGGAGGCGAACAGCACGAACGGTGCCGGCCCGCCCGCCGCCGCCAGCCGGCGGATGACCTCGAAGCCGACGATCGCCCCCATGCTGTGCCCGAAGAAGGCCAGGGGCCGGTCGGTGAGCGGGGTGAGGACCTCGGCGATCCGGTCGGCGAGCGGCGCGATGGCCGTGTGCGCCGGCTCCGTCCGCCGGTCCTGCCGTCCCGGATACTGCACCGCCTGGACCTCGGCGACCGACGACAACGCCTTCGAGATCGCCAGATAGGTGCTTGCCGCCCCGCCCGCGTGCGGGAAACACACCAGCCGCGGGGCGTCGGGCGGACCCGGATGAAACCGCCGCAGCCACCGGTCGACCTCAGCCGACACGGTCATCACCGCATGCCATTCCCCGGTGCCGCATGACAGATCTGCGACGCGATTGTTTCACCCCGACCAAGGGAGCTGCCATGTTTTCACCGTATACTGCGTGCGCCCGCCGGCGGGGCGGGCTGAGTGTTTGAGCACACTGTCCGTGGGATTGTCGACATCGGCGATTCGGCGCCACTGTGAACGCCGCGACGGCGCCGGCGACGAGATCGTCGCGCGGGGTCTTTCCCTCGCCTGCGACATTCTTCCCGCACGTCCTCGATCGAACGCTCCTGGCGGTGGCGGGCGACGGCGGCACCGAGGCTCGCCGATCGGCTGAGATCAGCGCCGTCGCCCCCAGGTCCCGGCCAGGCGACTGACCGGCGCGGTCAGGAACCGCCGACGGCCGGTTGGACCGGAGGCTGCTCGGCCGCCTCCCGCGGCGACGCTGCGGAAGGCGGCACAGCGGGAGGCGACGCAGCCAGGGGCGACGCGGCGGACGCGGAGGCCCATCCGCGGTTGGCCGCCCAGGCGGCGACCGCGGCAGCGGCGGAGGCGAGGCCGCCGACGTAGAAGCCGGCGCGGGCGCTGTGGTGCTCGGCGAGCCAGCCGACTCCCAGGCTGCCCAGCGGCGTCGTCCCCTGCAGGATGAGGCTGTAGAGGGCCATCACCCGGCCCCGGTAGCTCGGGTCGCTGCCGAGCTGGATGCGGTGGTTGGCCGCCTGGGCGAAGTAGAGGCTCGCGAAGCCGGTCAACGCCAGCAGGCCGATCGTCGCCGGGTAGGTCGGCGAGGCGCCCGTCGCCGCCTCCAGCAGGCCGAACGCGAACGCCGAGACGATCACCATCATGGCCGACGGACGGCTGCGGCGGCCGGTTGTGAGCAGCGCGGCGAGCAGCGAACCGGCGGCCAGCCCGGTGGTGAGCAGGCCGAAGGCGGCGGCGTCGGCGTGGAAGACGGTGCGCGCCAGCAGCGGCACGGTGAGCTGGAAGTTCATCCCGACCAACCCGACGGTGGCCACCAGGCCCAGCACGACGACCAGGTCGGCGCGGNCGAGCACGTAGCGCAGCCCGTCGACGATGCGGGGGGNGACCGCGGGGCGAGCGTGGCGGTGGATCTCCGCCGGGCGCATCAGGCGCAGGCCGGCGACGGTCGCCAGGTAGCTTCCGGCGTTGATCGCCATCGCCGGGCCGGAGCCGAAACCGGCGATGAGCGGGCCCGCGGCGGCCGGGCCGACGACCCGGGCGATGTTGAAGTAGCCGGCGCTGAGAGCGGAGGCGTTGGGCAACAGCTCGGGGCCGACCAGTTCGCTGACGAACGCCATCCGGGTCGGCGTCTCGATGGCGTTGACCAGGCCGATCGCCAGCGCGAACGCGCAGATGTGCCACAGCCGCGCCGAGCCGGTGAACACGAGCAGCGACAGCGCCAGGGCGAGCAGGCCGGCGACCAGGTTCGCGCCGGTGAGCAGCAGGCGTTTGTCGTGCCGGTCGGCGAGCCGGCCGCCGTAAAGGGTGAGCAGCAGCATCGGGGTGAACTGCAGCGCCGTCACGAGGCCGAGCGCCGTCCCCGGATGGTCGCTCAACGACAGCACCAGCCAGTCCTGAGCGGTGAACATCATCCAGGTGCCGGTGACGGACAGCACCTGCCCGGCGGCGAAGAGCCGGAAGTTGTACACCCNCAGCGACCGGAAGACGCCGTCGATGATCCACTCCTCGCTCGCCGTCGCAGCTCCAGCACCACCGCGCCCCACNATCGTCGCGAACTGTGGCGCGCGGCGCGCCCGATTCCCCGGTGCGGGCGGCCTTGGCGCCGGGGCGCGCCGGTACGCGCATTGCGGTGCCTTGTGCGCGCGGTTCGCGGGGCCAGACCGTGCAGCACGCACCGCAATCAGGCCCTGCCCTTGCTTCGAGCGGCTTCGCAGCGGGGGCTGGTGGGACTATCGCCAGCCAGTCTCCACACTGTGCGTGATCGGGGGGATACGAAAATACTTCAACTCGAACCCAACGCTAATGATCTTGGTGTTCCGCGGAACCGCGCCGCGCCGCCGGACGAGCGAGCCCGCCGTCCGCGACGACCCTGACGTCCATCATCACGCTGTGTCCCCGCGTCCACGTTTCGACAGGTCCGGATCANGCGGCGCAGACGAGCCGTCGGCACACAGTCGGATACGCGGCCTACAGGGCGCGGCCGGGGTTGAGGATGCCGGTGGGGTCGAAGACCCGGCGCACCTGGCGTTGCAGGTCGTGGCTGCGGCTGCCGAGTTCGCTGGCCAGCCAGCGCCGTTTGAGCACCCCGACGCCGTGTTCGCCGGTGACCGTGCCGCCGAGCTCCAGCGCGAGGGCGAAGATCTGCTCGGCGGCCGCCCACGCCCGGGGCGGGATCTCCGGCTCGGCCGGGTCGACGACGATGATCGGGTGCAGGTTGCCGTCGGCGGCGTGCGCCAGGGTGAAGATCTCCACCCCGGTGGCGGCGCCGATCTCGGTGACGCGGGCGGCGGCCTGCGCCAGCCGCCCGCGCGGCACGGCGATGTCCTCGATGAGCACCCGCCCGAGCCGTTCCAGGGCGGGCAGGGCGGCGCGGCGGGCGGCGAGCAGCGTCTCGGCGGTCGCCGCGTCGGCGGAGCGGCGCACCAGCCTGGCCCGGGTAGCGAGGACCGCCTCGGCGGCGTCGGCCTCCTCGGCGGCGCCGGACCCGTCGGTCTGGACGAGCAGGAACACCTCCCCGTGGGTCGCCAGGTCGCTGCCGGTGGCGGCGTCGACGGCCCGCACGGTGCGGGCGTCGAGCAGCTCGGCGACGGCGGGGACGATCCCGGCGGCACCCAGCGCGGTGACCGCGTCGACGGCGGCGGCGACGGTGTCGAAGAACGCGGCGAGGGTGACGGTGGCCCGCGGCAGCGGGCGCAGCCGCACGGTCGCGCCGACGACGACGCCGAGGGTGCCCTCGGAGCCGACGAACAGGCCGGTCAGGTCGTAGCCGGCGACGCCCTTGACGGTGCGCCGCCCGGTGCTGATCAGCTCGCCGTCGGCGAGGACGACGTCGAGGCCCAGCACCGACTCGCGGGTCACGCCGTACTTGGCGCAGCGCAGCCCGCCGGCGTTGGTGGCGATGTTCCCGCCGATCGTGGAGATCGCCGCGCTCGCCGGGTCCGGCGCGTAGCACAGGCCGGCCTCGCGGGCGGCGGCGTCGAGATCGGCGGTGACCACGCCCGGTTCGACGACGGCGACGGCGTCGTCGACGGACAGCTCGCGGATGCGGTTCATCCCGGCCAGGTCCAGCACGACGCCACCCGGCACGGCCGCGGCGCCCCCGGCGAGGCCCGTGCCGGCGCCGCGCACCGTCACCGGCACCCCGCGGGCGACGGCGACCCGCAGCACCGCCTGCACGTCGGCGACCTCGCGGGCGAACGCCACCCCGAGCGGGCGGCCGTCGGGGATCCAGCCCGAGCGGTCGAGGCGGTGCGCGTCGACGACCGCCGGGTCCGTGCTCCACCGGCCGACGGGCAGCGCGACGGCGAAGGCGTCCGCGCGGATCACGTCCGCGTCCACCGGCCCGGCGGCGCGGGCCCGCGGCGCGATCCCGGCCGCGGACGGGCGGGGCGGGGTGGCGGTCACCGCGGACCGGTGGCGACCGGCCGGGCGGGGTCGGACGACCACGCCGACCAGGAACCCGGGAACAGTGCCGCGTCGAACCCGGCGACGGCGAGGGCGGCGATCTCATGCGAGGCCGTGACCCCCGACCCGCAGTACACCCCGATCGGCGCCTGGGCGTCGCCGCCGCCGCCGGCCGAGGCGCCGAGGGCGAGGAAGCGGGCGCGCAGCTCCGCGGCGGGCAGGAACCGGCCGGCGGCGTCGAGGTTGTCCCCCGTCGACGCGCTGACCGCCCCCGGGATGTGGCCGGCCCGCGGGTCGACCGGCTCCACCTCGCCGCGGTAGCGCTCGGGCGCGCGGGCGTCGAGCAGGATCCCCTCGCGGGCCACCGCGGCAGCGGTGTCGGCGTCGAGGACGGGCAGGTGCCCGGCTTCGAGCACGATGTCCCCGGGCAACGGGATGATCTCGCCGGTCTCGATCGGCAGGCCGGCGTCGCGCCAGGCGCCGAGCGCCCCGTCGAGGATGCGCACGTCGGCGACGCCGGCCCAGCGCAGCAGCCACCACGCCCGGGCGGCGGACAGCCCGCCGTTGTCGTCGTAGACGACGACCGGGCGCCCGGCGGTCAGCCCCCAGGAGCGGGCGGCCCGCTGCAGGTCGGCGAGCGCGGGCAGCGGGTGGCGTCCGGCGGTGCCGCCGGGGGCGGCGGCGAGCTCGGTGTCGAGGTCGACGTAGACGGCACCCGGCAGGTGACCCTCGCGGTAGTGGTCGTGGCCGTGCGGGTCGCCGAGCGCCCAGCGGACGTCGAGCAGCAGCGGCGCCAGCGCCGAGCCCAGCTCGTCGTGCAGCGCCTTGGCATCGACGAGCACCTCGCCGCCGGGCTGCCGACCGCCGGGCTGCCGACCGCCGGGCTGGCGGGCCGCCGCGGAGCCGCGCGTTCCGCGGCCCGAGGCGAGCAACTCGGCGAGGTCGGCGTCGCCGAGGCCGCCCGGCGGGGTACCGAGACGGGCGGCGACGGCGATGCGCCGCTGCACGCCCGCGTTCACCGGGGCGGTCAGGCCGTGCAGCCGGGCCAGCAGGACGATCTCCCCGTTGAGGAAGTCCGACTCGACCGAGCCGCCGCGGGCCAGGCTCTGCCAGGTGGAGCTGCCCTGGCGCGGGAAGCCGGGGATGTCGTGGATGGCGAGCTGGGTGTGGTCGAACCCGCCGTCCTGGCGCAGGTCGGCGATGTCGATGCCGGCGGCGTCGAACGCCCGGCGGGCCTCGGCGACGAGCTCGGCGGAGGCGGCGTCGCGCCGGGGGCTCGGCGGGTAGAGCGCGTCGAGGTTGTAGGCGAGGTTGCCCAGCAGCTTGCCGGCCTTCCAGCGGCCGATGTCGTCGACGATCCGCACGGCGCTCGCCCCGCGGCGCAGGTCGGCGGCGATCGCCTCGACGACCGGGTCGCCGACGCCGCCGCCGGGCGCGCGGCCCAGCAGGAACCCGGCGACCAGCGGCGCCGCCGGGGAGATCACCTCGCCCGGGCGCAGGTGCGACGACGGGCTGAGCACCATCGCGTCGATGACGACGGCGAAGCGGCGCAGCGCGGTGCGGGCGTTCTCGATGCCGTTCTGCAGCAGCACGACGGGCAGCGACTCGGCGGCCGTGCTGCGCCCGCCGTCGACCGGCTGCCAGGCCCAGGCGGCGAGCAGGGCCTCGGAGTCCTGCGACTTGGTGGCGAGCACGAGGACGTCGCCGGAGCGCAGCTCCACCTCGTCCGGCCCGCCGGCGACCGCCAGGTCCACCCGCCGTTCGTCGGCCGGGCCGCCTTCGGTGGCCGGGGGGCGGATGTAGCGCAGCCCGCCGGCACGCAGCGCGGCGAGGTTGGCGCCCCGCGCGACGACGACGACGTCGATGCCGGCGAGGTTCAGCTCCGCGGCGATGGTCGCGCCGACCGCGCCGGCTCCGATGACAACGTACCGGCGGCTCATCGCCCCGTTCCCCTCTGTCGTGTCTGGTGGGACGCCGCGGCCGGGGCGGCGGCGGCGAGCTCGGCGGCGAACCGCTGGCCGGGGACCGCGCCGAGCAGTTCGCGGGTGTGCTCCTCGGCCGGGGCTGTGAGGATCTTCTCGGCCGGGCCGCTCTCGACGATCCGCCCGGCCCGCAGCACCGCGACGTGGTGGGCGAGCTGGGCGACGACCGCGAGGTCGTGGGAGATGAACAGGTAGCCGACGCCGAGGTCGGCCTGCAACCGCAGCAGCAGGGTGAGGATCTGCTCCTGCACGGACACGTCGAGCGCCGACACCGGCTCGTCGAGGAACACCAGCTCGGGTTCGAGGGCGAGCGCCCGGGCGATCGCGACCCGCTGGCGCTGGCCGCCGGAGAGTTCCGCCGGCTTGCGGTCGGCGAACGCGGCCGGCAGGGCCACCTGGTCGAGCAGCTCGCGGACGCGGGCGGCGCGGCTGGCCCGGTCGCCGACCCGGAACGACACCAGCGGCTCGGCGATGCTCTGCGCGACGGTGAACCGCGGGTCCAGCGACGAGTAGGGGTTCTGGTGGACGANCTGGAAGCGCCGCCGCAGCGGGCGCAGCTGCGACCAGCCGGCGTCGGTGATGTCGACGCCGTCGAGGTGGACCCGGCCCTGGGTCGGCTTCTCCAGGCCCATCGCGATGCGCAGCGCGGTGGTCTTGCCGGAGCCGGACTCGCCGACGAGCCCGAGGGTCTGCCCGGCGCGCACCGACAGGGTGACGTCGTCGAGGGCCCGGAACGTCCGCTCGCCGCCGGCGGTGCGCGGCAGCCGGAAGTCCTTGCCGATCCCGTCCAGGCGCAGCACCTCGGGTGCCGGGGTGACGCCGGTGAAGTGGGGCACGACGCCGCCGGCGTGCGACAGCGCCGGGGCGGCGGCGATGAGGTGGCGGGTGTAGGGCTCCCGGGGCCGCAGCAGGATCGCCTCGGGCTCGCCCTGCTCGACGATCCGGCCGCGTTGCATGACCACGACCCGGTCGGCCCGGTCGGCGGCCACCCCGAGATCATGCGTGATGATCAGCAGCGACGCGCCGGTCTCGGTGACGAGGCCGCCGAGGTGGTCGAGGATGCGCCGCTGCACGGTGACGTCGAGCGCGCTGGTCGGCTCGTCGGCGACGATGAGCCGGGGATGCCCGGCGATCGCGATCGCGATGAGCACCCGCTGGCGCAGCCCGCCGGACAGCGCGCCCGGGTACTGCCGGGCGCGCACCGCCGGCTGGTCCACCCCGGCGCGCTCCAGCGCCTCGATCACCTCCGCGTGGACGAGGCGCTTGTCGACGCCGCGGCGGCGCACCACCTCGGCGATCTGCCCGCCGATGCGCATCGTCGGGTTGAGCCCGACCATCGGGTCCTGCGGGACGAGCCCGACGACGTTGCCGCGAAACGTGCGCAGCACCCGGTCGGGGGCGCCGGTGACGTCGGTGCCGGCGATGCGGATGCGGCCGGCGGTGATCACCCCGCTCGACGGCAGCAGCCCGAGGATCGCGTTCGCCGTGGTCGTCTTGCCGGAGCCGGACTCGCCGACGACGGCCACCGTCTCGCCGGGGGCGATCGTGAGGTCGACGTCCTCGACCGCCAGGGTCGTGCGTCCGCGCTGCCGGTAGCCGACGGACAGCCCGGCCAGCTCCACGATGGGGCCGGTGCCGGCGGGCGGGACGGGGCCGCCGGGCGGGACGGGGCCGTCGAGCGGCGTTGCCTCGGCGCTCATCGCTGCATCTCCTCGAGGGTGCGGGCGATGTGGTTGAGGCTGAACACGACCAGGCCGACGAACAGGCCGGGCAGCAACGACAGCCAGGGGCTGGTGATGAGGAAGTTGCGGCCGTTGGAAATCAGTGTGCCCCATTCCGCGGCGGGCGGNGGCGTGCCGAACCCGAGGAAGCTCAGAGAGGAGACGACCAGCACGGCCGTGCCGAAGTCGAGCACCGCGAGCACCGACACCGGGCCCCAGGAGTTCGGCAGGATGTGGCGCACCAGCACCCGGCCCCAGGAGGCGCCGCCGGTGCGCGCCGCCTCCACGTAGGGCTGTTCCTTCACCCGTAGCACCTCGGCCCGGGTGGTGCGGGCGAACGTCGGGGTGATGGTGGTTCCGACGGCGATCGCGATCGGCAGCAGGCCGAACCCGAGGGCGGTGACGATGACCAGCGCCATCAGCAGCATCGGGATCGCCAGCAGGATGTCGACGATCCGCATGAGCAGGCTGTCGACCCAGCCGCCGAAGAAGCCGGNGACGACGCCGATGGCCAGGCCCGCGACGATGGCGATGAGCACCGCGCCGCCGGTCGCCTTGATGGTCAGGGTGGAGCCGTGNAGGACCCGGCTGAACAGGTCCCGGCCGAGTTCGTCGGTGCCGAACAGGTGGTGCAGGCTCGGCCCCTTCAGCTTGTCGACCGGGGACGTCGCGGACGGCTTGTAGGAGGTGAACAGCCCCGGCGCCAGGCCCGACAGGATCACGAAGACGACGAACAGCGCGGCGAGGACGAACCCCGGCCGGCGCAGCAGCGGTCCGGCCGCCGCGAGCAGGTCGTGGCGTCGTCGCCGCCCCTGCCCGTCCGCCCCGGCATCGCCCGACGTCAGGGTCGCGGTGCCGACCGGCTCCGCGGTGCCGACCGGATCGGCGACGTCCGCCGGCACCGCGATGCCGGCCGGCGCGGTGGCGGGGCCGGGCTGGGCGATCCCGGCCGGGGTGAGGACCGGTGGTGCGGTCGTTGCCGACCCGGCGGCGCGGGCGACGGCGCCGCGCTGCTCCGGCGGNGCGACGAGGTCGGTGTTCGGAGAGAGGATCTTGTCGGGCATCGGTGCGGTCCCCCTCAGGCCGCCCGAGCCGCGCGGGCGACGCGCGGGTCGAGCAGCGAGTAGAGCAGGTCGACGAGCAGGCTGACCACGACGAACAGCGCCGCGGCGATCAGGACGATGGCCTNGACGACGGGCACGTCCTGGCCGAGCACCGCCTGCTGCGCGAGCTGGCCGATGCCGTTGCGGGAGAACACCACCTCGACGACGACCGAGTTGACCACGGTGTACCCGACGACCACGCCGAGCAGGGTCAACGCCGGCAGCGAGGCGTTGCGCAGCGCGTGGCGGACCTGGATCGTCCAGCGGGACAGGCCCTTGGCGCGGGCGGTGACGATGTAGGGCTCGCGCCAGGTGTCGCTGAGGCTGCGGGTGAGCAGTTGGGCNAGCATCGCGGCGCCCGGCAGGGCCAGGGTGATCGCCGGCAGGACCAGGGAACGCCAGCCGTGGGTGCCGGTCGCGGGCAGCCAGGTCAGCGAGAACGAGAAGATCTGGATGAGCAGCAGCCCGACGAAGAACTGCGGCAGCGAGACGCCGACGGCGGGCAGCCGGGCCAGCAGCATCCGCGCGGGGCGCCACTGGACGTAGGTGGCGAGGAAGGCGACGGAGGTGCCGAGCACCAGCATGATCACCACCGCGACGGNGCTGAGCAGGAGCGTCGAGGGCAGCCGGTCGGTGATGAGCCTGCCCACCGAGACGTTCTGCGTCAGCGACATCCCGAAGTCCAGGTGCAGCGCCCCCCACAGGTGGTGGAAGTACTGCACGAGGATCGGGTCGTCGAGGCCGTAGTGCGCCTTGAGGGCGTGCACCTGCGCCGCGGTGAGCTGGCTGACGTCGGAGCCGCTCGCCTCGAGCTGCAGGGTGATCGGGTCGCTGGGCAGGACGTTCAGGATGATGAAGGTGACGGTGTAGGCCGCCCAGAGCACGACGAGTGCCTGGGCGACCCTACCGGCGAGATAACGGGGCATGTGGGTACCGGTCCTACGGAGGCGGGTTCCGGTCCCACGGTGGTGGTTCCGGTGCTGGGTGCGGGGTCCTTACTTGGACAGCCAGATGTCGTTGGCGCGCAGGAAGCTCTCCGAGGTCCACGCGAAGCCGTGCACCTTGCCGGAGACGCCGGCGGTCTGCAGCCGGTCGAAGAGCGGGTAGGCCACCCCGTTGTCGATCAGGGCGTCCTGCAGGTCCTTGTAGGCGGCGGCGCGCTGGGTGGGGTCGGCCGTGGACAGCCCCTTGGCGAACAGTGCGCTGATCTTCGCCGCGGTCGCCGGGTCCTGGGAGTACTTCGCCGTGTACTGCTTGGACACGGCCTGGTCGAGCGACGAGCCGAGCACACTCGGGTCCGCCCGGGTCAGGTAGCCGCCGGCAAGGTCCCAGTCGCCGGAGTTGCCGGTCGGGGTGAGCTGCGCGGCCGTGACGACCTTGATCTGGTAGTCGATGCCGACCTTCTTGAGCTGGTCCTGGACGAGCTGGTCACCCGGGCCCGCCGCGTTGGTCAGGTAGGTCAGCGTCAGCTTCTTGCCGTCCTTGTGCCGGTAGCCGTCGGGCCCGAGGGCCCAGCCGGCCTGGTCGAGCAACTTCGCCGCCCCGGCGGGGTCGTGGACGAGCTTGGCGGACTCGTCCGTCGCGTACGGGGTGGTCGAGGTCACCGGGCTCTTCGCCACCGGGTAGTCGTCCCAGTACACGGTCTTGGCGTAGCTGGTCACGTCCAGCGCCTTGTACAGCGCCTTGCGGACCTGCAGGTCGGCCAGCGGCCGGCCGCCGGTGACGTTCGGGATCAGCAGCCCGATGATGCCGGGCAGGGCGCGGGTCTGGATGCTGGCGCCGGAGGCCTTGATGACCTGCTGGTCGGCGGAGGTGATCGGCTGGCGCGGCCAGGCGATGTCGATCGTGCCGTTGGTCAGGCTGCCGACCCGGACGTTGTCCTCGGCGATGTAGCTGACGTCGATGCCGTCGAGGTACGCCGCGCCCTTGTTCGCGATCAGCGAGCTGGGCCAGGCGTAGCCGGCGCGCCTGGTGAGCTTCGCCGACTTGCCGGCCGAGTAGCTGTCGAGGGTGAACTCACCCGAGCCGACGACCTTGCCGGCGCAGCGCGCCTCCGGGGTCTCCTTGTAGGTCGCCGGCGACAGGATGGCCGTCGTCGTCGTCGAGGAGGCCTGCAGGAACGCGGCGTTGGGCGTGGCGAAGTCGACCTTGACGGTGTACGGGTCGACGACGGTGGTCGACTTGTAGCCGGCGAGGTAGGTCAGGCCGAGCGTCGACTTGGCGCCGAGGTCNTGCAGCCCGTCGTAGGCCGTCTTGACCGCGGTCGCGTCGAACTTGGTGCCGTCGCTGAACGTCACGTCCTTGCGCAGGTTGAACGTGTACGAGGTGGCGTCGGGGCTCACCGTCCAGCTCGTCGCGAGCCAGGGTACGATCTTGCCGGTCTTCGGGTCCTGGTCGGTCAGCGAGTCGGCGATGTTCCGGTCGATGCTGCGGGACTCGATCCAGTACACCTGGTTCGGGTCGATGCAGGCCTGGAAGTCCGACCAGAAGGCGATCTTCAGACGCCCGCCGGGAACGGGCTTGCCGTCCTGGGCGCCGCCGGCCGCGGAGGTGCCGGAACCGGAACCGGAGGAGCCGCCGCTCCCGCAGGCCGCGAGGGAGACGGCCGCGAGGACCGAGACGGCCGTAGCGGCCAGCCGTCTCGTCGTTCGATGACGGTGCGACGTGGACATGGTGATGGTGCTCCCCCTTGTGACGTTCCGCGACGTGCGGACGGGATGGACGGGATGGACGGGTTCCAGGCCCGGGGCCGGGAGGGTGGGGACGCGGCGGCTAGCCGGCGGCGGGCGCCGCGGCGGCGAGGACGCGCCGGCCCGCGATGAGCAGCGCGGTGTCCTCCTGCGGCGGGTGGACCCGGACGCAGTGGACGTCGCGCAGGTGGCGTTCGAGCGGGTTGCGCCGGGTCAGGCCGGGGTTGCCGATCGCGGCGACCGCGGTCTGCACGGCGGTGATCGCCGCCCGGGCGATGAGCGGCTTGGCGAGAACGGAGCGTTCCGCCGCCTCCGGCGCGCCCTGCTCGAAGCGGCGGGCCACCCCGAAGGCGATCTCCTCGGCGGCGACGAGCTGCGCCTCGATCTCGCCGGCGACCGTCTGGATCCGCTCGGTCGTGGCGATCGGGCGGCCCAGCGCCGTGGGGACCCGCTCGTTGGCGAAGCGCAGGAAGAACTCCTGCGCGGCCCGGGCCACCCCGATGTACAGGGCGGTCGCCCCGATCCCGACGGCGGCGAACCCGGCGTCCGGGGTCTGGGCGGAGGCGGGCAGCCCGCGGAAGTTCGCCGCCGGCACCTCGACGTCGCGGTAGATCACGTCGTGGGTGCTGCTCGCCCNCAGCCCGAAGTGGTCCCAGGTGCGGACGATCTCGATGCCGGGCGTGTAAGCGGGGATGATCACGTGCCCGAGCAGCGGGTCGTCCTCCTCGGTGGCGACCCACACCAGGTGGTAGCTCAGCCCCTCGGAGCTGGTCGCGAAGCCCTTGTGCCCGTTGACCACCCAGCCGTCGGCGGTCCGGCGGATCTTCGTCGCCGGCAGGCCGCCGCGGGCCGGGGCGCCGAGCTCCGGCTCGGCCCGGATCGCGTTGAGCAGCACCGGGCGCTCCAGCGAGTCGGCGACGACCGTGCGGTAGAGCTCGTCGGGCCAGAACGGGTCCCGGGCCTGCAGCACGTGCTGGAAGACGGTCATCGCGGAGACCAGCGCCACCGACGGGTCGCCCTTGCCGAGGGCCTCGAACACCCGGATGCTGTCGGTCGGGCTCAGTGCCCGCCCGCCGTAGCGCGGGTCGATGCCCAGGCGCAGCAGGCCCGCGTCGTGCACGGCCTGCACGCCCTTCCAGGGGAACGCCCCCGACCGGTCGTACTCCTCGGCGGTGGCGGCGAGCTGGGCGCCGACCCGGGCCAGCGCCTCGTCGGAGATGTCGACGTCGGGCAGCGGCGCCGCGGCCACGGCCTGTCCGGCCGGCGCGGCCTCGCCGCCCAGCACGGAGCCGGCTTCGGCGATCGACGGCGGGATCACGTCGGACGGGGCGGTCATGACGCCACCCGCGCCCCGGCCGCGCCGACGAGCTCTGGCTGGGGCAGCCCGGCGTCGAGTGGTACGACCTCGCCGCGACGGCCCGTCGCCTCCCGGTGGGCCAGCTCCTGGCGCACCAGCGGCAGGACGTAGCGTCCGTAGTCGACGACGTCGTTGAAGTTGTCGTACCCGCGGATCGAGACGAGTTCGGCGCCGAGGTCGACGTAGTCGAGGATCGCGGCGGCGACCGTCTCGGGCGTCCCGACCAGCGCGGTCGACGCACCGGCGGCGTTGGTCGCCTTGGCGGTGGCGGTCCACAGCGCGCGGTCGTGCACCTCGCCGCGGGCGGCGGCGGCCAGCAGCCGCTGGGAGCCGACGTTGGCCGGGGTGGCGTTGCCGCCCACCCGGAAGCCCTTGTGGACGATCCCGCCGTTGCCCTNCAGGACGCCGAGGATCTGGTGCGCCTTCTCCCAGGCGAGCTGTTCGGTCGGGGCGATGATCGGCCGGAAGGTGACCCAGATCCGCGGGGTGTCGCTGCGCCCGGCGAGGCGGGCCTGCTCGTACACCGCGTCGATCTGCTGCTTCGTCTCGGCCAGCGGTTCGCCCCAGAGCCCGAAGATGTCGCCCTTGGCGCCGCCGACCTGGTAGGCCTCGGCCGACGAGCCGCCCACCGACACCGGGATGGTGCCGTTGACCGGCCGGACCAGCGAGACGAAGTCCTCGAACGAGTAGTAGGTCCCGGCGTGGTCGAACGGGGTCGTCGAGGTCCACACCTTGCGCAGGATGTCGATGTACTCCGACTGCCGGGCGTACCGCTCGGTCTTGCTCAGCCGGTCACCCTCGCGGGCCTGCTCGCGGTCGTCGCCACCGGCGATGAAGTGCACGACGGCCCGCCCGCCGCTGAGCTGGTCCAGCGTGGCGAGCTGCTTGGCGGCGACCGTCGGGTACATCGTGTTGGGCCGCAGCGCCACGATGGGCCTGACCCGCTCGGTGTGCTGGGTGATCGCGGAGGCCAGGGTGAACGGGTCGTGGAACGACGAGCTGTAGGCCACGAGCGTGTAGTCGAAGCCGCCCTCGTCCAGCGCCCGCGCGTACCGCTTGAAGAACGGCAGGTCGATGTCGGTCTGCCCGAGCCGGTTGAGCTCGTTGGACTGGTTGATGTTGATCGCGCTGATGAACTCGACGGGCATCAGGGTCCTCCGGGAAGGCGGTCAGGCGCGGGGGCGGTGGGGGCAGGTCACGACCAGCGCGCGATGGCGGGCAGTTCGCTACCGAGCCGCAGGCGTTCGAGGAACAGCACGATGGCGGCGGCGGNGGTGCGGTGGGTGGCGTCGTTGAGGGCGTCGTGCCTGCCCCCGTCGATGGTGACCAGCTCGGCCCGGGGCGCCGCCGCGTACCGGGCGCGCGCCTGGCCGAGCGGGCTGACGAGGTCGGCCGTGCCGTGCAGACCCAGCACCGGCAGGTCCACCCGGCCCAGGTCGCCGTCGGCGAGCCAGGCCGGCGGGACGGGCGTGTCCAGGCCCCCGCGGCGCAGGTGCGGGTCGGCGCTGAGCCGGGCCTGGTGGGTCGGGCAGGCCGTGCGCGCCGCGAGCTCGGCCGCCCAGCGGCCCTCGCCCTCGCCGTCCTCATCCCCCGCCCCGGTCGCCCCTGTCCTGGTCGCCCCCGCCCCGGTTGCCCCTGTCCCGGTCCCCGTCGCCCCTGCCGCGATCGAGGTGGCGTCCGCCGGGGCGGCGGTGCCCGCCGAGGCGTCGGCATCGGCCGGCGGCAGGCCGACGAGCAGCAGCGCGTCGGCCTGCACGGTCCCCGTCGCGACGAGGGCGGCGACGAACGCGGCGCCGGCGTCGGAGCCCGCCAGGACGCGGGGCGCCGGCAGGTCGGGGTCGCTCAGCAGGGTGCGGATGTCCGCCGTCACCGCGTCCGCATCTGCGGTCGGATCCCCGACGACGCGCACGCGGTAGCCGTCGAACGCGATCCGGGTGCCGAACCGCTCGTAGACGCCGGGGTGCTCACCGCGCCCGACGACCAGAATGATCGTTCCGCGCGGGGCGACGGCGGGCGGGTTGTCCCACGCGGCAATGGTCGGGGCCGGCGCGGGGGCGGTGGAGAGCTGGGCGGAGGTCATCGAGGCGTCCTTCGTCCGGGAGTCGGGGACTCGGTCCGGTCAGGGGGTCCGGGCCGGGGTGCGGTGCGGGCACGGAGGGTAGGGGGCACGGAGGGTAGGGGGCACGGAGGGTGGGGGCCCGGCGGGTGGGGGCCCGGCGGTGCGGGCGCGCTGGGGGATGCGGGCACGGCGGAACCGGCGGGCGGTCGGCGCACGGGGCAGGCGCGCACGGCCGGCCGGCCGAGCACGAGGGCGCGGCGGCGGCGCAGACGTAGAGGGATGGACGGCGGGGCGGAGGCGGCCGAGCGGGAGGCGCCTGGCCTGGACGGTCTGCACAGCGCGGGTGGTGCACCGCGTGCACCGGAGGGCCGGACGAACTCAGCGGTCGTCGACGCCGTCGCGCCGTGCGAGGATCGGGACCTGACTGGTGGCCGGGGCGGCGCCACCCGTCGCGGCGGGCCGGCAGGCGGCGGTCGCAGCGGCGGACTGTCCGACCGGCCGGGGCGTCACCGTGCCGGCACCGTCAGGCGTGGCCGGGCCGGCGTCCGGGTCCGGCTGGCGCCGGCGGTGCGGGTCGCGTCAGCGGCAGCGGCAGCGACAACAGGACGAGGCGAGGATGCCGAAGTCGACCACCCGCCGGCGGGTCAACACCCGCTGGGGTAGCGGCACGGCGACGGCACAGCCGGCACGAGGGGCGTTGACCTGCCCGAACCGGGATGCACGCGACCTGCCGACCATGTCCATGAGGATGGTTGGTTTTCCTCGGGTTGTCCAACGCGGATCCGCGATCGCACCGATCAGGATTCGCGATCGGTTCGTGTTATGGTGCGCCCTGTGTCCTCAGTGCTCGACATAAACGCTTTGCGTAGCCTCATCTCGATCGCCGACAGCGGCGGTTTCCGGCGGGCGGCGGAGACCCTGTGCGTCTCGCAGTCCGCCGTGAGCCAGCACGTCCGGCGGCTGGAGAAGACGGTCGGGCGCCCGCTGGTCGAGCCGGACGGTCGGGCCACCCGCTTCACCCCCGACGGTGAGCTCCTGCTCGCCGCGGCGCGCCGGCTCCTCGCCCTGCACGACGGCACGCTCGAACAGCTCGGCGTCGGCGGCCCGGCCCGGCCGTCCACGATCACCGTCGGCGCCACCGAGCACGCCGCGGATCACCTGTTGCCCCTGTGGATGGAGGCGCTCACCGCCGGGTTCCCGGACGCGCGCGTGCAGTTCCGCCTCGATCGGGGGGCCCGCCTCACCGAGGCGCTCGACCAGGGCGCGGTCGACGTCGCCGTGCTCATCGGCTCGGCCCGCGCCGCCGTCTCCCGGCCCGCCGGCGCCCTGCCGCTGGCCTGGTACGCGGCCGAGGGTTGGACGCCGCCGCCACCGGACCGTCCACTGCCCCTGGTGGCNATCAACGATCCGTGCACGATCCGCAGCCAGGCGCTGAGCACCCTGGCACGGGTCGGCCGCACCGCCTGGGTGGTCGGCGAGGCCGGTCACCTCGCCGGAGTGCTGCAGGCCGCCCGGGCCGGCGTCGGGGTGGCGCTGCTCGCGGATGTCGGCCCGGTCCCACCCGGCCTGGTCCGCCGCGACGACCTGCCCCCGGTCACCCCCGAGCCGCTGCACATCCGCACCCGCCGGGGCGCGCCACCCCGGCTCGCCGAGCTCATCCGCGACACCGTCGTCGCCGCGCTGGCCTGAGACCAGGCCCCGGCTCCCGGCCCGGTCGCCGGCCCTTCCGTCGAGACCACCCTTCGGCACCACCCGCCGAGACCCCCGCCGAGACCCCCGTCGGGGCCAGCCGTCAGGGTCGCGCGTTGCGGTCGCGTCCGTTGGGGTCGTCCGGCATGACCGCACGTCACGGCGGGCATGCTCCCCGTGGAGGTGGTCCGGATGGTGCCCGCGCTGGCGTTGGCCGCCACGGGGACGGAGCTGTCCCAGCCGGACACGGTGGTCGCGGACCTGCTCGAGATCCTGCGCCGCCAGCTGCACATGGACCTCGCCGCGCTGGCCAGGGTCGAGGGCGGCCACCTGGTCCTCCAGGTGCTGTGCGGCGACGTCGCCGGGTTCGGCCTGCACGCGGGCGCGACGATCAGCCGCGGCGACTCCCTGCTCGGGCGGGTGCTGGCCGGCGAACTGCCCGCGATNGTCCCGGACACCCTGGCCGACCCGGTCCTCGCCGGCAGCCGCGACGTCCGGGACAGGGGCATCGGCTCCTACGCCTCGGCGCCGATCGTCGACGGCGAGGGCAGGGTGTACGGCCTGCTGTGCTGCGCGGGGCATCGGTCCCGATCGGTGAGCCCCGAGCGTGACGGGCGCTTCCTGCGGCTGCTGGCGGCGTTCCTCGGCGACACCGTCCTCGACCTGCACGAGATGTGGGCGCGGCGGCGCCGGGTGTGGCAGGAGGTCAGCGACCTCATCGACAGCGGCGGCCCACAGATCATCTATCAGCCGATCTTCCGGCTCGCCGACGAGCGCATCGTCGGCGTGGAGGCGCTGTCCCGGTTCCCGGGCGGGCGCCGCGGGGCGCAGCGCTGGTACGCCGACGCGGCCACCGTCGGGCTGAGCACCGAACTGGAACGGCTCGCGATCGGCCGGGCGCTCGCCGTCCTGCCCGTCCTGCCCGGTGATCTCACCCTGGCCGTCAACGCCTCCCCCACCACCATCTCCGCCGGCCTGCTGGACCTGCTTCCCGAGGCCGCGGCCGGCCGCATCATCGTGGAGATCACCGAGCACGAGCACATCGGAACCGACAAGCGCCTGCTGGGGGCCGTCGAGAAGCTGCGCACCCGGGGCGTGCGGATCGCCATCGACGACATCGGCACCGGCTATGCGGGCCTGGAGCAGCTCCTGCACCTGCGCCCGGACATCATCAAGCTCGACGGCGTCATCACCCGGGACATCGACACCGACGCCGCCCGCCGCGCCATCGCCACCGGCCTGGTCGAGGTCGCCGGTGAGATCGGGGGCAGCGTCGTCGCGGAGGGTATCGAGACCCCGGCCGAGCTGGCCACCGCGATGGCCGCGGGCATCCCCTACGGCCAGGGCTACCTGCTGGGCCATCCCGGCCCGCCCGCCGGAGCGGCCTGGCTGCGGCCCGACGGTCGGCGCTCCGCTGTCCCAGGCAGCCCCGCTGCCCCCGACAGCCCCGCTGTCCCAGGCAGCCCTGCTGTCCCTGGCAGCCTGCAGACACCGGCCGGCAAGACCGCCCACCGCGACCCGAGCGCGAACCGGCCGGACCGGCACGGCCCGCTATCGTCGGCCGATGCCCGTCGATGATCCCGAGCCCCGGCGTACCCAGCGGCAACGCCGCGCCAGCAGCCGCGAACTCATCCTCGACGCGGCGGTCCGGGGATTGTTCGAGGACGGTTACGCCCGGACGACCACCGTGGCGATCCAGACAAGGGCCGGCGTGTCCCGCGGCCGGCTGCTGCACCACTTCCCGTCCCGGGAGGACCTGCTGGTGGCGGNGGCCCAGCACCTGGCCGGCGAGCGCATCGAGGAGAGCGGCGCCCCACCTGACGAGATCGACGTGCTCTTCACCCACCTCCACGGAGAAGTCGCCGAGCCCGCCGAGTAGCGCTCCTTGCACGCCGTGAGCTTCCACAGNCAACGCCGCTCCAGTCGGAGGAGGCATCATTGCCGGCGGGTGGGCAGTGGTTGCAGTGATGGCCAGCGGGTAAGCACGTTTTCGCGCATGGCTGCGGCGAGCTGCCCCAATTCTTCCAGCTCGCCACCGTGAGCGGTCATCTGGCTGACGATTCCGAGGCGGTGGGTGAGCCGTTGGCGCGCCGTCGCCGTGCCCCAACGCCAGTCACGGCGCGCAATCCTGGCCAGATGGTCAAGGGTTTCGCGCTTCGCCCTCTCGACCAGTGCATCACCTCGTAGCAGCCAGCCGGCACACGCGTCGGTGAGATCGTCTGGAACATCACGTCCGGTCTGCTGGCGCCAGGCCGCACGGTAGGCGACTTCCGCCTCTTTCAGCAGCGGCCGCGGCGGCGCGGTGACACACCAGCAGGTCGGGAATCCGATGCNCAGGTAGGCAAGTTCGGTGAGCCCGTCGCCCAGCGCCGCCTGTTCGAAATCGACGAACCTGACACCGCTGCTGGTGTGCAGGTCGTTACCCGGGCACGGGTCGCCGTGCAGCAGGGCACTGCCCGGTGAACGGGCCAGGCGGCTCACGAGGTCGTCCAGCTCGGNGCGTACTCCGCGAGGCGCGGCGACGCCGAGCGCGTGGGCCAGCCGGAGGAAGGAGTCGACGTCGTTGCGGGTCGGGCCGCCGGACCAGGCCGGCAGAACACCCGTGTCCTCGACTCCCGTGGAAGCGTGGAGCCGAGCCAGCGCCTCGGCGTAGGCGACCACCCAGTCCTCCCGCGGCCGCTGATGGTCCAGGTATTCCAGAACCAGGANCCGCTGGTCCGGATCGGTCCCGAGGAGCCTCGGCGCCACGGGCGGGTCCACGCGAGACGCCAGCGTCAGCGCGGCCACCTCCCGGGCATATCTCTCGGCGCCCCCCGGCCCGTCGATGAGCTGCTTGACCACCGCAGGTGTGCCGGACAGTTCCACCCGCCACACGCGGGATCGCGGACTGCTACCCAGCCGGCGGGCCCGCCGAGGTGAACCCACCTCGGCCCACAACCTCTCCCCCAGCGGCAACGGCACCCACATGGCTCCTATCCTGACGAGTCGGCCTGGCACGCATCACCAGACGCCCGACGACCACGGCACCCGAACACCGGCCACGCAGTCGTCACCCCAGACATGTCGTAACCCCAGTTCCGCGGCCGGCGCCTCCTCCGGTCGAACCGACCAGGGCGGGGTCAGCGGGTTGCGCCGGCTATTCGACCGTCGGCGGACAGCAGCTCGGCTGTTTCGGCGTCGGTGCGGCCGAGTGTTTCCCGGAGGATCTGTTCGGTGTGTTCGCCGAGCAGCGGGGCGGGGATGTCGGGGGGGTCGGGCAGTCGGTCGGAAACGACGGGTGCGTTCTCCAGGTAGAAGGTCTGTCTGATACGCGGATGTCCGGACAGCCGGAAGACGCCACGCTGGGCGTAGTAGGGGAACGAGGGCAGTTCGGAGACGCGCAGCATCGCGCCGGCGGGTATGCCGGCCGCCTGGAGCCGGGTCATGGCCTCGACGGCGCCGTGCTGGGCGAGCCAGTCGGTGAGGGCGGCGTCGATCCGATCTCGGGCGCCGGCGCGTCCGTACGCGCTGGTGAGGGCGGGTTCGGTGGCGAGGTCGGGGCGGTCGAGGACGCGGCACAGAGCCTGCCAGTCGCCGTCGCCGCGGACGGTGACGACGCACCAGTCGTCGTCGCCTGCGGTGGGAAAAACCCCCCAGGGCGCATCCGGTTCGGTGGGCCCTTCGACCTCGACGCCGGCGCGGAGGAGGGCTTTGTCGGCGACGGTCGCGGCGGCGTGGCCGAGCATGACCTCGGTCTGGCTGACGCTCACCGTTCCGCCGATTCCGGTGCGGCGCCGGCGGATCAGCAGCGCGAGGACGCCGGCGATGCCGATGNGGGCGGCGACGTGGTCCGGGTAGACGGTGAGTGCGTCGGAGAATCCGTCCGGTTCGCCGGGGTAGCGCCACTGCGCGGTCAGGCCGGCGCAGGCGCGGACCAGCGGTCCGTAGCCGAGCCGGCGGCTCCACGGTCCGGTGGAACCGAACGCCGAGCTGTCCACGACGATGACGGCCGGGTTGGTGCTGCGCAGGACGTCGTAGCCGAGTCCGAGGGATTCCAGGGTGCCGGGACGGTAGTTGGTGAGCACGACGTCGGTGTCGGCAACCAGTCGCCGGAACAGGTCCTTGCCTCGTGGTGAACGCAGGTCGAGGCCGAGGCTGCGCTTGTTGCGGTGGCCGGCGGCAAAGGTCACCGTCATGACACTGCCGTCGCGGGCCTGGCGGCTGCCGTCGGGAAAGGCGTCGTTCTCGACCTTGATGACGTCGGCGCCCTGGTCGGCAAGCAGACGCCCCTGCTCGGCGCCGACGACGATGACACCGAGGTCGAGGACACGCAGTCCGGCCAGCGGCCGACGGCCGGGATCGACGGAACCGTCCCGTGGGTCCGGGCCCGGAGCCGGGTCCGGACCTGGGCCTGGGCCTGGGATCGGTCGGTCGCCCCAGCCCTGCGCCGCCGGCGAGGAGTCCGGGGGGAGCGTGGGCGCCGGGCCTCGGACTCCGGCGCGGTGACCGTCCAGTTCCAGCACGCCGTTCGGGAAGGGTGCCGCCATCCCCGGAGCGAGTTCGACCGGGCTGAAGGCGCCTCGGGCGCGGACCTGCTCGGATTCCAGCGCCTCGTCCAGGTCGAGAACGGCGGCGGTGGGGACGCCGTGGTGCTGGCCGGCCTGTTCGAGTTCCGCTCGCGTCTTGTCGGCGAAGAAGCGTGCTATCGCCGGCAGCAGGGTGGTGGAGGCGAAGCGGGTGGACAGCTTGTCGTAGGAGGGGTCGGCGAACTCCGCGGGGCGTCCCATCCACGCGAACATGGCGCGCCACTGCCGCGGGGCGAGAATGCACAGGCGGACGAACCCGTCGGCGCAGGGAATGATCGGGTACTGGTGGCGGGCCTCGGGGCGGCCCCGGGGAAGCTTGCTGGCGGGTACTCCGGCGGTGGCGCTGCCGGCGATGCCGTAGCCGGGATCGAGTGCGGCGACCGCGCCGTCGAGGACGGCGAAGTCGAGGTGGTCGCCCAGACCGGTGCGCAGGCGTTCGAGGTAGGCGAGGAGCACCACGAACACCGCCTGCGCCGCGGCGCAGTCGTAGGGCAGGTCGCCGGGCGGCAGCAGCGGCGCGCGCCCGGGGATGCCCGAGCGCGACAGCTCGCCGGACAAGGCGTGGAACACCGGGCCGGTGGCCTGCCAGCCGGCCTGGGGACCGGTCCGGCCGAACGGCGTGGCGGACAGGACGACCAGGGACGGGTGCTCCCGCCGGATGCCCTCGACGTCCAGCGTCGTCGCCTCCGGGCCGGACGGCGGCGTGCTCTCCAGCAGGATGTCGGCGTCGGCGAGCAGTGCGGTGAACCTCTCCCGGTCGGCGGGCTGGGCGAGGTCGAGCGACACGGCGCGTTTGCCGAGGTTGGCGGCGGCGAAGGCCAACGAGACCCCGCCGACCCGGCGACCGGTGCGGCGGTCGGCGGCGCCGCCGGGCGGCTCGACGCGCAGGACGTCGGCGCCCCATTCGGCGAGATGACGGCCGATCGCCGCCAGCGGCCCGGTGGTCAGATCGAGGACCCGCACGCCGGTCAGGGGCAGGTCGAGCGGTTCGCCCGTCCCGGCCGCCTCGGCGTTGGTCGACGCCTCGGCGTTGGTCGACGGATCGGCGGTGGTCGACGCCTCGGCGGTGGTCAACTGAACCGCCTGGTGGCCTGGGCCTTGCGGACCTCGCGGAACGGGACGTTCTTGTCGACTTCGGGTTCCCTGGGCAGGCCCAGGACCCGCTCGCCGATGATGTTCCGCTGGATCTGGTCGGTGCCTCCGCCGATGGAGGTGACGAACGCGGCGAACGACGAGCGGTTGACCTCCGCGGCGACCGGGTCGGTGTCGCCGTCGAGGACCGAGGAGGCGCCGAGCAGGTTCGTGGTCACGTCCACGCCGGTGTGCACGATGCGGGACATGGCGAGTTTGCCGATGGACGCCAGCGGTGACGCCGCGCCGCGCCCGGCGTCCGCCCGCGCCCGCAGGTTGTTCCAGGCGTTGACCTTCTCCAGCGTGTACAGCCGGGCGATCTCCTGGCGGGTGACGGGGTCGTCGGCCCTGCCGACCTTCTTCGCCAGCTCGACGTAGTCGGCGCCGCCGATCTGCCGGGTCCACGGCGACTGCCGGTCCGCCAGGGTGGTCTCGCTCCCGCCGGCCCGCCGGCGCTGACGGGAACTGCCACCGGCGGCGGCCCCCATGATCAGCCGCTCGAAGCCGAGCGCGGTCTGCAGTACCCGCCAGCCGTCGTTGACCGCGCCAAGCCGGTGGGAGTCGGCCACGACGGCGTCGGTGAGGAACACCTCGTTGAACTCCGACCCGCCCGTGACCTGGTGGATCGGCCGAATGTCGACTCCCGGCTGGTCCAGCGGCAGCCAGAAGAACGTCAGTCCGCGGTGCTTGGGCACGTCCCAGTNGGTGCGTGCGACGAGGAAGCCGTGGGTCGCCTCGCGGGCTCCCGACGTCCACACCTTCTGGCCGTTGACCACCCAGGTGTCGCCGTCGCGGTCGGCCCGGGTCTGCAACGCCGCGAGGTCGGAGCCGGCGCCGGGCTCGCTGTAGAGCAGGCAGCCCTGCTGCTCGCCGAGGGCCAGCGGCCGCACGAACGACTTCTTCTGCTCGTCCGTGCCGTGCGCGAGGATCGTGTTGGCGAACAGCTGCGTCACGTCCAGGGCGACCGGTTTCGCGCCCGCCCGGGTGAACTCCTCGGCGACCACCCGACGCAGATCGCGGTGCAGGCCGCGCCCGAACCACTCGACCGGCCAGGTCGGGGCCGCCCACCCGGAGTCGACGAGCCGCTCCCGCCACTGCGGGCCCCCGCCGCCGGGCTGCCAGTTCTCGGCCAGCCACGCCGCCACCTGCGCGCGTACCCGCTGCGCCGACGCCTCCTCAGACGCCTCCTTCGACGCCTGCGGCGGCGTGCCCGGCCCTGTCGTCGCGGTCATCGGGTTCCTCCTCGTCGTTCACGTGCACCCGAAGGGTGCGATCACAGACCGATTCGGGTGGCCAGCAGGTCACGGTGCGCGCGGGGACTGCCCCACAGCTGCACCCCGGACTTGGCGCGCCGGTAGTACAGATGGGCCGGGTGCTCGTAGGTGAACGAGATGCCCCCGTGCACCTGCATGTTCGTCCGGGCCGTGGCGAAGAACGCCTCGGAGCAGAACGNCTTGGCCAGCGGCGCGACCGTGGGGACCTCCGGGCTGTCCTGCGCGACGGCCCACGCCCCGTAGTAGGCGGCCGAGCGGGCGGACTCGACGTCGACGAAGGCGTCGGCGCACAGGTGTTTCACCGCCTGGAAGCTGCCGATCGCCCGGCCGAACTGCACCCGCTCCTTGGCGTACCCGACGGCCATCGCGAGCGTGAAATCGGCGCCGCCGACCTGCTCCGCGGCCACCGCGATCCGGGCGGCGTCGAGGAAACGGTCGAACGCGGCCTCGTCCGCCGGGGCCGTCAGCGGCGTCGCGGCCACGCCGTCGAGGCGCACCCGGGCGAGGCGCCGGGTGAGGTCGAAGACCTCCAGCGCGGCGCGCGACACCCCGTCCGCGGCGCCGTCGACGGCGAACAGTCCGACGCCGGCCTCGGTGCGCGCCGCCACCACCAGAAGATCGGCCGCCAGGCCGTCCGGCACGAAGGACTTCGTTCCGGTCAGCCGCCACCCGCCCCCGTCGCCGTCGCCGACCGCGCTGCAGCGCACCCCGGCCGCATCCCAGCCGCCGTCGTCCTCGGCGACGGCGACCGTGGCCACCACCCGACCCTCGGCGACCGCCTCGAGGTGGCCCGAGGTCACCGCTCGGTCGCCGCCGGTGAGCGCGATCGTGGCCAGCGCCGTCGACAGAAACGGCACCGGCACCAGCCGGCGTCCGAACTCCTCCAGCACGATCGCCAACTCCACCGGGCCGGCCCCCGCACCGCCGTGCTCCTCGGGCACCACCAGCCCCTGCAGCCCCAGCTCGCGGGCCATCCGCTCCCAGACCGGACGCTCCAACGCCGACGGCGCCGCCATCAGCCGACGCACCTGCGCCTCGGGGAAGGTCTCCTCGACGAACGCCCGCACCGTCGACCGCAGCGCTTCATGATCGTCGGTGAACTCGAACGTGCCCACGGCGGCCTCCAGACGACCGGTCGAACCNAGGTACTGACCAGTGGTCAGCATCTTCGGGACGGACGTTACTGACCGATGGTCAGGATGTCCAGCGAACGGCCGTGCCGGCTCGGCTCGTCAGCCCGCCGCCCGCAACCAGGCCCGCAGCCCCGCGATGATGACGGTGAGACCGTGGTCGAAGTCGGCGTCGGTCGCGAAGGTGTAGGACCAGCCGCGCTTGGTGACCTCATGCAGGTTCGGGAACTGGTCGAGGTCGCCGGGCAGGTCCACGTGCGACCCNTGCAGCGCGTCGTCCCGGTCCGGGNCCAGGTACCGCGCGAACTCGTGCTCGCTCGCCAGGCACCCACGCGTGTAGGTCGAGAGCAGGTGGTAGGCGTACCCCGCCTGCTCGGGGGTGAAGCCCGCCCGCAGCAGCACCCCGAGCTGCGCGTCGATCCGCCCGTAACTGGAGTCGAGCGCCTGCTGTGACCGACCCATGGTCGCCCACTGGCCCACCACCAGCTCGAACAGCGCCGGATCGGACCGCAGCGCCGCCCGGTAGCCCTCCCAGTAGCCGCGCAGGTGCGTCTCCCAGTCGTCGGAGTCGATCACCGGCAGGNCCTCGTTGAAGCGCCGCACCNCTCGCCCCAGCAGCGCATCGACAAGATCGTGCCGCCGAGGGAAGTGGTAGTGAACCGCGGGATGNTGCACCCCGAGGACCGCGGCCACCTTGCGGATGGTGACCTCGGCCAGACCCGCCTCCGCGGCCAACCGCTCCGCCGCCATCAGGATCACCTCGGAGTCGAGCGACCCCCGCGGCAACCGACCGTTCACCATCACCCAAGGCTAGTCGTCCAGCAAAGATCCACCTGGAGGTCCGAGCCCTCGGGCGTGCAGGTGCACTAAGTTATCCTGCTGCGGTCGCCGTCGAGCCTCACCCGCCCTAGCCGCCCGGTGGCGCGATCAGGTGGTCGTTTCGGTGGACCGGGTCGATTCGTAGGTGAGGTTGGCGGACCAGCGTTCCTCGACGCGGCCGAAGTACCAGACGGCGAGCGCGACGGCCCAGGCGAGGACGAACAGGCCGACGATGGCGTAGCCGGCGTAGTCGAGGTTGATGGTGGCGATCCAGGCGAGGGGCCCGGACTCGATCGTGAACCGGTCGGCGAGGACGCCGACGAGTTCGATCGTGCCGATGGCGAGGGCGACGATCACGGAGATGGCCGTGATCNTCAGGTTGTAGAACACCTTGCGGACAGGACGGGCGAAGGCCCAGCCGTAGGCGGCGTTCATGAAGACGCCGTCGATGGTGTCCATGAGACACATGCCGGCGGCGAACAGGATCGGCAGCACGAGGATCGAGTAGAAGGGCAGGTTGAACGCCGCGGCGCCGCCGGCGAGGACGAGCAGGCCGACCTCGGTCGCGGTGTCGAACCCGAGGCCGAACAGCACACCGATCGGGTAGATGTTCCACGGCCTGGTGACCGTCTTCGTCAGGCCGCCGAGAAAACGGTNCATGAAGCCGCGGGACTNCAGCCGCCGTTCGAGCTCCTGCTCGTCGTACTGCCCGTGGCGCATCTCGCGGAAGACCCTGACGATGCCGAGCAGGGCGGCAAGGTTCAGGATCCCGAGCACCCACAGGAACACCCCCGAGACCGACGGGCCGATCACGCCGGTGATGGTGTGCAGCGTGGAGGAGTCGTCCTCGATCGGGCCGACCAGGGACTTGATGCCGACGGAGAGCAGGAACGCGAGNGCGAACACGATCGTCGAGTGGCCGAGGGAGAACCAGAACCCGACCGAGAGCGGTCGGCGCTGGGGGCCGGCGCCTTCGGCTCCCCTCGCCGCGTGGTCGGCGATGATCTTTCGGGTGGCGTTGTCGACGGCGGCGATGTGATCGGCGTCGAAGGCGTGGCGCAGCCCGAAGGTATAGGCCAGGACGCCGACCCCGGCGGTGAACACGGGATGATCGCCACCGAGACGGTAGTCGTGCGGGGTGACGAGGGTGAGCAGGACGACGAACCCCACGACGTGCAGCAGGACGATGANCCCGGCCATCCCCGCCAGGGACCGCCTGTCGGCCCCCGTGAGGCTGCGCCGGAACTCGATCAGCCGTCTCGCCAGGGTCGGCTCGCCGACGCCGGAAGCCGCGTGAGCCACCAGAAGCCTCCTCACCGGGACTGCGGGACCTCGGGGCGGCGTCCTCGGGCGCGAGGAGAGCTCCGCCAACGAGCCACCAACGGGCCCAGATGCAACCCTCTCGTAACTGCAAGACGGTTGCAACTGGGCCTCGGCGTGCGGATCTGGCCGCGTCCGTCCTGGTAGGGCGTCGTCAGACTGCCCCGGCAGCGCCCAGCACCGGCCGACCCTGTGGTGGCAGAGCCGACCCCGTGCTGGTCCGGCCAACGGGCCGCAGGGTGCTGTACAGCAGCCGACAATCACCGCGCGGCGAACTGAATGCTGGCATTGTTGCAATCGCAGCGAACGAAATCACCAGTTACGGGGGTAACCATGTCACGTCGTTTCGCCCTGCCCGTCCGCCGGCTCGGAGCACTGTTCACCGCGGCCGCTCTGGCGGTCGGCCTGACGGCGACCCTGGGCCTCACCGCGCCGGCCGCGCAGGCATCCACCTGCACCGACAATCCCTACCAGGGAACCTGGAAGGCCACCGATCCCGACGATCACCTCATCGTCGTCGCCCTCGAGTTCCCGAACTGCTCGAACTGGAACTCCGTGAAGGTCAGCGTCCTCTCCCACGCCTTCCTCGGGCTTTCCGCGAATTCGTCGTACTGGGGATACNCCAGCAGCGTGAAATGGGGCGTCTACGGGACGTCGCTGACCGCCACGTACAACTTCCAGGGGCTGACCGAGACGCTGTACATCACGNCATCCACCAGGTACACCGGGCTGCCGATCGTCGAGACCGAGCGGTACGCCGACGGCACCTCCTACACGTTCCCCACCCAGTACTTCGCCCGCGCCTGATCCCGTCGGCGGCCGACACCCCGGGCTGTCCATCAGCCCGCGGTGTCGAGGCCGAGGAGGCGGGTGACGGTGGCGACCTGGTCCGCGTNGTGGCCGACGAACTCGGGTGAACGGGGATCGACCCCGCACATGCCCTCGATGACGTGGGGCAGCGTGGTGGTCGCCATCGCGGCGGCCGCCGTGACAAGACGACAGCCGTGACAAGACGACGAGAGGACGAGAGGACTCGGCGCCGAGCAGGCCAGAGCACTGCGCCATTCCTTTCCTGTTCGGAAAAGGTGAAGCGACTCAGCTGCCCGCGGTGGTGGATAGTATTCTGGCCTGCGTGACTCGCCGTGGCTGGCTGCTCTTTGTTGCGATGGCGCTGTTCTGGGGCGTTCCGTATCTGTTCATCAAGGTCGCGGTTCGCGAGGTCGATCCCGTCGTCGCCACCTTCGGTCGCATCGCCGTGGCGGTGGTGGTGCTGCTGCCCGTGGCACTGGCGACCAGGTCCTTCTCGGGTTTACGGGGATGCTGGCTCCGTCTCGCCATGCTCGGACTGGTTCAGATCGGCGTGCCTTTCCTGTGCATCAGCGTCGGGGAACGCCATGTCGCCTCGTCGATGNCCAGCCTGCTGATCGCGACGGAACCCGTGTTCGTGGCCCTGATTGCGCCGCGTCTGACGGGGGAACGGGTGTCACGGCGCCGTGCCGTGGGCCTGGGCCTCGGCCTGGGCGGTGTTGCCGCGCTGCTGGGCGTGAGGGTGGGCGGGGACACTGTGTTCCTGGCCGGCGCGGGGCTCGTTCTTCTCGCCTCGGGGTGCTATGCCCTGGGCGCGGTGCTGGTGCAGCGCAGCCCGTTCGTCCATCTTCCGCGGCTGGGCGTGGTCACGGCGGAGTGCGTCGCGGCGGCCCTGGTCCTGCTGCCCGTGGCGGCCCTTCGCCTACCAGGGACGACCCCGAGCTGGAAGGCGCAGAGCAGCATTGTGGTGCTGGGCGTGGTGTGTACGGCGCTGGCCTGGATCACCTGCCTCGCGTTGATCTCCGAGGTCGGCGCGAGTCGAGGGACCGTGTTCACCTATGTCAATCCCCTGGTGGCGGTGGCGCTGGGCGTTCCCTTTCTGCACGAGAACCTGACGAGAACGATGCTCCTCGGCTTTCTGCTGATTCTCACGGGCTCGTGGCTGGCGACGGGAAGCGGACTCCCGCGCCGAAAAGTGGCACGAACCCTCGGCACGATCGGCGTGCACGGGCAGGCACAGAAGGACCCGAACTCGCCTTCGCCTGCTAGCACCAGCCCCCGCGTCCGGCGCCTGCGGTTCCGCGGAACCGCGGAACCGCCCCGTGGTGCCGGTCGGGACCCCGCCGTCCACGATCATATCCTCACACCTCGACGGCGAGGATCAGGGAACGCGGCCGGCCCTCGCTGAGGCCGGGAGGCCCAAACCGACCGTCGCCGGCGGCGTTACGCTGGCGGACCGTGCAGGGAACGCGTCTCGACACCGCCCGGATCCGAGCGGCTCGCCGGATCATCGACCCGGTGTTTCTCGACACTCCGCTGTATCGCTGCGAGGCGCTGGAACCCGACCTCGGCTGCGCGGTGAGCATCAAGCTCGAAACGGCGAATCCGGTGCGCAGCTTCAAGGCCCGCGGCACCGAGATGGTCGCGAGCGGGCTCGCCGAGACCGGCGCGCGGGCCGTGGTGTGCGCCAGCGCCGGCAATCTCGGCCAGGCCCTCGCCTGGTCCGGTCGCGGCCGGGGGCTCGACGTCACCGTCGTGGCCTCCCGCCACGCGCCCGCGGCCAAGCTGGCCCGCATCCGTGCATTGGACGCCAGGGTGGAGCTGGTGGACGGCGACTTCGACCTGGCTCGTGAGCGGGCCGCGGNCATCGCGCGCCGCGACGGCATCCGGCTGGTCGAGGACAGCCTGGACCTCGAGACGTGCGAGGGCGCGGCGACCATCGGCCTGGAACTCGTCGACACCGGGCCGCCATTCAACATCGGGCCGTCGTTCGACGCGGTCCTCCTCGCGCTCGGCGGCGGAGCGCTGGCGACCGGGGTGGGTCATGTGGTGAAGGCCCTGGCGCCCGACGTCGAGGTGATCTGCGTCCAGCCGCTGGGCGCACCGGCGATGACCCACTCGTGGCGCCGGCGGCGCGTCGTCACCACCGACGCGACCAACACCATTGCCGACGGCGTCGCCGGTCGACGTCCCATCCCGGCCGTCCTCAACGACCTCCTCCTCGTCGCCGACGACGCGGTCCTGGTCCGGGAGGCGTCGATCATCGCCGGGATGCGGCTGCTCCTCGACCACGCCGGCCTCGTGGTCGAGCCGTCGGCCGCGCTCGGCGTGGNGGCGATCCTCGAGGACCGGGACCGTTTCGCCGGCCGCCACGTCGTCACCGTCGTGTGCGGCAGCAACGTCGACGTGGACGCCTACCGTCGCTGGGTCGGGGCGGGACGGCGTCGGAGCGAGGATTCGGCAACGTCGTCGCCGAAGTAGCCGAAGGCACGACGACGAGCAGTGGCGAGCCCGACGCTGACGCGATCGGCTCCGACGCCGCCGACGTCCGGGCCGTCTGGGACGACGCCGTCGCGGCCCCCGCCTGGGAGGGTCCGCCGGTGTGGGTGCACGGCGATCTGCATCCCGCGAACGTCGTCGTCGCGGACGGCACGCTGGCGGGCGTGGTCGACTTCGGCGACATGTTCGTCGGCGACCCGGCGTTGGACTTGGCGGCCGCCTGGGTCCTGCTGCCGGCCGGCGCGGCCGCACGCTTCTTCGCCGCCTACGGGGAGGCTGACCACGCGACGGTCCGGCGCGCCCGCGGGCTGGCCGCGTGCAAGAGCCTCTTCCTGATGCTGATGGGCCAGAACGGGGACCGCGGCCTGCCCGGCGGCAAGCCGGCGTGGGGTCCGGCGGGACGGGCGGCGCTCGACCGGGTCCTGAGCGAGCGTCTGACCCGATTCCACGAGTAGATCGGCGGCCTACTTCGGCTGTTTCACCCCGCTTCTTGAGGGGGTGTCGCGGAGGCTGGAAAGGGCCCAGGAGGCTGGCACCACCCTGAGGACTCCCGCCCTCACCGGTCCCGACCACGGCGCGGCGGTGCGCAGTTCACGTGGACACGGCCGCCCCCGCGACGGCGGCCAGGTCGGAGGCGGTGGCCAGCCGCTTTTCCGGGGTCGGGTGCCGCAGCGGCCCGCCGATCCGGTGCAGATGCCGCAGCGCCTCGCCGTAGGAGGCCAGCGCGCCGGTCTCCCGGTAGCCGACCTCGTGGGCCTGGCAGAACGCGCGGATCAGCGGCTGGGCCCGGCGCAGGCTCGGCCGCGGCATGCTCGGGAACAGGTGGTGTTCGATCTGGTAGTTCAGCCCCCCGAACACGACGTCGGTGACCCGGCCACCCCGGATGTTGCGCGCGGTCACCACCTGCCGGCGCAGGAAGTCGGGCTCGTCGCCGGCGAGAATCGTCATCCCCTTGTGGTTCGGCGCGAACGCGCAGCCCATGTACAGGCCGAACAGCCCCTGATGGACCAGCACGAAGACCACCNCCCTGACCGGCGAGAGAACCAGGGCGACGGCGGTGAGGTAGCCGGCGAGGTGCACCACCAGCAGCCCCGCCTCCGCGGCGACGGTCCGGTCCCGCCGGCCGGTCCGGTCGCGGCGCTCGGCCAGCTCCCGCACNCTGGCCACGTGCAGGTTCAGTCCCTCCAGCAGGAGAATTGGGAAGAACAGCGACGCCTGGTGGCGGGTCAGCCGGCGCGCCCACCCGCGGCGCCGCCCGGCCTCGGCGGCGGTGAACACGAATGCGCCGGGGGCGAGGTCCGGGTCGCGACCAACCTGGTTGGGGTGGCGGTGGTGCCGGTTGTGCTTGGCCACCCACCAGCCGTAGCTCAGCCCCACCAGCATGTTTCCCGCTAACAGGCCCAGGGCGTCGTTGCCCCGCCGGCCGAGGCAGATCTGGCGGTGGCCCGCGTCGTGCCCGAGAAACGCCACCTGGGTGAACATCACCGCCAGAAACGCCGCCGTGGCCAGCTGCCACCACGAGTCGCCCAGCGCGACGAACGCCCACCAGCCGGCGGCGAGCAGGCCCAGACTCACCGCGATCCGGGCGGAATACCAGCCGGCCCGGCCATCGAACAACGCGGCGGCGGCGACCTGGCGCCGCAGTTCGGCGTACTCGCTGCCACGGACTGCCGCCGACGGCGTCGGCACCGGTGCCGAAGCGGGTTCTGCTGCTGCACTGCTTGTGGCCACGGCATCCGCGCCCATGGGCATCCCTCTCAGCCGACAACGCATCAGCGAGAGGGAACCCGGAACAGGCGTACGGACCAGACCAGGGACGAGAACACTGCCACGCTGAAGTGACAACGGTCAGACTACTCCAGCCCGCGAACGCTCAACTCGGCTTGGCGCGCCTCGGTCGAGACGCCCTGGTGGCGGCGTGATCGAGCAGGCGCTGGGCGGGGATCTCCCGGGCGACGACCGCGCGGGCGACGTCGGTGAGCCGCAGGTTGTGGTCGCGGGCATAGGTCCGCAGCCGACCGAACGCCTCGTCCATCCCGAGATTCCCGCGCTGCGCCAGAAAGCCCTTGGCCTGTTCCAGGACGACCCTGCTGCTCAGCGCGCCCTTCAACTGCTCGTTGATGACGATCTGGTCGGTGGCCGCCTTGTCCTGCACGATCGCGACACTCGCCACGTGCGCGAGGGCCTGGCCGAGACTCAGGTCGTCCTCGCTGAGCGTCCCGACCTGCGTGCCGAACAGCCCGAGGGCGCCCAGGACCGTGTCCCGCAACCGCATGGGAAGGGCGTGGACCGAGACGAAGCCGGCCTGCGTGGCGGCGGCGACGAACCGCGGCCAGCGCGCCGTGGCCGTGCGCAGGTCCGCGACGCTGACGGGCGCCCCCGCCCGNTAGCAGTCCAGGCACGGCCCCTGGTCGCGTTGGAGCTGGAGCAGTTCCAGGTTGCGGGTGCGTTCGGAGGACGCCGCCACCAGGTGCAGGGTGCCGCGATGATCGGCCAGGAGCAGGCCCGCGGACTCGACGTCGAGCAGCCGCGCGCAGTCCGCGGTCAGCCCGTCCAGGAGGTCCACCACGTCGAAGCGGTCCACCAGGCTGTTCGCCAGCGACACGAACGCCCGGGTGACCTGACGTTCCCGCTCGGCGCTCACGCGATCATCCCCGGGTCGTCGTCCGGCAGGACCCAGGCGCTGTCGTCGTCGAGCGCCACCTGACGCTNCACCACCCGCCACGCGGCCTCGCTCGCGGTCAGGTCGTGCGCGAACGCGTAGGCCCGCAGTCGCACCAGCGCCTCGGCCGGACCGACGTCGCACTGAGCCATGATCATCCCGGTGGCCTGGTAGACCTCGACCCGCTCGAGGGAGGCGAACTCCCGTAACCCCTCGCCGCTGTCACCGACGGCCTCCCAGTCCAGATCCCCGCCCGCCAGGTCCAGCAGCGGCAAGCTGGCCAGCCTCGCGNCGAACAGACCGCCGGCCAGGTTCTCCCCGCCCAGCGGGCCGGGAGTGTGGCGAAACAGGTCCAGGGCGCCGATGGGCGCACCGGCGAGCACCACGGGCAGGGCGAACACCGCCCGCACCCCGACGGCCATCACCGCGCCGGCGAACACCGGCCACGGGGTCTCGGTCGTCAGCGTGAGGTCCGGGACCAGCGCCGGGCGACCCTCGCGCACCGCGTCGAGACAGGGGCCTTCCCCGAAGGTGAACTGGAGCTCGTCCAGCCGCCGGCTCAACGCGCCGCTGGAGCCGAACGTCCCCGTCGAGACGCCGTCGCGCACCACCGAGACCGCGGCCCCGTCGACCCCGAGCAGCCGCACGCACGCCCGGCACAGCCCGTCGGCCGCCGCCAGGCCGCTGCCGGCCGCCACCGCCGCACCGAGACCGGACCGGACACGCTCACTCGAGGCGATAGCCCCTCCCCAACGTCGGGCCGCACTGCCCACATCCATCCGCGGTTCCNCGCATCGGTTTCCTGCACCGGTAACGGCCCGCCAACCATCCGCTGGTCATTTCCAGCCTACGGGTACCGATCGGCTACGGGCGCACCGGTGACCGCCCGGTTTCGCCGTCGCGGCGGGGACGGCCCGACGGCCGGATCGTGGCTCCACCGTCTCCAAGCCCAGGGCCGATGGTCGGGCTTGCGGCGAGACGTCCGACATGCCACAATCGCGGTGGCCTCAGAGAGCCGACGTCGCTCCAGACTCCCGGTGACGCGTTGTTTTTCAGCGCGCAAGGGAGTCCACGGACATGAGGGTCTCAGCGGATTCCCCTGAGGCGACGGTCGGCGGAATCCCTCCGCGGTTCCCCGCCCATCGCGTCTGGCGCGGCCCCCTCCGCACGCATCGCATCGGTGTCGGTCGTCGACATGGTCCCCTCGCGGCTCCCGCCGACCGAGGATGACCTCCAACAATTCCTCGTTATCGGGGAAGAAGGCCCGGTGACCCGGGAAGCGGTCGAGGCCGACGCCGAGCCGCCACCAGTCGAATCCCCGCAGCACGTCTGGGTCGCCGACAGGCTGTCGGTGACGGTCCACCACGGATCCGCCGAAACCGGCGTCGAGGTGCGTGGAGAAATCGACCTGGCCAGCGTCGGGGCGTTGCGCTCGGCGCTGTTCGCGGCCGTCCGCGGCGGGTCCCCCACCGTCGTGGTCGACCTCGCCGAGGTCGACTTCCTCGACGCCCTGGGGCTGGGAGCACTGGTCGCCGCCCGCACCCGGGCGAGGGCCTCGGGGCAGCGCCTGGTCGTGATCGGCGCCCGTCCCCTGACCTACCGGCTGTTCGCACTCACCAACCTCGCGGCACCGTTCGACGTCCGCCGCCACTGAGCGCCACCACTGAGCACCACCACCGAGCGTCGCCGACCGGATCCCCGCGCCCACACCTCCCCGGCGATGCTACCGATGCAGCGGTATTAGCTTACTCAGAGTTACCATGAAGGAGATCGCACGGCGACGAAGGTTCGTCCGTCTGCTCCGGATTCGGCCGCAGGCGGGTGGAGATCCGCTGTCCTTCGCTCTACCCCTACGGAGTCGCGATGCCAACCGCCCGTCACTCTGATCAGGCCGCCTCCCGGTCGGCCGCCGCCAACGGCGCCGCCGAGGACAACGCCGCCGAGGACAACGCCGCCCGCCTGGCGGCACCCACCCAGGAGGGCGTCTACCTGACGTCCGCGCAGGGGCTCCGGCTCCCCGACACCGACCACTCCCTCAAGGTCGGCGAGCGCGGCCCCACGCTGCTGGAGGACTTCCACCTCCGCGAGAAGATCACCCATTTCGATCACGAACGGATTCCGGAACGGGTCGTGCACGCCCGCGGCGCCGCCGCGCACGGCGTCTTCGAGTCCTACGGGACGGCGGCGTCNGTGACCAAGGCCCGGTTCCTCGCCGTCAAGGGTCGCCAAACGCCCGTGTTCACCCGGTTCTCCGCCGTCCTCGGATCCCGCGGGTCGGCGGACACCGTCCGCGACACCCGCGGCTTCGCCGTGAAGTTCTACACCAGCGAGGGAAACGTCGACCTCGTCGGCAACAACATCCCGGTGTTCTTCATCCAGGACGGCATCAAGTTCCCCGACGTCATCCACGCCGGCAAGCCGCGCCCGGACCGGGAGATTCCNCAGGCGCAGTCGGCCCACGACACCTTCTGGGATTTCGTCTCCCTGCACACCGAGGCCACCCACCACGTCCTGTGGAACATGAGTGACCGCGGTCTTCCCCGGTCCTATCGCACGATGGAGGGTTTCGGCGTCCACACGTTCCGGCTGGTCAACGAGGAGGGCCTCACGAGCCTGGTGAAGTTCCACTGGAAACCGGTCAGNGGCGTCCACTCCCTCGTGTGGGAGGAGGCGCAGATCGCCGCCGGGGTCGATCCGGACTTCCACCNCCGGGACCTGGCCNACGCCATCGACGCCGGCGCCTTCCCCGAGTACGAGCTCGGCATCCAGGTCCTGCCCGACGACGGCACGCACACGTTCGAAGGCATNGACCTGCTCGATCCCACCAAACTGGTGCCCGAGGAACTGGCGCCCNTGCAGTTGATCGGCCGGCTGACCCTGAACGCGAATCCGACGAACTACTTCGCCGAGACCGAACAGGTCGCCTTCCACACCGGCAACCTCGTCCCCGGCATCGAGGTCACCGACGACCCTCTCATGCAGGCCCGGTTGTTCTCCTNCCTCGACACCCAGCTCACCCGCCTCGGCGGGCCGAACTTCACGCAGCTACCGATCAACCGGCCGCACTGCCCGGTCAACGACCTGCTCCGCGACGGCGCCCACCAGTCCGCGATCCACACCGGCCTCGCGGCCTACCTGCCCAACAGCGTCGACGAGGGTCTGCCGCTCGTCGCGGCCGAGGNCGAGGGCGGCTACGTGCAGCGGGAGCGGCCCGTGGAAGGCCGCGTCGTACGTGCCAACCCGGTCTCCTTCGACGACCACTTCTCCCAGGCTGCGATGTTCTACCGCAGTGTCAGCCCGATCGAACGGGCGCACATCGTCGAGGCCTTCGCCTTCGAACTGGGCAAGGTGTACGACAAGGCCATCAAGGAACGCCAGCTCAGGGTGCTCGCCAACGTCGACGCCGACCTGAGCGCCCGGGTCGCCGCCGCGCTGGGTCTACCCGCTCCCGACGGCTCNCCGCCCGACGTCGCCCTGGCCCCCTCGCTGTCCCAGCTCGTGACGGAGCCGGGCCCCGTCGCGGGCCGNCGCATCGGGGTGATCGCCAGCCTGGACGCCGACCTCGGCGGCATCGACAAGCTCCGCAAGGCCGTGGCGAGCCTCGGGGTGCAGCTCCTCGTCGTCGCCCCCGTCGGCGGGGTCCTCCACCACGGCCGGCACACCGAGGTCGTCGAGCGGACGAACCTCACCGCCCGCTCCGTCGAGTTCGACGCCGTCGTCGTCGCCGGCGACACCTCCCCGCGCGACGCCCTGCAGGTGGCGGACGCGCTCAAGGTGACGTTGCTGCTCCAGGAGGCCTACCGGCACCTCAAGCCGTTGGCCGCGTGGGGCTCCGGTGCCCGCGTCCTGGCCGCCGCCGGCATCACCGCCGACCACGCCGGCGTCCTCGTCGCCGACGCGGTCACCAAGACGTTCACCGACCGCCTGACCCTCGCGCTCGGGCTGCACCGCGTGTGGGACCGGGCCGAGGAGGTCATGGCCAACGCGACGGCGCCGGTGCACCCGGACCTCGTGCCCCACTGATCGCCGCGTCCGGCCGGCGGGCGTCGTCGGCGTGGAGGACGGCAGGTGCGCGCCCACGAGCTTCGCCACGACGCGCGACCGCGGACGGCGGCGAACCCCGGCCCGGGACGCCGCAGCGAAGTGTGATGACGCAAAGCTGACACCGGGGCCACGCAACGCCGTGGTTCACCTAAGATCACCGGCTATGACCGCGGTGGGCACGCCGTCGCCTCCCTCCACCCCGCATCCCGCCACCCCGCCGGCCACAACCACGCCGGCCGCAACCACGCCACCGCCGACCGCAGTCCGCGGCGCGACGGGCATGCCCGCCGGGGGTGCAGCCGGCACCCTGGGCACGGCCGGCGGACCGGGAACGAGCGGCACCTTGGGGGCGGCCGGCACCTTGGGGGCAGCCGGCGGATCGGGCGTGGCCGGCGGGCCGGAGACGAACGGTGGCAGGGGCGGCTCGCCCGGGCGCCGCGGGCTGCGGCGCCNCACGGCCACCCCGCCCGGCCGGCTGCGGCTGCTGTCGATCATCGTGACCGTCGGGCTGCTCGTCCTGTGGATCGCGGCCCTCGCCACCGTGCGGGCCCGCCAGCAGGCGCTGCACTCGCTGCGGACCGACAGCGGCGCGTCGTTCATCGCGGCGCAGAGCCTGCACGCCGACCTCTCGGCGGCCGACGCCGCGGCGGCACGGGCCTTCCTCGCCGGCGGCGTCGAGCCTCCCGACCAGCGCGCCGCCTACCAGCGGGCCATCGCCGACGCGAGCGAGCGGATCGTCGATCTCGCCCGGGCCGCTGGGCCGCGGGAGCCGCTGACCGTGCTCACCGAGCAGCTGCCCGTCTACACCGGCGAGGTGGAACGAGCCCGGGCAAACAACCGNCTCGGCCTGGTCGTCGGNGGTGCGTATCTACGCGAGGCGTCCAGCCTGATGCAGGGCACGATCCTGCCGGCCGCCGACGGGCTCGCCGCCGCGGCCGCCGACCGCATCGACCACGACTACCGGCAGGCCAGCCGCGTCTACCACCCGGTGGTGGTCGCCGTCGCCGGGCTGGCGACGCTCGCCGTGCTGATCGTCCTGCAGGTCCGGCTGTTCCGGCGGACCAACCGCATCCTCAATCCGGCGCTGGTGGCGGCGACGCTGCTCGCCGCGCTCGCGCTCGGGTGGACGCTCGCCGCGTTCGGGGTGCAGCGCGCCCGCCTGCTCGACAGCCGCGACGACGGCTACGTGCCGATGACGATGACCGCGCAGGCCCGGGCGCTCGCGCTGCGTGCCTGGGGCGACGAGAGCCTGTCGCTGATCTCCCGGGGCAACGGCGCGGGCCTCGACGCCGACGCCGACGCGGTCAGCGCCCGGCTGGGCTACGACGCCCAGGGCCGGCCGACCGGCACGGGGCTGCTCCCGGCGACCGCGGCGCTACCCGGATCGGACCGGGCCGCCCGCGGCGCGCTCGCGCCCACCTGGCAGTCCTACCAGGCCAGCGCGGTGCGAGTCCGCGCGCTCGTCGCCGAGGTCGGCGGGTTCCAGCAGGCGGTGGCCCTGGCCCAGGGCGGCGGCACCGACGCCTTCCGACGGTTCGACACCGCCTCGACAGTGGTGTTCGACGCCGGCCGCGGCCGGTTCGAGCAGCGACTCACCGCCGCGGACGACGGCCTCGATCCGCTGCCGCTGGCCGTCACGGCGAGCCTCCTGTTCGCCGCCGCCCTCGCGCTCGCCGGTATCCAGCTCCGCATCAACGACTATCGGTAGCCGCCATCATGCCGAAACCCACGACCCTCACGACCTCCCCGACCTCCATGACGTCCCCGACGTCCCCGACGTCCACGACGTCCACGACGTCCACGACGTCCACGAGGCTGCCGCGGGTCATCGCGCTGGCCGTCGCGGTGCTGCTGGCCCTCGCCGGCGCCGGCTGCGCAACCGTGGACGCGCCGCTTCCCGCGCAGGCACGGCCGCTGGTCACGACGGGCGCCTCGTCCCCGTCTGCCACCGGCGTCCCGCCACCGTCGGGCACCGGTGCGGGCTGCGGAGATCCGCAGGCGAGCCTGCGGCCACCGGCCGTGCCCCCCACGCCCGGCGCGATGCCGGCCGGCACGTTCCTCGCGACGATCCAGCAACGCGGCTACCTACGGGCCGCGGTGCTCGCGGATGTCCCGCCGTTCGGTTCGATCAACGCGTTCACCGGGCAGTTCGAGGGCTTCGACGTGGACCTGGCGAACCGCATCGGCCGGGCGATCTTCGGCACGGACGGGCACGTGCGGTTTCGCGCGACGACCTACGCCGAGCGCATCCCGGTGCTGACGCACGGGGACGTGGACATCGTCGTCGCGACCATGACGACGAACTGCGAGCGGCGCCGNCAGATCGACTTCTCCACCGTCTACTGGTACGAGACGCAGCGGGTGCTGGTCCCCCTCGGCTCGCCCGCCCGCAGCCTGGACGACCTCGGGGGGCAGCCGGTGTGCACCGCGGCGGGGACCACCACGGTGGACACTCTGCGCCGGACGTCGTCGCACCCGGTCGTGCGGACCGTGNCGAACATCGCCGACTGCCTCGTGCTGCTCCAGTCCGGCCAGGTCGCGGGGATCACGACGACGAGCGCGGTCCTCGCCGGCATGGCGGCGCAGGATCCCCGGGTCCACCTCGTCGGCCCGGGACTGTCCAACGAGCCGGACGCGATCGGCGTCGCCCGCGGCCATCCGGAATTGACCCGCTTCGTCAACGGCGTGCTCGCCGACGTGGTGCGCGACGGCACCTGGGCCGCGCTGGTCCAACACTGGCTGCCGGCACTGCGCCCACCCCCGACCGCGCCGGTCCCCCGCTACACCGACGGCGGGTGACGCGGCGTCTCCCGCCTCCCGCCTCCGGACCTCAACACCGAGCGGCTCCCCACTCTGACGTGCTGGTCCGGCGACGGCTGAAGGGGCTGCGCCCGCCCCCGACGGTGCCGGTCCCGCCGCGACGCCGAAGGCAGGTCGCCCTCACTACGTCTTCCCAGGCCGGCCGGATTCGCCCTGCTCCCAGGGCCGGACTGCCTAACATGCCGGCACTGTGAGCCGGGCGAGGTGACGACAAGGCGACATTGCCCCACGGAAGGTGCTCGACCGATTTACGATCAGCCATCCCGCGGAGTCGGACCGCCATCAGGCGCCCTGACCGCCGCGGCTCAGGGCGGTGCAGGCGCGGGCGTCCCGGCGAGACCGGGACGGTCGCGAAACGGACGATCGGGGCGGTGGTACTCAGGGCATGGCGGGCATGCTTGATGCCGCGGGGGCGAGTCGCGCGCCACGAGCGGCCGGATCCGCGCGCCTCGCCGGCGCCCGCACAGCATGTTCCGCCCGGCACGCCCGACCCGTCCGGCCCTCGCCGCGTCGGGCAGCGGGATCGCTCGCGTCGACGCAGGGGGCGTGACCGGCGATGCGCACCCGTTCGGACGTCGACGCGGCCCTGACCAGGCTGCGTTCCGGCGGCGCGCAGCTCGCCGCGGAGCTGCTGGACCTCGACGCCCTCATCGACCGGCACCTCGGCGATCCGCCGCGGCTGCGCGGACGCACCGCCGCGATCGCCGCCGACGCCCGCCGCCGGCTGGTGGGCCTCTGGGAGACCCACGCCGCGCTCAACGACCTGCTCACCGCCGCCGCGGCCGAACGGGGAGAGGGTCCACGGCTTGGCGCCCGGCGCACCGCCCGGCTCGCCGCGCTGCTGGACGCCGAGCCCGACGGTGACCGCCCGGCCGGCGCCGCCGGGGCGGCTGAGGGACACGACGCTGCGGCCCGGACTCCCGCCCATCGTCGCCTCGAGGAGGCGCTCGCGAGCGTCCGTGCCCTACGCGCCGCCGCCGACGAGATCATCGCGGCACGAGCCGCGCACCGCGAGGCGCTGGCACCGCTCGGCCGCCACCTCGCCGAGGCGCAGGCGACGGCGCAACGCCTCGGGCTCACCCCGGGTGGCGCCGGCCCGAGGGGCGCCGAGGCCGACGACGGAGCCGAGGCCGGCGACGGAGCCGTGGACGACGACGGAGCCGTGGACGACGAGGTTCCGGCGCTCGCGACAGCCCGGGCCGCGCTGGCACTCGCCCAGGCCGCGGTGGCCGCCGACCCGCTCGACGTGCCGGCGGAGCTGCTGACCGAGGTCGGCGACGCGCTCGCCCCAGCCCTCGCCGCCGTCGCCGCACTCGCGCGGGCACACGACCATCTCGCCGCGGACCTTGCCGCGGCCGACGCGCTGCTGGCGCAGGTCGTCGCGGCCGCGCAGGTCGGCGAGCGCCGTGCCCGGGAGGTCGTCGAGCGGATCAGCGGCCACGCCGATGGCCTGCTGCGGCTGTCCGACGGGTGGTTCGACGCGCCGCGGCGCGGCCTGCGGCCCTGGCTGGACCGGCTGAGCGCCGCCGGCGAGGCCGGCGACTGGCGGCTGGTCGCCTACGGCCTGCCGGCCTGGCGGCGCACCGCGCAGGCGACGCTGGCGACGGCGACGACGATCGCCGAGACGAACGCGGCGCCGGTGCGCCGCCGCGACGAGCTGCGCGGGCTGCTGCGGGCGCTGCGGGCCAAGGCCGGGCGCACCGGCCTGGGTGAATCCGCCGCGGTGGAGGCCAGCTACGCCCCCGCGCTGGCCGCGCTGGGATCGGCCCCGATCGACCTGGACCGGGCCGAGAAGCTCGTCCGCGCCTACGCGGACGCCCTGCTGGCAGCCGCGCCCGCCCGATACCCCGCCCGACCAGAGGAGCACGCATGACGGAGGCGATCCGGTGTCCCGAGCCGGACTGCGAGGGCGTCATCGAGGACGGCTACTGCACGATCACCGGCCTCGCCTACCGGCCGCCCGGCCCGGCCGCCGCGGCCGCCGACCGTCCCGCCGCCTGGGCGCCGGTGGACGGCGGCGTGACCGGCGCACGCCCTGCGTCCGGCGCATCCCCTGCGTCCCACGGAATTGCCGTGTCCCACGGAACCGGCGGGTCCGCGTCGTCGGGGGCCACCGCCTCGCGGCGGTCGCGGCGCGGGTCGGCGAGCCACAGCGCGCCCGACCGGCTGGGCGCCGGGCTGGTGCGCATGCCCGAGATCGACCTGCCCGATCCCACCTCGCTGGTGCTCGCCGACCCGCAGATCCCGCAGCGGCGGCGGGTGTGCGCCCGCTGCGGCGAGCCCGTCGGCCGCTCGCGCGGGGGCCAGCCGGCCCTGGCGGAGGGGTTCTGCGCGGGCTGCGGGCAGCCCTACTCGTTCCGGCCTGCGCTGCGGCCGGGCGACCGCGTCGGCCAGTACGAGATCGCCGGTGCCCTCGCCCACGGCGGGCAGGGCTGGATCTACCTGGCCCGCGACCACGGCGTCGGCGGGGACTTCTGGGTGGTGTTCAAGGGGCTGCTCGACTCCGGCGACCGGCACGCGCAGGCCGCGGCGATAGCCGAACGCCGGTTCCTGGCCGCGGTCGACCATCCGGCGATCGTGAAGATCTACACGTTCGTCGAGCATGCCGGAACCGGCTACATCGTGATGGAGTACGTCGGCGGGACGTCGATGCGCGAGGTGCTGCGCCGGCGGCGGGCCGCCGCGGGTCGGCCCGACCCGCTGCCGGCGGCCGAGGCCGTCGCCTACCTGCTCGCGGTGCTGCCCGCGTTCGCCTACCTGCACCGCAACGGTCTGGTGTTCTGCGACTTCAAGCCGGACAACATGATGGTCGGCCGGGACGCGGTGCGGCTGATCGACCTCGGCGCAGTGCGGCGGATCGACGACCACGACGGCGCCGTCTACGGCACGCTCGGCTACCAGGCCCCGGAAGTGCCCACCGAGGGCCCGTCGGTGGCCTCCGACCTGTACACGGTGGGCCGGACGCTGGCCACCCTCGTCCTGGACTTCCGCGGCAACACCTNGACCTACCGGCACGCCCTGCCGCCGGCGTCGGGGCATCCGGTGCTCGCCCGGCACGAGTCGCTCTACCGTCTGCTGGTCAAGGCCACGGCGCTCGACCCCGATCATCGGTTCACCAGTGCCGAGGAGATGNACGGCGAACTGCTCGGCGTCCTGCGGGAGATCGTCGCCGCCGAACGGGNCACCCCGATGCCGGCCCGCAGCGTCCGGTTCACCGGTGACGCCCACCCGACGGGTGAACCGGCCGATCCGGTGCCCTCGGGTCTGCTGNCGGCTCTGCTGCCGGCGCTGCTGCCCGATCCGGACGATCCCGCGGCCACCGCGCTCGCCGCGCTGCCCGACGTCTCCCCCGGCCAGCTCGCCGAGCTGCTCGACGCGATGGGTGNGGACAGCGCCGGCGCCCGGCTGTGCCTGGCCGACCTGCGGACCCGGCTCGGTGAGCACGACGCGGCGCGGGAGCTGCTCGACGCCGTGGCGGCCGAGGATCCCTTCGCCTGGCGGGTGCACTGGCAGCGTGGCCTGCTCCTACTCACCCAGGGTGACACGGCGGGGGCGGTCACGGCGTTCGAGCGGGTGTACGGCGAGGTGCCCGGCGAGCTCGCGCCGAAGCTGGCGCTGGCCCGCGCGGCCGAGGCGGGCGGCGATCTGCCCCGGGCCCAGGAGCTCTACGACCTGGTCTCGCGCACCGACGACACGTTCACCAGCGCTGCGTTCGGGCTGGCCCGGGTACGTCTCGCCGCGGGCGACCGCGACGGCGCCGCGCAGGCCTACCGGCGGGTGCCGGCGGCGTCGGCGGCCCACGTCGAGGCGCGGGTGCGCCTGGCCCGGGTGCTCGGCACCGTCACCGCCGCGGGCGCCCCGGACCAGGCCGGCCTGCGGGCGGCGTCGACGATCCTCGACGATCTGGACCTCGATCCGGCGGGCCGGGCGACCCTCACCCGAGACCTGCTGGCCGNCGCGCTCGACCTGGTCAGCACCGGCGCGATGGCGGCGGACCCCCAGGTGACCATCGCCGGGTCGGCGCTGCGGCCCGCCGCGCTGCGGCTCGGGCTGGAACGTGCCTACCGGACGCTGGCCCGCCTGGCCGCGACGCCCGACGAACGGTATGCCCTGGTCGATCTCGCCAACAGCGTCCGTCCCCGGACGCTGATGTGACCACGGAACAGCGCCCGCAGCCGGGCACCCCAGGATCAGAGAGCGCCCCAGGATCACCGGGCGCCCCAGGATCACCGGGCGACGGGCGGTGTCCGGCGTGTGCGGCGGTCGTCTTTGCCCACGACCGGTTCTGTGAGAGTTGCGGCACCGGGCTGCGCCCGGGAGACCCGCCCGGAGACCGGTCCGATCTCGACCTCGGCAGCGCCGCGGGGGTGTCCGACCGCGGCCTGGTGCACCGCACCAACGAGGATGGTTTCGCGCTGCGCGTCCTGGCCGGGCCCGGCGACGACGACCGGCCGGCCGCGACGCTCGCCGCCGTCTGCGACGGGGTGTCGACAGCCCCGGGATCGGGACCGGCGGCGGTGCGGGCGGCACGGGACGCCGTCGACCTGCTCGCGCAGCTTGCCGGCACGCTGACGGTGCCCCCGGCCACGCCGCCCCACCCCGGCGACGCCACCGACACGAGCGACCCCAGGCTCAGCGGCAACGCGCCCAGCGACGCGCCCGGCGACGCGCCCGGCGGTGCAGGCGGTGTCGGCGCAGGCGGCGAAACCCGGCCGCTCGGTCCCCGTCCCGGTTCGGCCTCGCCCGGCGGGGACACCGCACGCTGGCAGGCGAGCGCGCTGCGGGCCGCCGCCGCGACCGCGCAGCGCAGCGCCCTCGCCTCGATCAGCGGCCCGGACGACGCGCCGGCGTGCACGTTCGTCGCCGCAGTCGTGACGCCGGACCGGCTGTCGGTCGGCTGGCTCGGCGACAGTCGGGCCTACCTGATCGACCGGTCCGGCGCGCGGCTTCTCACCGCGGACGACACGCTGGCCGCCGAGGCCGTGCGGGCCGGCCTGCTGCCACCGGAGCGGGCCGAGACCGGGCCCGGTGCCCACACGATCACCCACTGGCTCGGCGTGGGCAGCGCGTCGGCGGTCCCCCGCGTCGCCGTGACGGCGCTGAACGGGCCGGGGCGGGTCGTGCTGTGCAGCGACGGGCTGTGGAACTACCTCTCGGCCGCGGGCGCCGTCGCCGAACGGATCGCCGAGCTGCCCGCCGAGGCGCCGGCGCTCGCGGTCGCCCGCCACCTGACGACCGTGGCCCTCGCCCGCGGCGGAGGCGACAACATCACCGTGATCGTCATCGATATCCCGGGGAGCAGCGATGATCACCTTCACCTGTGACGTCAGCCAGAACGAGTTCCTCGCCGACGGCGCCGGCGAGGTGCACGCGGTCATCACCGTCGCCGCCCGCGACGAGACCGCCGCCGGGTCCGGCACCGGCACCGGCCGGCCGGTGCCGGGCCCCGGCGAGACCCACGGCGAGACCCACGGCGAGACCCACGGCGACGCCCCCGGCGCCGCCGAGGTGATCATTCTGGACTGCTCCGGCTCCATGGAGTACCCGCAGTCGAAGATCATCGAGGCGCGGCGGGCGGCGCAGGCGGCGATCGACGCGCTGCCCGACGGCGTCGCGTTCGCCGTGGTCGAGGGCACCGAGCAGGCGCGGGTGGTCTATCCGGAGCGCCGGGAGCTGGTGACGGCGAGCGCCGAGACGCGGGCGGCCGCGGGCCGGGCGGTCGCCCGGCTGCGTCCGCACGGCGGCACCGCGATGGGCCGCTGGCTGCGGCTGACCGCACAGCTCATGGCGTCGCGCCCGGACGCCATCCACCACGCCATCCTGCTCACCGACGGCCAGAACGGCGAGAGCGGGCGGGCGCTGGAGGCGGCGTTGGCCGCGTGCCAGGGCGCCTTCCAGTGCGACTGCCGCGGGGTGGGCGCGGACTGGCGGGTCGACGAGCTGCGCCAGATCTCCACCCGGCTGCTCGGCACCGTGTCGCTGCTGCGCGAGCCCGCGGAGATGGCCGACGACTTCCGCGCCCTGGTCGCCAAGGCGCTCGCCCGCGGCGTGGCCGACGTCGCGCTGCGCGTGTGGACGCCGAAGGGTTCCACCACCCGCTTCCTGCGCCAGGTCTCCCCCGAGGTCGACGACCTGATGCCGCGCGCGGTCGAGGTGAACCCGTTCACCCGGGACCATCCGACCGGCGCGTGGGCGGCGGGCATCCGCGAGTACCACCTGTGCGTCGACGTGCCGCCGGCCGACGTCGGCGACGAGCGGCTCGCCGCCCGGGTGAGCCTGGTCGTCGGCGGCGAGGTCGTCACGCAGGCCCGTGTGCGCGCGGTGTGGACCGAGGACGCCGAGCTGTCGACCCGCATCGACGGCGTCGTCGCCCACTACACCGGGCAGGCCGAGCTCGCCCGCGCGGTGCAGGACGGGCTCGCGGCGCGCCGCGCCGGGGACGAGGTCAGCGCCGTGACGCTGCTGGGCCGGGCGGCCCGGATCGCCGCCGCGGCCGACGACGGCGCGATGCTGGACCGGCTCGGCAAGGTCGTCGAGATCGACGACCCGGTCACCGGTGCGGTGCGGCTGCGCCACGAGGTGGCGAAGCTCGACGAGATGGACCTCGACGCCGGTTCGACGCTGACGGTTCCCGCGAAGCGGTGAGACGGGAGACCTGCCCGCTCTGCGGCTGCCCGCGCCGCGGGGTGCAGACCCACTGCCGCGCCTGCGACCACAACTTCGCCACGGGCACCGGCCCGCTGCCGGCGAACGCCGTCCCCCTGCGGGTCGCGCCGTCGCCTACCGGGTCGTCGCCCACCGGGTCGACGCGCGCCGAGACGCCCGGCGGCGTGGCCGGGCGCTGGAGTGCGCGGATCTCCGTCGACCGTGCGTTCTTCGCACGGGGCGACGGCACGGACGCACCCGCCTTCCCCGAGCGGTCCCGCCCGATGACCGTCGAGCTGACCGCCGCGCGGACCGTGGTCGGCCGGCGCAGCCGCAGCCAGCGCACCCCGCCGGGCATCGACCTGTCCGGCGACCCGGGCGATCCCGGGGTCTCCCGCTCCCACGCCGTACTGGAACTCCTGGCGGACGGCTCCCTGCGAGTCAGCGATCTGGGCTCGTCGAACGGCACCTGGGTCGGCCCGGACCCGGCGCACCTGGTCCGCCTGACGCCGGGCAGCGCCGTCGCGCTCGACGACGGCGACCGGGTCTACCTCGGCTCCTGGACCCGGATCACGGTCCACCACCGGTAGCGCTCCCGGGCGCGGTGAGCGGCTCGCCCACTCCCGCCCGGACCTGACCAAAGGGGTAGGGATTTGTTACGGTTTCACCCGCTGCCATTGGTCGCTGCCGAGCAACGTCACGCAGGCCACATTTCCGACCAGCCGGTTTCCGGCACCGCCGCGGCCGGGCCCGCCGCAAGAAGGGGTTCGTTTTTACGCCGTTGTGCCGGCGGCCCCTCGGTCGCCGTAGGTCACAGCCGCAGGGCGTGAATCGTGATGGCCTTTTCTGGCAGGCTCTGGCGTCGTGCGATCTACCCGACCGTTCGCGGTCGACGCCGCCGGTACCGCCCAGCCGGGCGCCGACTTATTCCTTTCGTATGCCGGTCCGGATGAGAACTGGGTCACCTGGATCAGTGACATTCTCGAGTCCGCCGGCCGCACGGTGCGGGTACAGCCTTCCGAATCGCCCGGCGGCGAGTACGCCGTTTCCGATATAGGCGCCGAGGTGGCGCGGGCGGAACGCGTCCTCGCCGTTTGTTCCCCGGCCCTGTTCGACGCCCCCTGGTGCACGCTGGAATGGGCCGCGATGCTGGCGACGCGGCCCCTGCTGCTGGTCCGGGTGGCCGACGGCCCGGTCCCCGAGGTGCTGGCCACCGTCGAGCGCGTCGACCTGTTCGGCGTCGACGAGGCCACCGCCACCCGGCGGCTCCTGGCCGCCGTCGGCGCGCCCGTCGCCCCCCGCCCCGCAGGGCCCGGGCCCGACTCCGCAGTCGGCCCCTTCCCGCCCCTGCTGCCCGCGGGGTGGAACGTGCCGCGCCGGGACCGGCCGGTCGTCGAGCGCGCGACGCTGCTGAGCCAGGTCCGCCGGGCCCTGACCGACGGCCCGGTGCGGGCCGTCGTGCTGCGTGGCCCCGCCGGCAGCGGACGCACCCAGCTCGCGGCCGACTACGCCCACCGCCACGCGTCGGGGTACGGGCTGGTCCGGTGGCTGGACGCGGGGCAGCTTCCGCTGCTCGGCCTGCAGCTCGCCGCGCTCGCCGGGCCGTTGGGGCTGCCGGCCGGTGCCGGCGCCGGCGTCGACGCGACGATCGGGGCCGTGCTGGCCGAGCTGAACCGGCGGGACCGCTGGCTGCTGGTCTTCGACGACGCCCGCGACGCGTCGGGGTTATGGCGGTGGTTGGACCAGTCGCTGCCGGCCCGATCGGGCCACCTGCTGCTCGTCGACGCCGACAGGAGGACGCGCCGTGCCGGTCCGGTGCCGATTCCGATGACGGTGCCGATGCCGGTGCCGGTGGTGCGGGTCGGTCTCCTGCCCCGCGAGCGGTCCGTCGCCCTGCTGACCGCCCGGCGCCCCGACCTGGACCTCGATGTCGCCGACGCCATCGCCGCCCGGCTCGCCGACCAGCCGCTGGCGGTGGGCCTGGCCGCCCGGCTGCTCACCGAGGACGATCTCGACCCGCGCGACCTGCTCGCCGGCCGGGACGGCGACGCCCCGGTCGCGCTGTGCTGGGCGCTGTTCCAGCGGCGGCACGCCCCGTCGGCACCGGCGACCGTGCGGCTGCTGGAACTGTGCGCCCTGCTCGCGCCGGCCCCGGTGCCCCTGTCCCTGATGCGCGCGGGCAGCCCACCGTCGCGCCGGGGGCGCATCGGGCCCACCCACCGCCAGCGCCGCGGCGACGACGAGCGTGACCTGCACCGGATCGTCGCGGTCGCCGTCGAGCACGGCCTGGCCCGGCGCGCCGGGGACAGCATCGTCCTGCCCGGACTGGTGCGCGACGCGGTCGCCGCGGGGCTGACCCCGGCCCGGCGCCGCGAGCTCGGCGACCTCGCCGGGCGGCTGCTCGCGGCGGCGTACGCGCAGAGCCCCGTCGAGCGGCCGAGCTGGTCGACGCAGGCGCCGGTCGTCCCGCACCTGCTGGCGGCGCTGGACACCCTCGACGACGCCGACGACCCGCACCAGCTGCACGCCTGGGCGGACGTCCACTGCTCCCGCCTGTACGCCCGAGGTGCCCACGCCGCGGCCGAGCACCTCGCCCGCGACCTGTACCGGCGCAACCTCGGGCGGTTCGGCCCGGACCATCGCGACACGCTGGCCACCGCGAACAACCTCGCCATCGCCCTGCTCGCCGTCGGGCAGCGGACGGCCGCACGGGAGCTGGAGCACGACACCCTGGCCCGGCGGCTGCACTTTCTCGGCGAGAACCACCCGGACACCCTCGCGACCGCCGCCAATCTGGCGATCGTGCTGTGGGAGCTGGGCGAGCACGACGCCGCCCGCGACCTGCACGCCGACACCGTCGCCCGCTCCCGCGCGGCCCTCGGCGAGGNCCACGCCGACACCCTGGCCCGCGCCCACCAGCTCGCCGGGCGCCTCGGCGCCCTCGGCGACCTGGGCAACGCGCGGGCCCTGCTCGACGACGTGCTCGCCCGCCGGCGCCGCCTGCTCGGCGAGGACCACCCCGAGACCATCGACACGACCACGGACCTGGCCGCCGTCCTGCGGGGGCTCGGCCAGGTCCGGACGGCCCGCGCGCTCGACGAGGACCTGCTCGCCCGGCTGCGCCGGCTGCTCGGCGACGACCATCCCGACGTCCTCGCCTTCGCCAGCCGGCTCGCGAGCAGCCTGGACGACCTCGGCGAGTTCCAGTCCGCCCGGCGCCTCGCCGAGGAGGTGCTGGCCCGGCGCCGTCGCCTGCTCGGCGACGACCATCCCGACACGCTGGCCTCGACGCACAGCCTGGCCGCCAGCCTGTCGGCGAGCGGTGACTACCGCGGCGCGCAGGAGCTGTTCGAGGAGGCGTTGGGCCGCTGGCGCCGCCAGTTCGCTGCCACCCGCACCCGGACCGACCGCGCGGTCCGCCGTCCCCGCCCGCACCCGGACGGCGGCATGGCATCCTGACGCCGGGCGAAGCGCGGGAGCACTGCGCGGGAGCGGAGCGCGGGAGCGGAGCGGCGAGGCGATGGCGGACACGAGCGCCCGGATGCTGCGGCTGCTGTCCCTGCTGCAGACGCACCGGTACTGGCCGGGCGGCGAGCTCGCCGAGCGGCTCGGGGTCAGCCCCCGCACGCTGCGCCGCGACGTCGACCGGCTGCGGGAGCTCGGCTACCCGGTCCAGGCCACCCGCGGGGTGGCCGGCGGCTACCAGTTGCGGGCCGGCACGGCCGTGCCGCCGCTGCTGCTCGACGACGCCGAGGCCGTCGCCGTCGCCGTGGGCCTGCGCACCGCGGCCGCGGGGGCGGTGACGGGCGTCGGCGAGACGTCGGTGCAGGCGCTGGCGAAGATCGTCCAGCTTCTGCCGCCGCGGCTGCGCCGCCAGGTCGACGCCGTCGCCGCCTTCACCACCCCCGCGTCCTGGGACGGCCCGACGCTCGACGCCGGGCTGCTCACGGGGATCGCGCTGGCGTGTCGGGCCGAGGAGGAGCTGCGCTTCGACTACACCGACCGGGGCGGGGACCACAGCCGGCGCCGCGTCGAACCGCACCGCCTCGTCGCGCTCGGCGGCCGCTGGTACCTGGTCGCCTTCGACCTCGACCGGGACGACTGGCGCACCTTCCGGGTGGACCGGCTCGCCGAGCCCACCGCCACCGGCCGGCGGTTCCGGCCCCGCCAGCCGCCCGGCGGGGACGCGGCGGCGTTCGTCCAGCGCGCCGTCGCCGGCGCCGGGGTCCGCCGGCGGGTGCTGGTCGACGTCGCCGCGCCGGCCGCCGAGGTCGCCCGGGTGGTCGGCGGCTGGGGCCGCGTGGAGGCGCTCGACGGCGGCTCGTGCCGGCTGCGGATGGAGGTGGACTCGCTGGACTGGCCCGCGATGGTGCTCGGCGCCGTGGGAGCGCCGTTCACGATCGTCGAGCCGGCCGAACTCACCGACCGCGTCCGTGCGATGGGCGAGCTGTTCCTCCGCTCGGCGCAGCCGGCGGCTCCCGCCGGGTAGCGGTGGCCGGGCCGGTGGCGGTCGGGCCGTTCGAGCCGGTGGGGGCGGTGGGGGCGGTCGGGCGGGACGGAGCGTAGAGGCGGCGGTTGAGCGCGGCGACGGTGGCGCGCCGGGCCGGGCCGAACGGTCCGGTCGCCCGCAGCGCGGCGCGGGCGGCGAGCGCGCCCGGGCCGCCGTGCACCCCGCCGCCCGGGTGGGCCGACATCGAGCCCAGGTACAGCCCGGCGACGGGCGTCTCGGGGCGGCCGAGTCCCGGCACCGGGCGGAAGACGAGCTGCTGGTGCAGCGCCGCCGTCCCCCCGTGCACGGCCCCGCCGCGCAGCACCGCGTCCGAGCCCTGCAGGTCGGCCGGCGACTGCACGTGGCGGGCCAGCACCCGCGCGGCGAATCCGGGGGCCGCCGCGGCGACGGTGCGCTCGGCCCGCGCGACGACGCGCGCCACGGCCTCGTCGTCCCAGGGCCCGGCGATGCCCGCCCCCCCGGCGTCGCCCCGCGGCAGCTGGGGTACGTGCAGGTAGGCCCAGGCGCTCTCGGTGCCCGGCGGCGAGCGGGTGGGATCGGTCGTGGTCATCTGCCCGAGCACGCAGAACGGGTCGGCCGGCACCAGGCCGCGGGCGAGCTGCGCCGCGGTGCGGCTGAGGTCGTCCAGGGTGCCGCCGAGATGGACGGTGCCGGCCTCGGCGCACCGCGGGTCCGCCCAGGGGATCGGCCCGGACAACGCCCAGTTGATCTTGATGGTGGCATGGTCCCACTGGAAGCGGGTCAGGTCGTCGAGCAGCCGGGNGGGCAGGTGCCCGGCGCCGACCAGGTTCCGGTACAGCGACACCGCGTCGACGTCGGCGATGACGGCGCGCCGCGCCGCCAGCACGCCGCCGTCGGCCAGCCGGACCCCGCGGGCCCGCCCGCCGCGCACCTCAACGGCGTGCACCGCCGCCCCGAGGCGCAGCCGGCCACCGCGCTCGCGCAGGCGGGCGACGAGCGCCTCGGGGATCCGCCCGGCCCCGCCGCGCGGCGAGGGGAAGCCGACGTCCTGGCCGAGCATGGTCAGCAGCCAGCCGAGCAGCGCCGAGCCGACCGATTCCGGGCCGAGATCGGCGTGCATGGCGTTGCCGGCGAACAGCAGTGCGGCGCCCTCGCCGGTGAACTCCTCCTCGGCGAAGCGACGCGCGCCGAGCGTGGCGAACCGGGCGAAGCGCAGCCCGTCGGCGGCGCCGAGCTGGCGGGCGAGGCGCAGTCCGGCGCGCAGCGGCGGGAACGGCGCGCCGAACAGGGCGTCGAGCAGGGGTGCACGCAGCGGCGCCCACCGGTCGACCAGCGTCCGCCAGGCGGCGCCGTCGCCCGCGGCGAAGTCGTCGAGGGACCGCGCGGTGCGGGCGGGGTCCATGGACAGCAGCGCGCAGCGGCCGTCGGGGGTGGGATGGGCGAGCACCTGCGGCGCCCGGCACCATTCCAGCCCCTGCGCGGGCAGGTCGAGGCGACGCAGGGCGGGGCTCGCCGCGGCGAACGGGTGGAAGGCGCTGAACAGGTCGCTGACGAAACCCGGGGCGGTGACCTGCGCGGAGCGGCAGGCCCCGCCGGGGACGCCGGCCGCCTCACAGACGACGACGTCCCACCCGGCGTCGGCGAGCATGTTCGCGGCCACCAGCCCGTTCACGCCCGCGCCGACGACCACCGCGTCCGTCACGCCGACGCCGACGGCGCCGACGCCGTCACGGCTTGCCGATGCGGGCGCGTTCCCACTCCGTCAGCCCGCCCCAGACGCCGAAGCGCTCGCCCGTGCGCAGGGCGTAACGCAGGCATTCCCGTCGCACCCGGCACCCGGCGCAGACCGCCTTCGCGGCCGCCTCCCGCCGGGTGCGCTCCCGGCGGGGCACGCCCTCCGGGGCGAAGAACAGGTCGAGATCACCTGCTCCGCAGGCGCCCGCGCTGCGCCAGGAGGCGAGCGGGGGAACGTCGGCGGCGGGTGACCAGGCGCGGTGCGTGGAGGCTGATACCGGCATGTTGCGGCCTCTCCGGTGGGAAGCGGTCCGACCGAAGTGCCTATTCCCCCGCAGGCCGTCGGAAACCCGCCGCGGGCCTTCGTCACGAGACGGAAACCCGCCGCACCCGTCTGCTCGGGTTCGTCCCCCGGCCTGCCGGCCCGGATCGTGGCACCGGCGGGCAGGGCGGCATGAAACCGCCGGTCATGGGGACGCCGAGACCGTGGCACGGCTACGCCGATCCGATCTGACCGCCCCGGGCATCACCCGGCGTCGGCGCGGCCGGGGCTGGTCGTACAGCGCGCCCGGNGGCGGCCCCCTGCGGGACAGCGACGAAGTGGCCCGGGTCGGCGCGCTCGCCATCCCGCCGGCGTGGCGGGACGTGTGGATCAGCCCGTGGCCCCTCGGCCACATCCAGGCCCGCGGGGTGGACGCGGCGGGCCGCCACCAGTACCGCTACCACGACGCCTGGCAGGCCCGGCAGGCGACGGCGAAGTTCGATCGCGTTCTCGAGGTCGCGCAGCGGCTGCCGCGGCTGCGCGAGCACGTGGAGGAGGACCTGCGGGCCACCCCGCTGTCGCGGACGCAGCTTCTCGCCGTCAGCGTGCGGCTGCTCGACGTCGGCTTCTTCCGGATCGGCGGCGAGGAGTACGTCGAGGCGAACAACTCCTTCGGGCTGACCACCCTGCGCCGGGAACACGTCCGGGTCGCCGACGACCAGATGGTGTTCGACTACCCGGCCAAGAGCGGCCAGCAGCGGGTCCAGGCGGTCGCCGACCCGGCGGCGGTCGAGATCATCGCCGGGTTGCTGGCCCGGGAGGGCGCCGCCGACCAGCCGCTGCTGGTCTGGCACGACGGTGCCGGCGAGCACGGGGTGAGCGGCCGCGACGTGAACGAGTACCTGCGCGACACCGCGGGACTGACCGACGTCAGCGCCAAGGACTTCCGGACCTGGTCGGCCACCACGCTCGCCGCGGTCGCCCTCGCCGTCAGCGCCCCGCTGGCCCGGGCGCCCTCGACCCGGCGACGGGCGGTGACCCGCATGTACCGGGAGGTCGCCGACTACCTCGGCAACACCCCGGCGGTGTGCCGGGTCTCCTACGTCCATCCCAGGATCGTCGACCTGTTCCTCGACGGGTACACGATCGCGGTGGACCTGGAGTCCCTCGGCACCGCCGACTCCGGCCGCCTCGCCACCCAGGGGGCGACCGAGGCCGCCGTGCTCGACCTGCTCGCCGGGCCGACGCGCCGGGGCGGCCGACCACAGGCCCGGTTCCGCTCCCAGGTGCCGTGACGATCCCGACGCGCCCGGCCGCAGACGGGGCGTCAGACATCCTGGCCTGGTCCTATTCGTCGGCGGGCAACGGGGGGCGGCGGGCCGTCGGCAACCGGTTCGGGGGGCGTCGCGCAGGGCATCACCGACTTTTCTGGCATGCTTGACCTCGCCGAAGGGCGCGGTGATCCACAGGCAGGGAACGGCCGGCAGGGTGCCGGCCTGCGCCGCGTCACGGTCGCGTCGGGTCGCGCCGCGTCAGGGCCACCAGGTTGGCCGGTATCTAGGGTTGGCCGCCATCAGGAGTGGTCGGTCGGACGGGAGGCCGGCAGGGTGGGCAGCCACAGTGAGGTGGGCGAGGATGTCGTCGCCGGCAGCGATCGCGCCACGATGCGCCTCGACGGCCGCTCCGGCGGGGTCGACCGGGTGCGCAGGCTGGCCGTCCGGATGCTCGCCGGCACCCGGTGGGAGCCGGTCGTGGACGACGTCCGGCTGGTGCTGAGCGAGCTGACGACCAACGCTCTGCTGCACGGGGCCGCCCCGATCGAGGTGCGGATCCTCACCGGCGGCGAGGCGCTGCGCGTGGAGGTCAGCGACAGCAGCCAGACGATGCCGCTTCGCCCTCCGGCCGGCGGGGACGGGCTGACCGGGCGGGGCATGGCGCTGGTCGCCGCCTCGGCCACCCGCTGGGGTGTCCAGCCGGCAGCCGCAGGCAAGATCGTCTGGGCGGAGTTCACCGGGGACGACGACGGCGCGGGTGCCGTCACCGGCAAGGCCGCGGACGCCGTCACCGGCACGAGCGCAGGCGCCGTCACCGGCAAGGACGACGGCGCCGGCGAGGGCCGACCGAGCGGCTCGCACCGCGGCCGGACCTCCCGGGCACGAACTCCCCCCACACCTCGACGGCCGGATGCCTCGGCGCAGGACGGCGGCTCGGCGCAGGACGGCGGCTCGGCGGACAGCGGCTCGGCGCGCACGGTCGGGATCCGGGGTATGAGCGGCCTGCGCGGCGTCGGCACGATCGTCGTGTCCGCCGGCGGGCAGCCCACAGCGATGCCCGGGCATCTCGTCCGTCTCGGCGACGTGCCCACCGAACTCCTGCTCGCGGCGAAGCACCACGTCGACGGCCTGGTCCGCGAGTTCGCGCTGGCCGCGGGCGGCGCGGCGTCCGGTACCAGCGCGGCCGTGCCCGAGCGGCTGGCCGAACTGCTCGGGACGGTCACGACCCGGTTCGCCGGGCCCCGCCAGGCGATCAAACGTCAGGCGCTGGCGGCCGCGGCGGCCGGGCGGCCGCGCACGCCGCTGGAGCTGGTCCTCCCACTGAGCACGGCGGCCGACGCCGAGCAGTACCTCGCGGCGCTGGAGGAGATCGAGGACTACGCCCGCGCCGCCAGGCTGCTCACCCTGGAGTCCCCGCCCCAGCACGTCGCGTTCCGTCGCTGGTACATCGGCTCCCTGGTCGACCAGCTGCGCGCCGCCGAACGCGGCGAGGGCACGCTGCGGACCCGCAGCTTCGAGCAGTACCTGCTGGACACCCTCGACGTGGTCGTGGCCGCCCAGCGCACGGCGGAGCGCTCCGCCCGCCTGCAGCGGGTCACCGCCGCCCTGGCCCGGGCGACCACCCCGGAGCAGGTCGCGGCCGCCGTCGTCTCGCAGGGCGCGAAGGCGCTCGGCGCCAGCGGCGGGGTGCTGATGATCCCGCAGGGGGCCGGTCGGCTGGCCATCCCCGGGGCGGTCGGCTACGGCGAGAGCATGATCGCGGCGCTGCGGGCGGAGCGGCTCGACGACCGGCTGCCGGCCATGGACGCGCTGCGCAGCGGCGAGCCGGTCTGGCTGGAGTCACGCCGGGAACGCGACGCCCGGTACCCCGACCTCGCCGAGCTTGAGCCCACGGCGGTGTCGATGTGCGTGCTGCCNCTGTTCGTCGGCGACCGCACCCTGGGCGCCCTGCGGTTCTCCTTCGACCACTCCCGCCTGTTCGACGACGACGAGCGGGCCTTCGTCCAGGCGCTGGCGACGCAGGCGGCGCTGGCGTTGGAACGCGCCCGGCTGTTCACCGTGGAGCGCGAGGCCCGGGAACGCACCGCGCTGTTCGCCGCCGCGACGGACCTGTTCACCTCCACCCTGGACACCCGGCGCATCCTGGAGCACCTCGTCTCGCTGCTCGTGCCGTGGCACGCGGGGCAGGCCGCGGCGTGCCGGTTCGACGAGGAGGGCGGCGTCGAGATCGTCGCCGTCGCCGACCGCGCCGACCCGCTGTCGACCGTCGCCGTGTCCGCGATCCCGGGCCGGCACCTGGCCGCGGCCCCGACCCGCGGCCAGCTGGGCGGCCGCGGCGTCCCGGACAGCGGGGGCATGACGCAGGCGCTGCGCACCGGCCGGCCGGCCCGTTCCCCGGACGGCACGCGCCTGGCCCTGCCGATGGTGCTGGGGGGTCGGCCGGTGGCGGCGGTCGGCCTCGCCGCCGCCGAGGGCCGCGCCTACGCCGACGACGAGCAACGCGTCGTCGCCGAGCTCGTCGACCGGGCGACCGTCGCGATCGGCAACGCCCGCCAGTACGAGCAGGAACGCCGCACGGCGGTCACGCTGCAGCGCAGCCTGCTGCCCCAGCGGCTGCCGGAGATCCCCGGGCTCGCCTTCGCCTGGCGTTACCTGCCCGGCAGCGCCGGCGCTCTGGTCGGTGGCGACTGGTACGACGTGCTACCCCTCGACGACGGTCGGATCGCGCTGGTCATCGGCGACGTGATGGGCCACGGGATCCACGCGGCGGCGACGATGGGCCAGTTGCGCGCCGCGGTGCGCGCCCATGCCGTCGCCCAGACCAGCCCCGGGGCCGTGCTCGCCCTGCTCGACGCCGCCGCCAACCGGCTCGAACAGGGCCGGATCGCGACGGCGGCGTTCGCGCTGCTCGACCCCGCCAGCGGCCGGCTCGTCCTCGCCTCCGCCGGGCACCTGCCGCCGCTGCTGATCCCCCCGCACGACCCGGCCCACTACCTGCACCTCGAACCCGGGCCGCCGCTGAGCGCCGGCCTGCCCGACTACCCCGAGACGGCGGTGACGGTGGCGCCGGGCAGCACCCTGCTGTTCTTCACCGACGGCCTGGTCGAGGACCGCCGCCGCCCGGTCGACGAGGGGATGGAGCTGCTGCGGGCGGGCGCGGCCGCGCACGGCACCCCCGAGGAGGTCTGTGATCGGGCGCTGGCCGCGCTCGGGCGCGACGCCGACACCGAGGACGACACCGCCCTGCTCGCCGTCCGCCTGGGCTGACCCGTCCCGGGCCGGCCACGCCCCGGGGATCCTGCCGCGGCGGGTTCGGCGGTCAGCGGCGGGCGGCGTAGATCCGACGGACGACGTCCTCGATGTCGGGCTCCTCGACGGTGAAGTCGAGGATCTCGGCCCGTTCCGCGACCGCCGCGAACACGCGGGCGGCGGTGGTGGCCTCGGCGTCGAACGCGAGGCTCTGGCGCAGGCCGTGCGCCTCGCTGGACAGGTGGCGGGCCACGGGAATCCCGGTGAGGTCCGGGGACGGCGCGGCGAGGTGGACGACGAGCACCCGCTCGGCGCCGGTGGTCCGCCCGAGGCCGGCCNGGTCGCCGTCGTAGGNCAGCCGGCCGTGGTCGACGACCAGAACGCGGTCACAGAGCCGTTCGACATCACCCATGTCGTGGGTGGTCAGCAACAGCGTCGTNCCGTCGGTGCGACGCATGGCGATGAGGAACTCCCGCAGCCGCTGCTTGGACAGCACGTCGAGCCCGATCGTGGGCTCGTCCAGGATCACCAGGCGGGGGGCGTGCAGCAGCGCGGCCGCGACCTCGGCGCGCATCCGCTGGCCCAGGGACAGCTGACGGACCGGGGTGGCCAGGAAGTCGGCCATCTCCAGCCGCTCGACCAGCTCCTCGGTGCGGGCCCGCTCCACGGTGGCCGGCAGGGCGTGGATCGCGGCCAGAATCCGGAAGGACTCCCGCACCGGCAGATCCCACCAGAGCTGGGAGCGCTGACCGAACACGACCCCGATCCGGCGGGCGAGCCGGCGCCGGTCCCGGACCGGTCGCAGCCCGCAGGTGGTCACCGTGCCGCTGGTGGGCACGAGGATGCCGGCCAGCATCTTGATCGTGGTGGACTTCCCGGCCCCGTTGGCACCGATGTAGCCGACCGCCTCGCCGGGTTCGATCCGCACCGTCAGGTCGTCGACGGCGGTCAGCCGCCGCCGGCGGACCCCGTCGCGCACGGTGAACTCCCGGGTCAGCCCCGCGGTCTCGACGATCGCGCTCATCCGCCGTCCCCTTCGTCGTCATCGTCCGCCGTCGCCGTCACGGTCAGCCAGCGCCGTCACCATCAGCCAGAGCCAGCGCTGTCACCGTCGGCCAGCGCTGTCACCGTCAGCCAGCGCTGTCACCGTCAGCCAGCGCCGTCACCATCAGCCAGCGTTGTCGCCATCAGCCAGCACCTGCCTCAGCCGCCGCCGCCGCGGTAGTGCCGCACGCCCCAGTGCCAGCACAGCAACGCCATCGCCCACGCCCAGAGCGCGGCGAGNGGTCCGCACCAGGCCAGCCACGTCGGCAACCACGCGGGTGCCGGCAGGTCGAGCAGCCGCAGCGTCGGCAGGAAACCGGTGAAGGCCATCGGGAAGAAGAATCCGAACACCGCCTGGAGCGGTCGCGACCACACCGACGCCGGCTGGGTGGCGGCGTAGCGGCCGCCGTAGACGAACGCGCTGGTCATCTCCTCCCCGTCGACGAGGAAGAACTGCAGGCCTGCCGCCAGGACGAACATCGCCGCGAACGTCGCCCAGCCGCTGACCAGAGCGACCCCCAGCAGCGCCACGTCGCCCACGCCCCAGGTGACGTCGTTGACGGCCAGCCCGGCGCCGAGCGCCACCAGGCCGACGGTCGCGCGCGCCAGCCGCCGCAGGCTGATGTCGCTGGTGACCAGCTGCAGCAGCAGCGGTTGCGGCCGCAGGTAGAACACGTCGAGAGTGCCGGCCCGCAGGTACGCGGGCAGGTCGTCGCAGTGCCCGAAGACCAGGTCGGCGAGGGAGAAGGCCAGGTCGGCGAGGCCGAACACCAGCAGGATCTGGTGAAACTCCAGCCCGCCGAGCCGTGTCACCGCGTGGAACAGCACCCAGACCTCGGCCAGCTCGACGACGGCGGACAGCAGAGAGCTGATCAGGTCGAGGACGAAGTTCGCCCGGTAGGAGGCCTGCGAGCTGGCCCGGGNGGCGAGCACCACCCGGTAGGGACNCAGCCGAGCCCGAACAGCGAGCCCCTCACCCACCCGCATCTCAGCCACCCTGCACCTCAGCCACCCTGCACCTCGAGGTGACGCCGGCCGGCGCGGGTCAGTACCTGGCCGAGCCCGCCGACGCCGGCCAGCCACGCGAGCTGCGCCGCGAGCAGGGTGAGCGCGCCGGCGACGCCCACCCGGCCGGCGAGGATGTCGATCGGGTACGTCATCATCGACGGGAACGGCGTCGCCTGGGCAGCGATCCACAACCAGCGCGGGAACAGCCGGATGGGCACGAACAGCCCGGCGAGGANCCCCGAGACCACCAGATAGAAGACCTGCACGCCGTGGGTCTCCACCAGCCAGAAGCCGGCGACCCCGACCAGGTAGGCGGTCGCGACGGAGATCACGATGGCGAGCAGCAGGCTCACCGCGCCGAGNGGGTACGCCGCGACCGACCCCGGCGGCGCCATCCCGACGATCACGCCGATCAGAAGCATCGGGATCCCCCGCGGGACCAGCGCGAACAGGGCCCGCCCGACCTCGGTCGTGATCTCGGCGGCCTGCACGTCCAGCGGGCGCAGGAAGTCGACGGCGACCTGGCCGTCCTTGATCCGTTCGGCGATGTCGGTCCGGCCGGTGAGGTTGACCGAACCGAGCAGCGCCTGGGAGAGCCAGATGTAGGTGCTCATCCGACCGACGTCGTACCCGGCCAGGTCGCCGCCCGCCGCGCGCACCGTCGCGAAGAGCACCTCCACCTTCAGCAGCCCGAACGTCGCGTTCGCGNCCACCCCGCCGAACGCCGCCAGCCGGTAGGCGGACTGGCGACGGATCCCCGCCCTCAGCAGGCGCCAGTACACCCGCATCCGTGCACTCTTGCACGGATGACGCCGGCCGCAGGGTGAAATCTGGATGTTCGCGACGACCCCAGCCGGACTCTCGGGGGTCGGCCGCCACCGCGTCCCCGGCGCGGCCCGGTGGCACCGATTTGCCACGATAAGCCCCAGCGATGGGCCGACGAGTAGGCGGCCAGGGCAGGAGAATGATCCGGTGAGGATCCGCACCGGCCGGGACGGCGACGTCGAGCTCCTCCTGGCGTTCTGGGGGTCGGCCGCGCACGGGACGAGCGTGAGCGACGATGCCGCCGGTGTCGCGGCGCTGCTCGCGCACGACCCGCAGGCGGTACTGATCGCGGAGGTCGACGGGGTCGTCGTCGGCACGCTCATCGCCGGCTGGGACGGCTGGCGTTGTCACCTGTACCGGCTCGCCGTCGCCCCCGAGCATCGGCGCGCCGGAATCGCTCGGGCGTTGCTGGCCGCCGCGCGGGAACGGTTCCTCGCCCTCGGCGGCCGCCGGATCGACGCCATGGTCGACGACACCAACACCCAGGCGCACGCGCTCTACCGCGCGGCCGACTACCGGTCCCAGCCGTCCTGGACGCGCTGGGTTCACCCCCTGGGTGGCTGACCGNCCGGCTCAGGGATGGCCGACGACGAGTCGGAGCGCTCCGACGAACCCATGAGCATCAACGCGACCGGCCGGTCGAAATCGAGGGTGNGCGCGGCGCCGACGAGCACCGCGGCCGGGTCGCGCAGGTCGGCCTCCAGGTAGCCGGTGGCGCCCTGCGGGGTGCCGACGAGCAGCGGGCGGGCGTGGACGAGCACCAGCGGTACCACCCCTGGGTTGCACATGTCCGTTTCTTTCAGACTTTTGCAAGCGCCGGCCCGCCGGCGAGGCCGCTCGACCTTGTAGGCAGGGCGACCTGTACCGCGGGTGCGTCAACGCCTGAGGACTGAAGCAGTGCAGCATCCTTGCCGTTGGCCGCGCAGTCACCGGCCTTGGCCCGTTGTTCTGGGGCTGGTGGGAGAATGTCCGTCTGAGAGCCGAGTCAAAAAAGCCCCTTGCTTGCACATTTCACGTCAAGGTGACACGTTCCTCGCCACGGTGGCCGACGCGGGTCGGCATCCCTCCCCGGCGGTCGCCAGGCTGCGGCAAGCCGGCCTATGTCGTTTTNGGGTCGGCTCCCGGCTGCGGGCTGTCGGGAGAGGGGTCGGGCTGTGCCGGTCGCGCCTCCGGGCGGTCCTGTCCGGAGCTGAGGTTCACCTCTGCGCCGCGGGCCGCGGCCAAGTCCGCATCCGTGGCGGTCCCGGTTCTCCCGGGTGACTCCTGCCCTCGGGAGGCGTTCTCGTCGCGCAGGGCGGACGCGATTCTCCCGCCGTCCTGCGACCGCCCGAAACCCGTCCGGCGGACCCAGGCCCTGCCCTCCGCGGCGATGCCCTCCAGCACGTGGATCGTGTGCTGAACACCGGCGGCATCCTGTGTCAGCCGGGCGACCGACTCCGTGCTCTCATCCACCCCGTGGGTCGTGTCCTCGTCCAGGCTCACCTCGGCCATCTNCATCCCGATCTTCGTGCCGTCCACCAGGACGAGTTCGAGCTTCTGCTCGTCACTGGCCGTCCGGTCGACCCGGATCGAAGCAACCACGTCAAAGCGGTAGTTCATCCGGTTCTGCTCCGTGAACACGCCGGTCTCGAAGTTCAGCCGGGAGACGAGGTTGCGAACTCCGTCGGCGGTGAGNAGAAAGACCGAGATCCGGTATTTGCGGAACCGCCACGGACCGCGAGGGACGCGGGCCGCCGTCTTGCCTTTCTCGGAGTTGGGGGGACCGCCTACCGGTGTCTCGATGAACGCGTGGGCGACGACGTCGCTGGCGGTGAGTCGATAGTGACGCAGTGCTCTGTCCAGGAGGAGTTTGCGGTCGTGGTCAAGCCACTGGGCCAGCTCCGCGTCGCTGGGACGGTCGGCCAGCCGGGCCCGCCACCGCTCGAGTGCCGCCTGTCGTGCCGCGAGAACCTCGGCGTGCTGCGCCGTCTCGGCGACCCGACGCCGGTGGTCGCCGTTCATGGCCAGCCAGGCACGTGCGTACCCGGTGGTGCTGGCCGACACGACGAGCACCGTTCCCACCGCCAGGAGGAGGTCGACGCCGGCCGCGGCGACCGTCGCCCACAGGCAGCCACCGACGACAGCGGTGATCCCGAGCGTTCCGCGGGCGCTCACCCCGGGCGCGACCCGCAGCTCCCGGCGGAAGGAGACGCGTGCCTCGCCTCCCGACAGGCGCTTGAGATGGGTTGCCTCGTGACGCAGCAGCCAGGCGATCCGCTCGATACTGATGCGGGAGTAGGAGTACTGGCCGACGATCTCTCGGAGCAGGCTGAACCGGGCGTCGGCGGTCTGCCATAGCCACTGGTCGCTGGTCAGACCGTGAGGTCGATACGAGGCGACGTAGTACCTGAGCCTGCCTTCGACCTTGCGAGCAAACGCGCCGGGTGGGATCTCACTCCCGTCCTGCGTGTGATCGTAGGTCACGTTCCAGACGATTCCGCGCTGGAGGCCGAGCAGGCCGCCGACAAGGACGACGGCACACCCGAACAGCACCGCCAGGCGACCGTTGAGCGTGAGCTGTATCGCGAGATACACCGCCCAGGCCACGAGCGCCAGCCGCGAGATCTCGGCGCGCAGCCGAGTGTCGGCAGGAACTGTGGTCGGCCGTGCGCCNCGCGCCCGAGCCTCGATGGGCGGTGGTTCAAAGAACTTCCACACCCGGTCCTGACGCGCCCCGGCCTGCTGCCCCCGGGCGGCGACTTCGATCGCGCGCCTCCACAGCTGGTCCTCGAGAGGGCCCTCCAGGAACTGCTCCAGGTGACGGAGAATCATCCGGCGCTGGGTCCGGCCGAGTACGCTCCGGTCCAGGGCGTCGAGCTCCTTGAGCGCCAAGGCCATCTCGTCCTCGGTCGCCGTGACCGCGTTCAACAGCAGGAGCACAACGCGCAGCCCGTCGGTCCACGCGTCGTGGACGGCCGCGGGTGGGCCCGCCAGGACCTCCTTCAGCTGCCTGGTCTGCTCGGTTGTCAGCTCGTCCCGCGAACGCCCGCTCACCAGCGCCAACAGCCAGTGGAAGAGCATCCGGTCAGTTCTCGTCGGGCGCATCAGGACGGCCTCGTTCATGAGCTCCAGCGCCCGGGGCGGCATGTTGCCCTCCAGATGCAGTGCCCCGACCTCGAACCTCTCCTCCGGCGTCGCGCCGGGCGGGACCATGTACACCCGGACGTCACCGTGGACCGTCCCGGCCTGCGCGCCGACTGTGGAGGAGCCGCTGACCGAGTTGGTCGTCGACGACGGTGCGTCCCCGTCCCGAAACCCGGAGCCGTCGGTCACGACAGGCCTTGCGCGAGGGTGAGGACAACGGCGATCCTCGCGGCGAGGTCGACCACGTCAATGACAAGGCCACGAACCTTCTTCAGCGACACCACCAGCGTGCGCCGGCTCTCCGGCGAGTTCGCCCGCAGGGCCTCGTCGGCGGCGGTGAGCTCGGCCTCGGCCGCCGCGAAGGTCGCCGCGTCCACGGCGCCGGCGGTGTGTGCCGTGGCCAACTGGGCGCGGAAACCGGCCAGCGCGGTCGGCAGGTCGACCGGTGTCCGCTCGGTGGGGGCGCCGACAGTGACGTCGCCGTGGACGACGCCGGCCTGCGCACCGACCCAGGTGTTGCTGCCCGACACGACGTTACGGATGTTGTGGGTCGGCTTCGGCATGGCGGATGTCCTCCCGGTGCTCGTCACAGCCTCGGCCCGTCCGAGGTCGGCGGACAGTTCCTCGGCCAGCGCGATGGCGAACGAGGCCGCGTTCGCCACGGCCCGCGGCTGCCACTGCTGGCGGTCGGTCGACTCCTTGGTGCCGTCCGCGTGGTCGCTGATGCCGCGGACCACAACCACCGGCAGCGAGCTGTTCAGCTGGCCGGCCTGCGCGGCTCCGGCAGCCTCCATCTCGACGGCGAGCGCGTCGTTGTAGTGGACGTGCAGCCACCGGGCGAGCGCCGAGACGGTGGAGTTCAGCACCACCTCGCCGGCCGCGATCGGCCCGAAGTGCACCTGCGGGAGGGCCTCGGGCCCGGCCTGCTGCGGCACCCAGGACCGCGTCCGCTTCAGGTGATGGGCGATCTGCTCGGCACGGTGCGACATCGGCCAGGTACGAGGCCGGCCCCAGTCGCCGTCGTCCTCGCTGGTGGCACCGTGAAAGGCATAGACCTGGCTGGCCACCACCACGTCGCCGAGCGCGATATGGCGATGCAGGGCGCCGGCCACGCCGACGAAAAGCAGCGCCGCCGGATCGAACTCGGCGATCGCGCGTTCGGCCAGCACCGCGGCTGACTGATTGCCCACGCCGACCAACGCCAGCGCCACCTGGCACCGGCCGGCCGCGAGCCGGCCTACCTCGAACCGGGTGCCCTGCGGATGGCGGCGCAACCGCAGATTCACCAGGTGCTCGCGGACCGCCAGGTACTCGAGGTCGAGTGCGGTCAGGATGACGATCGGTCTGGTCCTTGCCATTGTCCTTACTCCCCGTTCCAGATGGACTTTTCTCCGGAAACTGCGGCTGCCCCTCAGCCCGGTCATGTGAGTCCGGACCTGCGACAGGGGCCGATGGATGGACGGCATCCGCGGACGGCGGCCTGACGGATACGGCGCGCGNCCGCGGCCGCGGCAGCGGCGTCGTCAAGGTCAGTCGGCGGAAGAACTCCCAGCCTCGTTCGGCCGCCCGATCGGCGGTGACAGGACGGTGCTGGGGCCGGCTTTGAACAGGCGTGCCGGGCGCCCGACGAGGCTTCGCTGCTCTGCACCGGTGGGGACGAGGAATCCGTCCACTCTTTGGATCTTGCGATAGAAGTTCCTGGGGTCGAGCGGTATTCCCCATACCGCCTCATAGACCGTCTGTAGCTCACCGATGGTGAATGTCGGGNCGCAGAACGCCGTGGCGAGCGAGGAGACCTCGAGTTTGCCTCGGGCCCGCTCGACCCCGTCGAGGACCAGCTGGCGATGATCGAAGGCCAGGTTCAGCTCGCCCGCGAGCACGCGGTCCGCCGGCAGCCAGGCCGCGTCGGCGGCGTCGGTGCCCGCGACCGGATCGGGCAGTCGAGGCGCGATGGCCAGGTATGCCACTGAGACGACCCGCCCGCGCGGATCCCGGCCGGGACGGCCGTACACCCCGAGCTGTTCCAGGTGCAGTTCCCCGGCGTCGAGGCCCGTCTCCTCCGCGAGCTCCCGGCGCGCCGCCGCGTCGAGATCCTCCTCGCTGTGCGCGAGAAATCCACCGGGGAGCGCGTGCGCCCCCCGGTATGGCTCTGTCCCACGCTCGATCAGGAGCACCCGCAGNCTCGCCGCGCGCAGCGTCAGAATCACCAGGTCGACGGCGATCAGGACAGCCGGCGGTTCCCAAGGAACATCGATCATGCTGCGAGACTAGCTTTTTGTCCGACTGACAGGAAGAGTTGTCGGTTAGCCGACAGCTGCTCACGCCTGCGCTACGACCCCTGATCGTCGGTGTCGGAGAAGGCTATGCTCCGCGATCTGGGCAATCGGGACGAGGATGCCTCACGGGGTAACCAGGGCCGCGGCGAGGTAGCACATCGGTCTTGATTGACTNCGAAGCGTGGTGAAGCTGGTAGCTCCCTCGCTGGGCTGGGGGTCGGGTGTTGTGGTTTCGGCAATGCGTGGCCGGACACCGGCCGCAGAGACCGGAGTAATCGTCCGCAAGTTCGTCGGCGGAAGCCTGGCGCGATCGGGCTGGGGCGCCTTCGGCTGGTTTGGGAAACGGCCGGTATCGCGATGGGAGGGCCTGGCACCGGCGTTGCTAAGAAAGTGGCCTTCCGTTTCGGACAATGAAAGCGCCAACAACCATTGTCTGCACGAAAAGAAGGCCACCGAGTGTCATCATGCCAGCCTGACCCCGCCATGTCCACTGCCCCGTTCGGTGCCGAGTGCTATGACATCACCAGCCTCCTGGACACGCTGGGCGAGATTCCCGACCCACGGGACCAGTGGGAGAAGATCTACAGCCTTTCTTTTCTTCTCGCCGTGATACTTGTCGCGACGCCGACGGGCGCGAAGTGCCCGCGCGAGTTTCATCGCCGGGCTGCGGACCTCCCGCAGTCGCTTCTCGCCGTTCTGGGGGCACCGCGCGACTTTCTCGTCGGCGGCTACCGGGAGCCGTCGGAAAAGACGATCCGCCTGCTCCTGAAGAAGATCGACGTGGACGCCCTTGACACGGCGTTCGGCAGTTGGCTGTGCGCGCAGGCCGCCCCCGGGCAGGTCGCGTTCGCGATCGACGTCAAAGTCCTGCGCGGGGCCTGGTCTGGCAAGGACGCGCAGGTCAGGCTGCTATCCGCGATGCTCCACGGCAAAGGAGCGGTCAGAGTGCGGGTCCGGATCCCCGACGACACCAACGAGATCACCCATATCCAGGAACTGGTCACAAAACTTCCGAAAAATGCCCGGCCGACCAGTCACGACGCTCGACGCCATANGCACCCAGCACGACACCGCGAGACTCCTCGTGAAAACCGCATGGACTACATTCTTACCGTCAAGGGCAACCAGCCGACCCTGGAAAGGCAGACGTTCGAGCGGATCCTCCCACTTCTCCAGGAAACGCCGCATCACGAGGTCGAGGAACGCGCCCACGGCAGGATCAAGAACTGGCAGACCNGGACCAGAACTNCCGAAATAATTGATTTCCCCCACGTCGAGACCGCCTGCGTCATCCGCCGCGATGAGTTCGACCTCACCGGTGTCCGCATCAGTCGCGAACACGCACTGATACTCAGCAGCACGCCAAGCGAACGCGCGACTGCCGCCTATCTACACAATCGCACCCGCAGGCACTGGGGAATCGAAAACGAAATTCACTACACCCGCGACACCGCCTGGCGCGAGGACGCTAACCCCACCTACACCGGAAACACCAACCATGNCCTCGCAAGCTTTCGGAACCTTGCCATCGGCGTCATTCGCCTCAGCGGCGCCAGGAAGATAAAGGAAACCATCAAGCACGTCGCCGCCAATCGCTACAGAGCACTCCAACTCATCGCTACCGTCTGCAACGGAGCAGGACTCTGAGCTACCTTGCCGCAGCCCTGATTCCGGTCGGGTTGCCCGAGCGCCAGGTGCGGTCCATGAAGCAGCGGTAGAGGTCGGGCTGGAGGCCGTGCAGCAGCGGGCGGTCGACCTGGCTGCCGAAGTGGGCTTTGAGGCCGGCCTGTTTGGCGCGTTGGTCGAGGTACCAGGTCTCGGCGTCGGGGAGGTGGAAGGTGTGCTTGCGGCGTTCCTTCTTGGCCCGCTCGGCGGCGGTGGGGACGAGGGCCCACCAGGGGTCGTGCTCGGCGAGGATGCCGGCCTCGTCCCAGTCGGGGCGGGCCCAGGGCGGGTTTCCGACCTGGAGGCCGAAGCCGCCGCGGGCGAAGACCTGGGGGAAGTCGAGCTCCCAGTGGAAGAAGCCCTGGCGGTCCGCGATCTCGGCGGCGACCCGCAGCCACGGGAAACGGCTGGTGGCCTCGGTGACCGGGGTCTCGTCCGCGAAACCGAGGTCGAGTGCCTCGGCGTCGTCGAGGCCGCGCCAGGAGAGGTCGTCGGCGAAGCTTCCCTGGCCGGCGCGTTCGTGCCGGCCGGGCTTCGTCGCGCGGCCGAGCAGTGCCTCCAGGCCGCCGAGCCAGGCGTCCCAGTCCGGCGGCGTGACGGTGGTTGTCAGCGGCCACGACGACAGGGCGCACCAGGCGTCCATGACCAGCCGCAGGCGGCGGTAGGCACTGTTCGGGTCGTGCAGGACGGCCTCGACCTGCTCGCGGGTCCCCGGCTCCGTGGTCTCGGTCTCGGCCCGCGGGGCGCCCCACACCCCGGTCGCGCGGCGGATGCCCGCCTCGGCGATCTCCAGGCGGCGGCGCGCCGGCCCCCACAGGACCTCGACCCGCTGGGCGAGGCGGGCCAGCCGGTTCTGCTTCTCCTTGCCCGGGGTGCGCAGCACACCGGCCCGCCAGGCCCGCAGTGCCTCCCGGGCCTCGGGTGCGTACGCCTTCGCCTCGGCGGTGTCGACGACGGCGCCCCAGCCCGCCGCCGGCTGGGTGCGTAGCGGCACGTCGGTGGGGTCGTTGTCCACGTAGACGATCCGGGAGTCGGGCGTGGCCCGCTGGGCGACCTCGTGGGTGTTGTCTGCGGTGGGCAGGCCGGTGCCGACGTCGAGGAACTGGCGGATGCCGGCCTCGGCGGCGAGCCAGGTCACCGACCGGGCGAGGAAGCCGCGGGAGGCGCGGGCCAGCTCGGCGATGCCGGGCAAGACCTTGAGGTACACGGAAGGAAACCACCTCGCTGCGGACGGTGGCGGTCACCCTCTCATCGGGGGCGGTATCGGTTGAGCGCCGGCCGGTCGCGCCATATACAACGTAAGGGCGTGACTCGGATCACCGCGGGCCCGCGGTGCTGACCGGCGGCACGGCACCCGGCACCCCGGATCCATCGGGATCCATCCCGACGCGAAGGAGCACCCGTGGCCGACAAGCAGCGCATCTCCACCACCCGCCGGATCTCCGCCCCGGCCGAGCGGATCTTCGAGCTCGTCACCGACCCGGACGGCCACGTCCGCATCGACGGGTCGGGCATGCTCGTGGCCGCGGGCGACGCCCGGCGCGTGACGCGCGCCGGCGACGCGTTCGAGATGGACATGGACCGCGAGCCGCTCGGCGACCTGCCGTTGGGCAAGTACCGGGTGCGCAACGTCGTCACCCGCATCGAGCCCGACGCCCTGGTCGAGTGGACGGTCGGCGGCGTCGACCATCCCCCGATCGGCCACGTCTACGGCTACGCCCTCGCGTCGGTCGACGACCACACCACCGACGTGACCTCCTACTGCGACTGGAGTGCCGTGTCGGAGAAGTGGAAGGCCCGCGTGAGCTGGCCGGTGGTGCCGCTGACGATGCTGGAGAAGTCGCTGGCGAACCTCGACCGCCTGGTCACCTCCCCCGCCGCCTGACCGCCGTACCTTCATGAGCGGCGTTCTCATGCTCCGCCAAGTCTGAACCGGGCCTCACACCACGACTTCCCCGTCCACCACGTTCATGGTGTCCGTGTCGACGGCCGCCCTGAGGCGGACGATCTCGTGGAGCATGCGCGTACCGCAATCGGCTCTACCGGCGAGGTGTGACCTGCCTCCACAGATCATGCGCCAGGTTCCTGCGGCGGGGTCGGGCTGGAAGTGCCGAAATGGTCGTGGCGGTCCGGGGCGCGGCCGGCGATGCGACGCGGTTCCGCGGAACCGCCCGCCGCGCCACGGCAGAGTCGGGCGTCGGGGCCGATTGCGCCACCGTGGCATGGGTCAGGTGTCTCGCCGATCGGGATCGGTTCCGGGGGCTGTCGACGGTGGGCGGGTGGCCCAGCGGATGGTCGTGACGATGCCGTGACCGGCCAGGCGGCCGACGGTTGCCTCCGCCGCGGGCAGGTACGGCAGCCGCAGCGGCCAGCGGGTCCAGGCGGGCATCAGACCCACGGCCGCGAGGGCTATGGCGCTGTAGGGGACCCGTGCTGGTAGCGGCAGGGGCGGGCGCAGCAGCAGGTAACGGGCCGCCGAACGCGCTTCGGGAGTGCCGGCGAGTTCGGGGCGGTACTCGCGCATTGCCTCGACGAGTTCGGCTTCGGTGCGCGGCGGGTCGATCACTCCCAGCTTCTCGGCGACGATCGCGGCATCGGCGACGTAGCCGTCACGCTCGTGCGCGTCGAGTGGTTCGCCTCCGCCATAGCGCTGGAACGCGGCGAGGAAGCTGGCCACCTCGGCCACGTGGACCCAGCGGAGCAGGTGCGGATCGGAGGCGTCGTAGGGGCGCCCGTCGGGTGCCACCCCACGGACCTGTCGGTGGACCCCTTTCACCCGGGCGACGGCCCGCTCGGCCTCGGTGGCCGGACCGAACGTGGTGACGGCGAGGAAGAAGCTGGTGCGTTGCAGGCGGCCCCACGGGTCGTGGCGGAAGTCCGAGTGCCCCGCCACGCCGGCCATGGCCAGCGGATGCAACGACTGGAGCAGCAGAGCCCGCAGGCCGCCGACGAACATCGACGAGTCCGCGTGCACGCGGCGGATCGGCCGGTCCTCGGCGAACCAGCGCTCGCCCTCGGCCTCGAAGATCTGTTCTCGACGAGTCGGGCCCTCGGGACCCGCCACCCGCTGCAGAACGTGGCCGCCGAGCCAGGCCCGCACCTCGCCGGCACCACTGATCATCCGTACACCCACCATCACCCCATGATGCGCCGGACCGGGCACCGTGGTCCCAGCCCGAGGGCGGGGTCAGCGGCGTTCGAAGACCCAGGCGGCGGCGACGGCGGCGCCGACCACGACGCCGACGAGCAGAATGCCGCCGAGGACGAAGAAGCCGACCGCCTTGATCAGGGCGATGACGATGGGCAGTGCGGCGGCGAGCACGAAGAAGCCGCGGGTGCGCACCGGGGTGTTCACGACCGCGTACAGCTTGCGGGGGCCGCTGACGCGGGAGACGTTGAGCTCGTCGGACACCGACGNCATGAGCCGGATCGTCGTCCAGGTCAGCGCGACGAAGGCGAGCGTCAGCGCGAGGGCGTAGAGGAACCCGACGCCGCGGCCGAAGGCGTCGAACGACGCCCCGGCGGCGATCACCGTGATCACCAGGGGGATGTACCAGGAGGTGGTGCGGTCCTGACGCGCCTGGCCGGCCAGCCGGCGCGCCTGGGCGAACCGTTCGCCGCGTCGACCCGCCCCCCGGTTGCCACCCGACGACTCGCCGTAATACCCGTCCGCCATGAGCGCTCGGCTCCCCTCCANGGTGAGTACCGCCATGCCCCGCATCTTGCATGGGCACGACACGNCACCCCTCGCTATTTTCCCCCAATCCAGCGGCCCGGGATGTGTGATTTTCGGGGAAGACCACAACCCGATGGTCCGGCGTCACAGCCCGATGGCCCGGAGGTGGGCTGCGGCGCCGGGTCGTCGCCATCCGCCGGTCGCGGCCGACGCCCGGCCGACGCCGCTCGGACGGTCGTTACGGTTGGGGTATGTGTCGCAACATCACCGAACTGCGGGGACTCGAGCCGCCGGCGACCGCCGACGAGGTGCAGGCCGCCGCCCGCCAGTTCGTCCGGAAGATCAGCGGCCTTCGGCGGCCGCCGGCCACGGCGGACGCCGCCTTCGAGACCGCCGTCGCCGAGGTCGCGACCTCGGTGCAGCGGCTGCTCGACGCGCTTCCGGCCCGCCGTCAACCGCCCTCGACGGTGCCACCGCTGCGGCGGCCGGAAGTCCGCGCACGAGCCGACGGATAGCCGCTACCGGCGCTGGGTCTCGGCCCGGGAACGGCGCCGCCGACTGCCGGAGTCGACGAGCCGGTCCGGCGCCTTACCTGCGAGTGCATCGGCGCGATCGGTGGCGACGCTGTCGGCGATCAGTTCCCGCGTCCGGTCCTGCTCCTGGTCGTCAAGGCCGTGCAACAAGCTGTCGAACATGCTCACGTGGTCACTCCACCTGGTCGGATCCGCGGCGTTGCTGCCCTCGCTCTGGGCCCTTCCCGCTCTCGCGTGCATAAAGCACCGAATTTGCGCTGATCTGATGCAGACCACAGACAAGCCCCTGACCTGCGTGTTTGTCCGGGTCACGGCGGCAGGGCGGCGGCGGGCGCGCGTGTGCGTGGACGCGCTCGCGGGCACAGACACCTCGCGGGGAGGTGATGCCGATGACGGTGCGCGCGTCCACGCTGCTCGGGCCGACGGCCGAGGTTGCCACACCGTCGGCGGCGGTGGTCGAGCTGCTCGGCGTGCTACGCAGGCATCTCGGGATGGACGCGGCGTGGCTCGGCCGGATCGAGGGCGACGTGCTCGTCATCCAGGTCCTCAACGGCGACGGGGGGTCCTTCCACCTCACCCAGGGGTCCACCGTGCGGCGACAGACCGGCCTGTATGCCGAGGTGCTCAGNGGGCGGCTGCCGGCGCTCATCCCCGACACCTTCGCCGACCCCCGCACCGCCGACTCGCCCGTCGCGCGCGAACTGGACATCCGCTCCTACGCCGCCGTGCCGGTGGTGGACGGCGACGGCGCGCTCTACGGCCTGCTCGGCTGCATCGCCCACCGGCCCCATTACGAGCTGCGGGAACGCGATGGCCGGTTCCTGCGCATGCTCGCCGAGATCCTGCGCGACTCCGTGACCGACCTGCACCGGATGTGGCAGGCACGCAGTCAGGTCTGGCTGGACGTCAGCCGCCTGATCGACCAGGGCGGCCCGGCGCTCGCCTTCCAGCCGGTGTTCGACCTGGAGCGGGGGCGGATCATCGGGGTGGAGGCGTTGTCCCGGTTTCCGGACTCCTCGCGCAGCACCACGCAGTGGTTCGCGGCGGCCGGCGCGGTCGGGCTGACCGTCGAGCTGGAGCTGGCCGCGGTGCGCCGCGCCCTGGGTGCGCTCCCCCAGATCCCCGCGCAGATCGNCCTCGCCGTCAACGCCTCCGCGACCACCCTGTCGGCCGGCCTGGTGGAGATGATCAGCGGAACCGACGCGGAGCGCCTCCTGGTGGAGATCACCGAGCACGAGCGGATCGCCGACGCCCCCGAGGTCACCCGTGCTCTGGCCCGGCTGCGCCGGCTCGGGGTCCGCCTGGCCGCCGACGACGTCGGCGCCGGCTACGCCGGGCTGGAGCAGCTCGTCCGGCTCCGCCCGGAGATCATCAAGATGGACTGCAGCCTGACCCAGGGCATCGACGCCGACCCGGCCCGCCGCGCGGTCGCGACGGGCCTGGTGCACGTCGCCGAGGAGATCGGCGGCGGTGTGGTCGCCGAGGGCATCGAGACGGCCGGCGAGCTGCTCACCACCCGCGAGACCGGGATCCGTTACGGGCAGGGATTCCTGCTCGGCTCGCCCACCGGCGTGCTGAGCGACGCCTGCGCCGCGGCCGGCGGGTGAGCCGGCGGGTGAGCCGGCGGGTGCGCCGGCCGGTGCGCACCGCGGACTCCGCGCACGGGTGTGCGCGGCCGGGGGATGCGCGGCCGGGGGAACGGCGGTAGGCCGCCGCCCGCGACGGTGGCTGCGCTGCTGCCGGCCCCCGGGCCCCCGTCGGGGCGGCCGGCGCCGGCGATGTACAGGCGGACCAGGCCGGTGCGTTTGGTCGACGTCGACGTCGACGCGCCGAGCGGCAGCAGCCGGCGGCGCGAGCCGCGGCGCGGCGGGGCAGGCGGGGTGGGCCGCGGCGGGTCGCCGCGATGATGGTCCAGCCCGACCAGGTGGATGAGCGCGGGCAGCAGCACCAGCCGCAGCACGAGGGCGTCGAGGATCACCCCGACGGACAGTCCGATGCCGAGCAGCTTCATCATCCGCACCTGTTGCGTCGTGAGCGCCACGAACACCGCGACCATGATCATGCTGATGGTGATGACGACACCGCCGACGTCCGCATGCCGGCTGCTGACCTCCGCCTGGGGATCGGCAGCGTCGGCGGAGCCGCGCAGCCGGTTGAGCAGCGTCAGGTGCATCCCGATCGACAGCCCGTACACGATGATCAGGATGAGGCCGAGGATGAACGGCTCGATCGGGCCGGTGCGCACGCCGAGCCCGGAGGCCAGCCAGCCGTTGCAGAAGACCGAGGTGATGACGCCCATGGTCGCCGCGAGGGCGAGCATGCTGGCCGCCGTGATCGCCAGGCTGTGGCGCACCGAGCGCAGGCCGAGCAGGACNGCGACGCCGAGCACGCCCAGTTCCAGGATCAGGAAGGCGGGCAGGACCCGGGCGAAGCGGTCCGACATGTCCTCGAAGATCGCCGTCTGGCCGCCGATGTACACCTCCAGGGAGGTGCCCGCGATCGCCGCCGGCACGGTGGAGTCGCGCAGGCGGTGCACGAGGTCGCTGGCCGCCGCCGATCGCGGCGGGTCGTTCGGGAACACCTGGATCAGNGCGCTCGCCGCCTGGGCGTTCTGCAGGACGAGGAAGNCCCGCTGCACGCCGCGGGTGCCCTGCAGGGCCGTCAGCAGGTGGGGCACGGCGTTCGGCTGGTCCGCGGAGATCCCCGTGGCCATGACGATCAGCTGCCCGTTCAGGCCGGGGAAGTACTCGTCGCTGACCAGGTCGTAGGCGCGCCGGCTCGTCGTCGACGTCGGGTCGACGCCGTTGTCGGTGCCGCCGAGGCGCAGGCCCACCACCGGCAGCGCCAGGACGGTGAGCAGCACGACCGCGGCGCCGGCCAGCACCTGCGGGTGGCGCCCGACGGTGCCAGCCCACCAGGACCGCAGGCCGGGGCGCACCGGCAGCCCGGTCCCGGTGACGCTCAGGTGGGTCCGCTCGGCCCAGACCAGCAGGCCCCGCCCGGAGATCGCCAGCATCGCCGGCAGCAGCGTGACGACGACGAGGATGCTCACGGCGGCGGCGGTGAACCCGGCCAGGGCGAGGCCGTCGAACACGCTGAGGCGCAACGCGCTGGTGCCGAGCATGACCACGGCGAGCCCGAGGCTGCCCGCGACGGTCGCCCGGCCGGGATGGCGCATCGCCGCGCGCACGGCGTCGGCGGGTCCGCGTCCCCGGCGCAGGTCGGTCTGGCAGCGGTTGACGACGACGAGGGCGGAACCGAGGCTCAGCCCGAAGCCGAGCACCAGTGCCAGCAACGTCGCGAGCTGCATGACGTTGGCCCGGTGGGACAGCAGGGTGACGGCGGCCAGCGCCCCCGCGGTCGCCGCCCCCGCGGCGACGGCGCACACGGCGACGGCGGCCGGCGAGCGCACCGCCAGGCAGAGGATGAGCAGCGCCACGCCGATGCCGATCGCGATCGGCCAGGGGGAGATCGTCCCCTGCACGACCACGGTGGTGGCCGGCCCGGTGACCTCGACCTGCAGATCGGGCGCGTCGTAGTCGCGGGCGGTGGCGATCAGCCGGCGCATCGCGGGCAGGTCGGGCGTGGTCGGCGCGTCCTTCATGAGCACGGAGACGATCGCGGTGTGCCCGTCCGCGCTCAGGGGGCTGCCACCGAGCGGCACGGCGCCGAGCGGGCTGTAGGGGTCGAACACGCCGGTGACGCCGGGGAGCTTGCCGAGTTGCGCGATCATCGTGGCGACCCGCGCCCGCACCTCGGGCGCCTGCACGTCACCCGCCCGGGCGCGCACGACGATCATCTCCAGGTCCGGCAGTCTCCGGTTGGGCATGATGTCGGCCACCAGGTCCATCGCCTGCTGCGATTCGGCGCCGGTGACGCCGAGATCCTGGCTGAACCGGGCGCCCTTCTCCTGGGCGACGTTCGTCGCGGCGATCAGCGCTACCACCCACGCCGCGACGACCAGNCATCGGTACCGCTGGCACCAGCGGACCAGTAGCGTCACGGCACTCTCCTCGGCAAGGACCAGTAATGGCCCATTTGGGTTGAATGTCGGATTCGTATGCGGGGCCAATCTGGCCCACGGACAGGCACGGCGTCAACGTGAACCGGGTCAGGACCGGCCAGATGGGCACTCCGGTGGGGTGCCGGCAACGTGTTCGGGGGATCACAAAACGTCCGGGGGAACCGGCCATCGGGTGGCCGCGGCGACAGCGGCCGCGGCGGTGGTGGCGGACGGTGGCGACGGCGGCGGCGGCGCCCGCGGGCGGCGCGGCGGTGGCGAATTCTAGCGCCCGACAATGCGGCGGCGCGGCGGGTGACCTTCTCCTGCCAGCGGCGGGACGTGTGCAGAGCATGTTGGCGACAAGCTGTCCGGGCGTCGCTTCCGACCTGCTTTTTCGATCGTCTTCACTACGTGCGGCCAACCGGCGTGCAACGATCGGCGCGCTGCTCCCCCCGCCCTGGCAGCGAAAGGAAGTTCTCCCTCCATGTCCATTACGGAAGCCGTGCAGAACGATCAGGAAATCCCCTCGTTTCCCTTTGACGACACATTCTCTCCACACTCCTCGGAACGGCTGGCAGAATATGCGCGCGAAGCACCCGCGATCCGGGTGCGTTTTGGTCCCGGCCAGCTCCCGATCTGGCTGATCGTCCGCTATGCGCCGGCCCGGGCGATGCTCGCCGACTCCCGTTTCTCCCGCACCCGGACGCTGGACTTCTCCCCGCCCCTGACGGCGGGCCAGATGCCCGATCCGAACTCCATGCTCTGGCTCGACCCGCCGGAGCACACCCGGATCCGACGCATGGTCAACGCCGGATTCGCCCACCGTCGCATCGAACGGATGCGGCCCTGGATCGCGGCGACGGCCCGGGCCCGGATCGACGCGATGACGGCCCAGGGCGCGCCGGGAGACATCCGCACCCTGGCGTTCCATCTGCCCATCGAGGTGATCTGCCAGCTTCTCGGCGTCCCCGATCTCGACCGGGAGAAGGTCCGGACCTGGAGCGAGTCGCTGTTCCGGTTCCATCTCGACCCGAAGGGCGCCGCCGAGGGGCTCTTCGCCCTCTACGGGTACATGGGCGAGCTGGTGCGTGCGCGCAAGGCCGCCGCCGGCGACACCCACAGCCCGGAGGGTCTGCTCGACGTTCTCATCGCCGCGGCNGACGACGACGGCACCCTCACCGAGCCTGAACTGCACTCGCTCGCGATGACCCTGCTCATCGGCGGATTCGAGACCACCGGCGGCGTCATCTCGAACGTCATCACGACCCTGCTCACCCAGCGGTCGCACTGGGAGTCCCTGGTCGCCGACCCGAGCGGCATGCCCAACGCCATCGAGGAGCTTCTGCGCTACCACCCCCTGTCGATGACCTTCCCGCGGGTGGCGACCGAGGACGTCGACCTGGGCGGTTTCGTCGTGCGCGCCGGGGAGGTGGTGGTCGTGCCCCTGGCGGCGATGAGCCGCGACCCCGCGGTGTTCACCGNCCCCGACCGCCTCGATCTGACCCGGGAGCCCGTACCGAACCTGACCTTCGGGGCCGGCGTGCACCACTGCATCGGCGCGCACCTGGCCCGGGTCGAGCTGACCGAGGTGCTCACCGCGCTGATCGAGACGGTGCCCGGACTGCGGCTCGCGGTGGCGCCCGCCGAACTGCGCTACGAGCTCAAGGCGCCGATCGGCCGACCGGAGACCCTGCCCGTCGTCTGGTGACCGCAGGCGTGGCGCCGCCGGAGCCGACGCACCGTCCACGGACGTCACCCACCAACTCCGGCGGCCCGCGCCCGCCCCGCCCGCCAGCCCGACGGCCAGCCACCCCGAACGGCCAGCCACCCCGAACGGCCAGGCAGCCTCGAACGGCCAGGCAGCTCGACGGCCAGCGAGCCCCACGACCATCGTTGGATTCTCCAACCCGCTGGGGTTAGGCTTCCCCTCGACCAGTCAGTTTGATTTTCGGACTCACTGTGCGAGCGAGGAGCGAGCATGAAGGAGAGCCCCGTGGGCGGTGGGCGGTTCGGGCGGGTGTTCGCGGTGGTGGCGGCCGGGGTCGCCATGTCGAACCTCGACCTGTTCGTCGTCAACGTCGCCCTGCCGGACGTGGGCCGGCACTTCGACGGCTCGTCGCTGTCGTCGCTGTCGTGGGTGCTCAACGGCTACGCCGTCGTGTTCGCCGCGCTGCTCGTGCCGGCCGGGAACCTCGCGGACCGGACCAGCCCGCGCCGCGCCTACCTGTGGGGCATCGGGATCTTCGTCGCCGCCTCCGCGCTGTGCGCCGTCGCCCCCGCGGTGTGGTTCCTCGTCGCCGCCCGGGTGCTGCAGGCGGCGGGAGCCGCCGTGATGACCCCGTCCTCCCTCGGCCTGCTGCTCGCCGCGGCGCCGCCCGAGCGGCGCGGGGCCGCGGTGCGGGCCTGGACGGCGGTGAGCGGGCTCGCGGCCGCGCTCGGGCCCGTCGCCGGCGGCCTGCTGACCGAGCTGGACTGGCGGTGGGTGTTCCTGGTCAACCTGCCGGTCGGGCTCGCCGTGCTCGTCGCCGGACCGCGGGTGCTGCCCCACCTGCCGCGGCGCCCCGGCGCGGGGCGTACCGACCTGGCGGGGGCGGTCGTGCTGACGGTCGGGATCGCGGCGCTGGCGCTGGGNCTGGTGCGCGGNCCGGACTGGGGCTGGGGTTCGGCGCGGATCGTCGGGTCGCTGCTCGCCGGCGTGCTGCTGCTGGCCGGGTTCCTCCACCGCTCGGCGCGTCATCCCGCGCCGGTCCTGCCGCTGCCGCTNCTGCGCGTGCGGACCTTCAGCGCCGCGGCGGTGGCCGCGTTCGTGTTCAGCGTCGCGTTCGCGGCGATGCTGCTGTCGGNCGTGCTGTGGTGTCAGGACGGCTGGCACTGGTCGGCGCTGCGGACCGGGCTCGCCATCGCCCCCGGACCGCTGATGGTGCCGGGGCTCGCCCTCGCCGCCGGGCCGCTGGTGGCCCGCCTCGGGCCCGGGCGGGTGGCGGCCGGCGGCTGCGGCGTGTTCGCGGCCGGGATCGGCTGGTGGATCCTGCGGATGGCGCCGCAGCCGGACTACGTCGGCGCCATGCTGCCCGGGATGCTGCTCACCGGCGTCGGCGTCGGGCTGATCCTGCCGACGCTGATCAGCGCGGCCGTCACCGCGCTGCCCCCGGCGAGCTTCTCGACCGGCTCCGCGGTGGTGACCATGGCCCGCCAGATCGGCACCGTCATCGGCACCGCCCTGCTCGTCGCCGCGCTCGGCGGCGCGACGGGCGACGACCTCGGCTCGCTCACCGACGCCTACGACCTGGGCTGGATCATCATCGTCACCGCGGTCGTCCTCGCCGCGCTGGTCTGCCTCACGCTGCCGCGCCCGACCCGTCCCCTCGCCGTCCCGGCCAGATCGCGGACCCATCGTGCCGAGGCTTCGTGACGTCGGGAGCGGCCGGGATCAGCGGCGCAGGAGGAACCAGACGGTCTTGCCGTCGCCGGGGACGGCGGCCGCGCCCCAGTCCTCGGCCAGCGCGTCGACGAGGTGCAGGCCGCGTCCGCCGAGCGAGTCGGCGTCGACGTGGCGCACCTGCGGCCGCCGGCGGTCCGGGTCCCGCACGCCCACCCAGACCAGGTCATCGGTGGTCCGGATCTCCACCACCGGTTCGCCGTGGCCGTGCAGCACGGCGTTGGTGACCAGCTCGCTGGCGAGCAGCAGGACGGTCTCGGTCACCTCCGCCGGGACGCCCCGGCCGGTCAGGTCCGCCGTCAGCCGCTGGCGCGCCCGGCCCGGAGCGTCCGGACCCGACGGGAGGACGAACCGGTCGAGAAAGGTCCCGACTGGTGGCTCCGGCCCGACTGCCATGGGATCCACATATCCGGGCGTATGAATGGATAAACCGCCGTCGCGGGGGTCATCGCGCGACCTGGGCGAGGACGTCGTCCCAGTCGGCCAGAAAACGCCCGAGGCCATGGCGGGCGAGCCCCGCCTGGCGGGCCCGCTTGCCGTAGGCGCGGGCCAGCTCCGGATCGGCGAGGAACCGGCGGGCGGCGTCGACGAGCACCGCCGGATCGGTGGACAGCACCCCCGCCTCGGCCGGCACCGCCTCGGTCGCCTCCGTCGCCGCCAGCGCGACGACCGGCATGCCCAGCTGCATCGCCTCCAGCAGGGACAGCCCCAGGGAGGTCCAGCGCGGCAGGTGGACGTACACCCGCCGGCGGGCGAGGGCGTCGTGCAGGTCGGCCTGGGCGAGGTCGTCGAACACCGCGAGCCGCGCCCTCGGCAGGCCGGTGTGCGCGGGCAGCGCGGCCACACCGATGCCGAACGCGTCGACCGGGGCGGCGCGGGTGAACCCGGCCAGCAGATCGGTGNCGGTGACCCGGCCGCGGCGCACCGGCTCGTTCACCGCCACCGCGATGCGGGCCAGCTCGCCGGTGTAGCGGTCGCCGGGGTCGACGATGCCGTGCGCGACGACCCGGGTGGGGGTGTTTCCGGCGTCCCAGAACAGCCGGTTGAAGTGGGTGACGTGGACGAGCAGCAGCTCCGGCCGGTCGGCGACGGGATGGCGGGTCAGCGGCACGTCGCCCCGCGGGGTGTTGTGCTCGACGTACACCGCCGGCAGGTCGCGGCCCGGCCGCCGGCCCAACCAGCGCTCGGTGAGCTCCAGCTCGTGCGGGCGCTGCAGGACGACGACGTCGACGCCGGCGTCGCGCAGCTCGTCCGGTCCGAGTTCGGCGACGGTGCCCGGCCACGGGTAGGTGCGGGCGAGGCCGAGGCCGTCGGGGCCGCGGCCGGGCAGCACCGGGACCACGTAGGAGTGCCCGCCCTGGACGAACGACGTCGTCCACGAGCCGTGCACATGCCAGAGCAGGATTCTCATCCGGTCCCCGTCCCCCCGCGGTCGCGGTCGCAGTCGCGGTCGTGGTCGCAGTCGCGGTCGCGGTCGCAGTCGCGGTCGCGGTCGTCGGTCTCGACGATCTCGGCGTAGGCGTCGACGTCGCGATCGACGACGCTCGTGGGCAGTTCCAGGTGCTGGGCGCCCGACGGCAGCAGGCCCACACCGCCGGCCCGTTGCATCACCCGGAGCTGGGCGACNATCTCCTCGCCCCGGTGGCTGGCGGGCAGCCGCCGCCAGAACTCGAAGCCGCCGCAGTCGACGAGCACGGCGCGGTCGTAGAGCACGCAGCCGGCGATCCAGGTCACCCGGTAGGCCAGCCAGCCGCCCGCCGGCAGCGTCACCCGCTCGGCGAGGTGGGCCGGGTTCGCCGCGTTGTGCAGCCGCCACCGCTCCCAGGCCGGTCCGCCCTTGCGGACCCGTTCGGGGCGCACCGGCCCGCGGACCTCCTCGAAGGCGGTCCACTCGTGCGGGCGGACGTCGTCGAGGTAGCTCAGGCCCTGCGGCGCGCAGCCGACGAACCCGCAGCGCAGCTCCCCGATCGCCGCCAGCATCCGGGCGACGGTGGACGCGTCGAGGAAGACGTCGTCGTCGAGGAACAGGACGTACTCGCCGTCGGCCTGGTCGAGCAGGAACTGGCGATGCTCGGCCAGACCGCGGCGCGGGTGGCCGTGGTACAGGTCGACCCGGTGGCCGCCGCGGCGCAGCCGGCGGGCCATCGCCCGCACCTCCGGCGCGTCGGCGGCGGGCGTCGCGGGGCTCTGGTCGGACACGACGACGCGGAACCCGCCGGCGCTCTGGTTGGCGAGCCCGGCCAGGGTCACCGCCAGCGCCGCCGGCCGCCCGCAGGTCGGGATGAGCACGTCCAACCCGCCCGTCATGGCAGTGCCGCCCCGCGCCGGCGGATGCGCCCGAGCAGGTCCGACGTCGACCGGTCCGCGACGTAGTCGACGAAGCGCACCTCGCCGCCGAGCGCCNGGACCAGCGGCGCCTCGGCGAGCATCGACTCGGTGTAGTCGCCGCCCTTGACGTAGACGTCGGGCCNCAACGCGCGCAGGAGCCGTTCGGGGGTGTCGTCGTCGAACACGGCGACGTGGTCCACGGCGGCCAGGGCGGTGAGTACCGCGAGCCGGTCGGCGAGCGAGTTGATCGGCCGGTCCGGGCCCTTGAGTCGCCGCACGCCGGCGTCGCTGTTGACGGCGACGACGAGGATGTCACCGAGGTGCCGGGCGGCGTGCAGGTAGGCGATGTGGCCGGCGTGGACGACGTCGAAGCAGCCGTTGGTGAACACGATCCGCCGGCCCCGGCAGCGGTGCGCGGCGACCGCGTCGGCGAGCGCCGCGGCGTCGAGAACGGCGCCGCGGACCCCGCCCGCGGGGTCGCCGTCGCGGCCGTCACCGGTCGTACGCAGGCGGGCCCGCAGGTCCGCCGCCGAGCAGGTGCCGGTGCCCGGGGTGGACACCGCGGCGCAGGCGGCGAGCGAGCCGAGCCGGGCGGCGGCGCGCGGGGCGGCGCCGGCGGCGAGGGCGAGGACCATCGCGGCGATGAAACTGTCGCCGGCACCCGAGGTCCGCTCGTCGGGGGCGTCGGTGCCGGCCGGCAGGTGCCACGGTTCGTCGTCCCGGCTGAGCACGACGACGCCGTCCCGGTCCAGGGTGACCGCGGCGAGGCGGGCGCCGCTGGCCGCGAGGATCGGCCCGGCGCAGCGGCGCACGGTGGCGACGCGGTCGCGGGCGAACGCGTCGCGGGCGCCGGGTGGCAGCAGCGCCACGACCTCGCCGGCGTTCGGCTTGACCAGATCGGGCCGGACCCCCGCCCAGCGACCCGGGTCGTGGGCGTCGACGACGAGCCGCCGCCCCGCCGCGCGGGCCGCCGCGCCGACCGCGTCGATCAGCTCCGGCGTGAACATCCCGGCGCCGTAGTCGCAGGCCAGCACGGCGCAGGCGGCCGGCGTCGACGCCCTCACACCGGCGGCGAGCGCGGCGGCCGTGGCGGGCGCCGGCGGAGTCTCGTCGCCGGTGTCGCAGCGCAGGTGCAGGTGGTTGCCCGAGCAGATCCGCCGCTTGGCCAGCGTCGCGCGGCCCGGCTCCGCCACCAGGCCGGCCGTGCCGACCCCGCCCGCGTCGAGCAGGTCAGCGAGCCGGCGGCCGTCGGCGTCGTCGCCGACCATGGCGACCAGCCGGACGCGCGCGCCGACGACCGATCCGGCCAGCGCCGCGTTGCCCGCCCCGCCCGGGGACTCGGTGCGGGCCGTCACCGACACGACCGGCACCGGGCCCTCCCGGGACAGTCCCCGCGGCGGCCCCCACAGCCAGGTGTCGAGCATCGCGTCGCCGACCACGAGCAGGTCGAGGTCGGCGAACCGGTCAAGCAGCCCGGACAGCCCCGCCTCGCCCGCCACCCCGGCCGCCGCCGTACCCGCCGGTTCGGCCCCCACCTCGCCGGTCGCGCAGGGCGCGCGGCGCAGCGCGGCGCTCACGCGGCACGTCCCCGGGCGCAGAGACCGAGCGCGGCGGTGGCGACCTCGACCGGTGTCAGGTCCAGGCACTCCTGCTCGAACGGGCAGGTGAAGGCACGGCACGGCGAGCACGGCGTCGCCCGGCGCAGCACGACGGCGCGCCCGGCGCGCGGCCGGTACTCGGCCTCCCGTTCGGTGCCGGCGAACAGGGTGACGACGGGCGCGCGCACCGCGTCGGCCAGGTGCGCCCCGGCCGAGTTGTTGCTGACGGCGACCGCCGCCCCGCTGAGCAACGCGACCAGCCCCGGCACGTCGAGGGCGCCGGCGAGCCCCCGTCCGGCCGGACCGGCCCCGGCGCGGACCCGGTCGACCAGGGGCGCCTCCTCGCGCGTCCCGGCGACGAGGACGCGCAGCCCCTCCCCCGCGAGCAGGCCGGCGACCTGGGCGAACCGGTCGGGATCGTAACGCCGCGACGAGCAGCTCGCGCCGGGCAGCAGCACCGCGTACGGGCCGGCCTCGACCAGCGGACGCACACGGGTGCGCGCCTGCGTGGGCACGGTGAGGCGGGGATGGCTGCCAGCGGCGGGCAGCCCGGCGTGGCGCAGCAGCAACAGCGCCCGGTCGACCTGATGAACGCCGCCGGGCAGGTCGTCCACCCAGTGGGTGAGCAGCGAGCCGCCGAACTCCCGCGACGCGCCGACCCGCACCGGGATCCCGGCCAGCGCGCACACGAACGCGGCGGGCCAGGGCGACTGCGAGAACGAGGTGAAGATGACGGCGGCGTCGTAGCGGCGGGCGGCGAGGGCGCCGACGAGCCGGTCCTGCTCCCCCGGCTCGACGGCCCGCCCGCCGGCGTCCTGCCAGCACACGCGGGCCACGATCGCCTCGTCGACGTCGTCGATGAGCGGCACGGCGGCGGCGCCGGCCGGGGAGGTCAGCAGGTCCAGCTCCGCGGCGGGCGCCGCGGCGCGCAGGGCCCGCAGTGCCGGGGTGAGCAGCACGACGTCGCCGAGGTTGTCCGGGCGGACGGCCAGGATCCGGCGCGCGTCGGCGAGGTCCAGCGGGCCGCCGCTGCCGGCGGNCGGATGATGGCGGCCCACGTCTGCCCTCCCCCGTCGTTTGCGTCGTTGGCGGCGCTCCCCACCCNATTCCCGGACCCTCGGCAACAAAACTACTACTNAACGTAATCAATGCTGGTAGACGATGGTGCACCGCCGGAGCGGGTAGGCCTCCCGCATGCCCGGGAGTGCTCACCGAGCCGCCCCGGCCGGGTCGCCGGCAACCGGACGCGAGCGCCCGGGCGACGGCGGGTGGCGGCCGCGGGTCGCCTTCGTCTGCGGCAGTCTCGCCCCCGCCGAGGACGGCGTCGCCGACTACACCGTCCGGCTCGCCGCCGCGCTGCGTGACGACGTCGAACCCGTGCTGGTCACCGCCGGACGCCTCGACGGCGACACCGGCACGTTGCCGGTGGTCGCCACCGGACGGGGCTGGGGGCCGGCGGGTCTGCGCGCCACCGCGCAGGCCCTGCGGCGGCTACGGCCGGACGTGGTCCACGTGCAGTTCGCCCCGTCGGCGTTCGGGTTCTCCCCGGCCCCGGGGCTGCTGCCCGTCCTGGCCGCCGCAGGGGCCGTCTGGGTGGCCACGCTGCACGAGTACGGCTGGTGGGCATGGCCGTCGCGGCTGCCGGCGGCGCTGTGGCGGGTGCCGGAACGGCGTGGCTGGTGGGATCGGGAGACCTTGACCCTCGTCCCGCGGGCGCGGGCCCTCATCGTCACCAACCCCGACCATGCCGCCACCGTGCACACCCGCTTCGGCCGGACCACCCAGACGGTGCCGGTCCCCGCGAACATCCCCCGCGCCACCCCGCTCCCCTCCCGCGCCCGGCTACACGCCCGGCTGGACGCGCCGCCCGACGCCGAGGTGGCGGTGTTCTTCGGCTTCGTCCATCCGGTGAAGGGCGTGCGTTACCTGATCGACGCCGTCGCCGCGCTGCACACGCGGCGGCCGCGGCTACGCCTCGCGATCGTCGGCGGATTCACCTCGCTCGCGCTGCCCACGGCCGAGGCGGCGGCGTTCCGCCGCGAGCTCACCGAGCACGCCCACACCGCCGGGGTCGGCGACCTGGTCACCTTCACCGGGCACCTGCCCGCCGCCGAGGTCTCGGAGATCCTGGCCGCGGCCGACGTGTGCGTCCTGCCGTTCACCGCCGGCGTGACGACGAAGAGCGGGGCGCTGGCCGCCGCCCTGTCCCACGGGCTGGCGACGATCGTCACCGCCGCGGACCCGCCCGATCCGGCGCTGGTCGACGGCCGGACGGTCCTCGTCGCCGACCGGGTACGCGACCCGGTGCCCCTGGCCGCCGCGCTGCATCGCGCGCTGGGGGATCCGGCGCTGCGGGCGCGGGTGGCGGCCGGCGGGCAGCGCCTGGTCGCCGCCCGCACCTGGCCCACGATCGGCGCGGCCCACACCCGCCTCTACCACCAGGTGCTCGCCGACGACGCCCGACCGCAGCCCCGCCGATGACCGCCATCCCGGCCGGCGCGGTTCCGTCCACCGCGGTTCCGTCCACCGCTGGCCCGGCCGGCGCAGGCGCGGCCGGCGCAGGCCCGGCCGGCGCAGGCCCGGCGACGGCTCCGGGCATCGGCGAGATCCTGTTCGTCGAGTTGCTGGGTGGTATCGGCGACCTGCTCATCGCCCTGCCGGCCATCCACCTGCTCGCCGACAGCCATCCCCGCGCGCGGCTTCGGGTGCTCACCTTCACCCCGGCGGTCGAGCTGCTGCACGGCGACCCACGGGTCGCCGAGATCCTCCCGTTGACCGACCACGGCGGGCGCGCCGTGCAGGCCGCCGTCCGTGACGCGATGGCGCGCCGTCCGGATCTGGCCGTGACGACGACCCGGCACAGCGGCGTACCGGCGGCGATCGAATCCGGCCGGCCCCGCTTCGCGGTGACGGACCTGTGGCGCGGCCCCGGCCCGCACGAGCCGATCGGCGACCGCTACGTGCGGCTACTCGCCGCCGACGGCTGGCTCCGGCTCCCCGACGGCGCCGACCGACCCGCGGGCGGGCGGCGCGAGCCCGACCAGCTCGGCGAACGCCCGCCGGGACAGGTGGCCCTGGACTCCGGCGAGCTCACCGAGGGCCGGCACCGCCTCGTCGCACTCACCACGCCCGGCGGCACCACGCCCGGCGGCACCACGCCCGGCGGCACGGCGTCCGGCACGGCCGGCGGGGGCGTGCCGGTGCTGCTGGTCCCCGACGCGGGGATGGCGGTCAAGCGGTGGCCGGCGCCGCGCTGGGCCGAACTCGCCCGCCTGCTCACCGCCCGGGGTCACCCGCTGCTGCACCCGCACGGGACGGCGGTGCCGAGGGCGGTGGCGGTGCCCCCGCTGTCGCTGCGGGAGTTCGCCGGGCTGTGCGCGGCGGTGGCGGAACGCGGTGGCGTCGTCGTGGGCGGCGACACCGGTCCGGTGCGCCTGGCGGCCGCGGTCGGCGCTCCCACCGTGACGTTGTTCGGCCCCAGCACAGCCGCTCGCTACGGGCTGGTCGGGCAGGACGGGTCGGCCACACGCACCAGGCTGGCCGATCGCAGGCTGGCCGGCGGCACAGCGGGCACCGACGCCCGGCGCCCGCGGCGCACCCTCGGCGCGGACCTGCAGGGCCTGCCGGACTGCGCCGTCCGCCGACCCCTCGCGATCACCGAGCAGGAGTGCTGGTGGACGGCCCGCTGCCCGCTCGCCCCGGACGGCCCGGCCTGCCTGGACGACCTGAGCGCCGAGCAGGTCGCCGGCGCTGTCGCGGAGGTGGCGCGGACGCCGCCGACTGTTTGACCACCACCTCGACTTGACCACCACCTCGACCGGCTCGTCGCCTGACCACACCGGTCCTCACCGCGATCGTCGCGCGGACGCAGCCAGCTCAGCCCAGGTGCCGGCACAATCGCGGCAGGCCAGGGGATGAGGGGGTGGCATCCGACATCCCTCGACNGGTCACGCAACCCTCCAGCCTCATTTGATTACTCAGAGTAGTAGTTTTGGCGGCGTTCGCCAGGGCAGTCCTGTCTGCGTGACTGGACAGACCGATCCCGTGCTCAACTCGGACGACTCACCGCGAGTGGACGGACGATATGTGCCCAACCAGGTGCGGGCGGTGCTGTTCGATCGGGATGGGACGTTGTGCGTGGACGTGCCCTACAACGGCGATCCCGACCGGGTGGAGCCCGTCGCGACGGCCCCGGCGGCGCTGTGGCGGCTGCGCGCGGCCGGCGTGGCGACGGCCGTCGTGTCGAACCAGAGCGGCATCGGGCGGGGCCTGGTGACCGGCCGCCAGGTCGACGCGGTCAACCGCCGGCTCGACGCGCTGCTCGGCGGCCTCGGCCCGATCCTGGTCTGCCCGCACGCGCCGGACGCCGGCTGCCCCTGCCGCAAGCCCGCACCCGCGCTGCTGCTCGCCGCCGCCGACCGGCTGGGTGTGCACCCCGGATCCTGTGCGTTCGTCGGGGACATCGGCTCCGACATGGCCGCCGCCGCGGCCGCCGCCATGCGCGGCGTGCTCGTGCCGACACCGGTGACCCGCGCCGTCGAGGTCGCCGCGGCCGTCGAGGTCGCCCCCGACCTGCTCACCGCCGTCGACCGGCTGCTCGGAGACGACCCGGCGACGCGAGTGGCGCGGGTGGGTCCGGCGGCGCGCTCGGGGCGGTCGTGAGCGCGCGGGTGCTCGTCGTCCGCCTCGACAGTGACGGCGACGTCCTGCTCTCCGGGCCGGCGATCCGGGCGGTGGCCGCGCGGGCCGCGCACGTCACGCTGCTCGTCGGCCCCCGCGGTCGGTCGGCCGCCGGCCTGCTGCCCGGCGTCGACGAGACGATCGTCTGGCGCTGCCCGTGGATCGACGCGACGCCGCCGCCGGTGCGCCGCGACGACGTCGACGGCCTCGTCGACCGGCTCGCGGCCGGCCGCCACGACGAGGCGCTGATCCTCACCTCGTTCCATCAGAGCCCGCTGCCGGTCGCGCTGCTGCTGCGCCTGGCCGGGGTGCCGCGCATCGCCGCGGCGTGCGAGGACTATCCCGGCACGCTGCTCGATGTCCGTCACCGGCTACCCGAGCGCGGTCTGCACGAGGTGACGCGCGCGCTGTCGACAGCGGCGGCGCTGGGTTACCCGCTGCCCGTCGGCGACGACGGCATGCTGGCGCTGCGCCGGCCGCTGCCCGATCCGACGCCGCTGATCGGCCCGGGGCCGGCAGTCGGCGCGATGCCGGCGGACGGCGCGATGCCGGCGGACGGCGCGATGCCGATGGTCGGCGCGGTGCCGGCGGGCGCCCGGCCCTACGTCGTGCTGCACCCGGGGGCCTCCGTCTCCGCGCGGCGCTGGCACGTGGCTGGCTTCGCCGCCGTCGCCCGCCACCTGGTCGGGCGCGGCCACCGGGTCGTCGTGACCGGCGGACCCCGGGAGACACCGCTGACCGCCGCCGTCGCCGGCGGGCTGGCGGGCGTACGGGACCTCGGCGGGCGCACCGACCTCGCGGCCCTCGCCGGCGTGCTGGAACGGGCCGGGGCCGTCGTCGTCGGCAACACCGGACCGGCGCATCTCGCGGCGGCCGTGGCCACGCCGGTCGTGTCCCTGTTCGCCCCCACCGTGCCGGCGGAACGCTGGGCCCCCCACACCCCGCGCCTGGTGCTGCTCGGCGAGCAGGGCCTCGGCTGCGCCGGCTGCCGTGCCCGGGACTGCCCGGTGCCCGGCCACCCCTGCCTGAGCCGGGTCGAGCCGGGCGACGTCGTCGCCGCCGTCGAGACCCTCCTCGCCCCCGCTCCCTCAACCGCCCCCGCTCCCTCAACCGTCACCGCCCACTCGACAGTCACCGCCCACTCGACCGCCACCGCGCCCTCGTTCGCACCTGCCACCGCCGCCCCGCCGGCCGGACCGACCGTGGCCGTCGGCCCGACCAGCCCGGACGCCCTGGAGGCATCCCGATGAACGTCTCGATGGTCTCCGAGCACGCCAGCCCGCTCGCCGCCCTCGGCGGGGTCGACGCGGGCGGGCAGAACGTGCACGTGGCCGCCCTTGCCACGGCGCTGGCCCGCCGCGGCGTCGAGGTCACCGTGCACACCCGACGGGACGATCCCGAGCTGNCCCGGTACGTGCGCCACGGCGCCGGCGTGCGGATCGACCATGTCCCCGCCGGACCGGCGTGCTACGTGCCCAAGGACGAGCTGCTGCCCTACATGGACGGCTTCGCCGCCGAGCTNCACCGGCAGTGGCGGTGCCGGCGTCCGGACATCGTCCACGCGCACTTCTGGATGTCGGGGCTCGCCGCCCTGCGCGCCGCCCGCCCGCTCGGCGTCCCCGTCGTGCTCACCATGCACGCCCTCGGGGTGGTCAAGCGCCGTCATCAGGGACGCAAGGACACCTCGCCGCCGGCGCGCATCCCGCTGGAACGCCGGCTCGTCGCCGACGTCGACCAGCTCGTCGCCACCTGCACCGACGAGGTCTTCGAGCTCGTCCGGATGGGCGCGCCGCGGCGGCGGATCAGCGTCGTGCCCTGCGGAGTCGACCTGTCCCTGTTCACCACCGAAGGCCCAGCGTCCCCCACCGAAGGCCCAGCGTCCCCCACCGAAGGCCCAGCGTCCCCCACCAAAGGCCCCGCGTTCCCCACGCGCGGTCGAGCCGATCGCGTGCGGCTGCTGTCGGTCGGTCGGCTGGTGGAACGCAAGGGCGTCGGCAACGTGATCAGCAGCCTGCCGCTCCTGCCGCGGGCCGAGCTCGTCGTCGCCGGCGGGCCGGATCCGGCGGGCATCGACAGCGACGCGGAGGTGGGCCGGTTGCGCCGGCTCGCCGCGGAGCTGGGCGTGGCCGACCGGGTGCGTTTCCTCGGCCGGGTCGACCACGACGCGCTGCCGGCGCTGTACCGGGAGGCGGACATCGTGACCTGTGTGCCCTGGTACGAGCCGTTCGGCATCGTCCCGTTGGAGGCCATGGCCTGCGGGGTGCCCGTCGTCGCCTCCGCCGTCGGCGGCCTCGTCGACACGGTCGTGGACGGCATGACCGGGCTGCACGTCCCGCCGCGCTGCCCGGAACGCATCGCCGAAGCCCTCGCCGAGCTGATCGACGATCCGGGGTGGCGGCTCGAACTCGGCGCGCAGGGCGCCCGACGGGCCCGCTCCCTGTTCTCCTGGGACCGGGTCGCGGCGCTCACCCTCGCCAGCTACGAACGGCTGGCCGCTCGTGGCCCGGCGCGCCTGAGCGCCCCCGACCTGCCTGCGGGGGTGTGACGGTGAGCGCGCTGCCGACGGGGCACGAGCATCTCGCCGCACTGCACCGGGCACTGGACGACGTCGACGTCGTCCGGCTCACCGCCTGGGGCGGACGCCTGGCCGCCGTCCTGGCCGCGGGCGGACGGCTGCTCGCCGCGGGCAACGGCGGATCGGCCGCCGAGGCGCAGCACCTGACCGCCGAGCTCGTCGGCCGCTTCCGCGACGACCGGCCGCCGATGTCCGCGATCGCCCTGCACGCCGACACCTCCGCCCTCACCGCGATCGGCAACGACTACGGCTACGACGCCGTGTTCGCCCGCCAGGTCCGCGCCCACGGCCGGCCGGGAGACGTGCTGATCCTGCTGTCCACCTCGGGCCGCAGCACCAACCTGCTGCACGCCGCCCGGGCCGCCCACGAGCTGGGCATGGCCACGTGGGGGCTGGTCGGGGCGGCCGACAGCCCGCTCGCGGCCGCCTGCGACGAGGTCGTCGCGGTCGGCTCCGCCTCCCCCGGCACGAACCGGCCGGCCCGCGGGGGAATCGCCCCTGGCCGCCGCGGCCGCGGCGGCGCCGGCGGCGCAACGACGTCCACGGCCACCGTGCAGGAGACCCACCTCGTCGCCGTGCACCTGCTCTGCGCAGCCTGCGACGCGGCGCTCGGCGTCGCCCCTGCCGGCGCGTCCACGACCGGGGACGAGCCGGCGGCGCCCGCCGACGACACCGGCGCCGGGTCGGATCGCTCCGTCCGCGTGCGGGCGACGCGGGCGTCGGGCCGGGCGCGGTCCGGCCCGCTGGTGATCGTCGGCGACGCGTTGCTGGACCGGGACGTCGCCGGTCGGGTGGAACGGCTGGCTCCCGACGCGCCGGTGCCCGTCCTCGACGAGATCGCCGACACCGCCCGGCCGGGTGGGGCGGGGCTCGCCGCGCTGCTGGCCGCGGGCGACGGCGCCGACGTCGTCCTCGTCACCGCGCTGGCCGGTGACGACGCCGGCCGGCGGCTCGCCGCCCTGCTCGCCGACGCCGGGATCGCCGTGGTCGACCTCGGCCTGACCGGCCCGACCCCACAGAAGATCCGGCTGCGCGCGGGCGCGACCACCCTGCTTCGGCTCGATCGCGGCAGCGGCGGCAGCGGCAGCGGCGGTAGCGGGACTCCGGTCCGCGGCGGCCTGCCCGAGGAGGGTCGGCGGGCCCTGGCCGCCGCTCGGGGCATTCTCGTCAGCGACTACGGTCGCGGGCTGACGCACGAACGTTCGGTGACGGTCGCCCTCGCGAGCCGCCCGGGTGGGGTGCCGCTCGTCTGGGATCCNCATCCGCGCGGCGGCGAACCGTGCCGCGGCGCGACGCTGGTCACCCCGAACCTCGCCGAGGCCCGCGGATTCACCGCCGGCACCCCGGCGCGGCGCGATCCCATCGCCGAGGCCACCGACCGCGGACGCCGACTGGTGACCCGCTGGGGCGCCGGCGCCGCGGCGATCACACTGGGTGAACGCGGCGCGGTGCTGGTCGGTCCCGAGGCCGGTCCTCCCCTGGTCGCGCCCGCCGAGCCCGTCGACGCCGATCCGTGCGGCGCGGGCGACCGCTTCGCGGCGAGCGCCGCGGCCCTGCTGGGCGCGGGGGCGCTGCCGTCGGAGGCGGTCGTCGCGGCGACCCGGGCGGCCGGTGCCTTCCTCGCCGCCGGTGGCGTGTCGGCGCTTCCTCCCGAGCCGGGACGCCACACCGGCGAGCACGCCACCGACCAGCCCGGCGGCGGTCACGGCGGCACCCGTGGCCACGGCGGGACCGGCGAGCACGGCGGGACCGGCGCCGGCCATGGCGGCACCGGCACCGGCACCGGGATCGGGATGGCGGCGGCCCTGGAGGTGGTGCGGCGCACCCGCGCCCGCGGTGGGGTGGTGGTCAGCACCGGCGGCTGCTTCGACCTGCTGCACGCCGGTCACGTCAACGTTCTGGCCGCCGCCCGCCGCCTCGGCGACTGCCTCGTCGTCTGCCTGAACAGCGACCTGTCCGTCCGCCGGCTGAAAGGCCCCGACCGGCCGCTGGTGAGCCAGGCCGATCGGGCGGCCGTGCTGTTGGCGCTGGGCAGCGTCGACGCGGTCGTCGTGTTCGACGACGACACGCCCGCGCCGATCCTGGCGCGGCTGCGCCCGGACGTGTTCGCGAAGGGCGGCGACTACGCGGCCGGCGACCTGCCGGAGGCCGCGGTGGTCGAGTCCTGGCGGGGACAGGNGGTCATCCTGCCCTACCTCGCCGGCCGATCCACCACATCGATGATCAGAGAGGCGGTGCGCCGTGGCGGCACCTGAGGTGACCCTCGACGCGACAACGACGACGAACCAGCTGACGACGAACCACGTGACGACGAACCCGACGACGACGAACGCGTCAGCCACGGAGGCGACGGCCACGAAGGCGGCGCCGGGCTTCCCGGCCGGCCGCGCGGACGAGGTCGGGACGGTCCTCGTCTCCGGCGGGGCCTCGGGGCTGGGGGCCGCGGTCGTTGCGGCCGTGCGCGACGCCGGGGGAACGCCCCTCGTCCTCGACCGGTTTCCGGTCCCGTCCGCCGAGCACGCGATCGTCGACCTCGCCGACGGCCGCGCCACCGAGCTCGCCACCCGCCGGCTCGTCGAGCGGGCCGGCGGGCGACTCGACGGCGTGTTCACCGCCGCGGGGACCGACCGTCCGGCGCCGTTCGGGTCGCTGGACGGTGCCGGCTGGGAACGCATCGTCGGCGTGAACCTGCTCGGCACGGCGGCGGTGATCCGCGGGGCGCTGCCGTACCTGGAGGCCTCGGCCGGACGCATCGTGACCTGCGCGTCCACCCTGGGCCTGCGGGTCGCGGGCGACGCGTCGGCGTACTGCGCGTCGAAGTTCGGCGTCGTCGGGTTCACCCGGGCGCTGGCCGAGGAGTTCCGGGGCCGGCTCGGCGTGACGCTGCTCGTGCCCGGCGGGATGACCACCGCCTTCTTCGACGACCGCGAGGAGCAGTACAAGCCGGGGCCCGACGCCAAACTCAACCGGCCCGAGGACGTCNCGCGCACGGTGCTGTTCGCCCTGACGCAGCCGCCCGGCTGCGAGATCCGGGAACTGGTGGTGACGTCGTCCTGGGAGACGTCCTACCCGTGAGCACCGATCCCGCCGGGCGCGGGCCGGTCGTGGTGCTGCGCGCGCTCGGCCTCGGCGACCTGCTCACCGGTCTGCCCGCGATGCGCGGCCTGCGCCGAGCCCTGCCGGACGTGGACATGGTGCTGGNCGCCCCCCGCTGGCTGGAACCGGTGGCGCTGCTGTCCGGGAGCGTCGACGCCGTGCTCGACACCGCGCCGCTCGGACCGGTGCGCGTCGAACGCCCGCGGCTCGCCGTCAACCTGCACGGCCGAGGCCCGCAGTCCACCGCCACGCTGCGTACCTGCCGGCCGGACGCCCTGTGGGCGTTCGACCTGCCGCGGGGCCCACGGTGGGAGCCCATCGGCGGCGCCGCCAGGCTCGACCGGGCCGACGGGACCGGCCGAACAGGCAGGGTCGGCGCAGCGCGCTCGGACCGGGATCCGCAGGAGCGTGAGGTGGTTCGGTGGTGCCGGCTGCTCGCCGCGTACGGCGTGCCCTGCGACCCGGCGGACCTGGCGCTCGCCCGACCCGACCGGTCGGGTCGGGCGGACCGGGATGTCACTGTGGTCCATCCGGGTGGAGCGGCACCGGCTCGGCGCTGGCCGGCCCAGCGGTGGGCGCGGGTGGCCCGTGGCCTCGCCGATCGGGGGCATCGGGTCATCGTGACGGGCGGGGCGGCCGAGGCGGCACTCGCCCGTCAGGTGGCGCACGGCGCCGGGCTCGGGCCCGCGGCCGTGCTCGCCGGCGCCACCGATCTGCTCGACCTGTGCGCTCTCGTCGCCGCGGCCCGGCTCGTGGTCGCCGCCGACACCGGCGTCGGGCATCTCGCCACCGCCTACGGCACGCCCTCCGTGCTCGTGTTCGGTCCGGTGCCGCCGGCGGTCTGGGGACCGCCGCCGGACCGGCCCCGGCACCGTGCCCTGTGGGCCGGCCGGCACGACGACCCGTTCGCCCCGGCGCCCGGGTCCGGCCTGCTGGCCGTCACCTCGGCGGACGTCCTCACCGCCGTGGACGAACTCGTCGCGGGTACGCAGGAGCCACCGGTACGGGCCGAGCCGTCCGGCCGGCGGTGCGGACCGGGCCTTTGATTGTCAGTCGACAGGTTTCTCGCGGGAAATGCGGTTCAGGCGGACCGAACGGCGCTGCATCGCCCCATTGGCCNCCGGCCGGGTCAGGGGGCGTTGAATCCGGCCCACGCCGCGGATGGCATGCTGACAATCATGAACGACGCGAACCCGCGGGGGGCGGCTGTTCCGGAGCCGGAAGGCACCGGGGGACGGGCCGAGTACGACTTCTTCGTCTCCTACCACGCCAGCGACCGCACCTGGGCGGAATGGGTCGCCTGGCAGCTTGAGGATGCGGGCTACCGGGTGCTGTTGCAGGACTGGGACTTCGCGCCCGGAACGAGGTGGACGACCTTCCTGCAACGTGCCCGAGCCCGGTCGGAACGCACGATTGCCCTGGTGTCGGAGAACTACATCAAGTTCGCGTACGGGCAACCGGAGTGGGAGCTCGCCTACCAAACCGATCCCCTCGGGCTCAGGCGCAGGCTACTGCCGATCAGGGTCGCGGACGACCCCCTGCCCGGGCTGCTCGGCGGCATCAGGGCCTTCGACCTGTTCGACGTGGCGGACGAGGCGGAAGCCAGCCGTCTGCTGCTGCAGTGGATCGTGTACGCACGGACGGGTCGGGCCAAGCCCAGGACGAAGCCGCCGTTCCCTGGCTCGCCCGGCGCCGAGCCGGGACAGACCGGGGAGACACACAGGTGGCATCCCAGTACCGAAGCCCTGTTGACGGGCACGCCGCTGGCCAGCATGGAGGAGTATCCGGTGCGGCTGCGGGACGGGCGCGCCGTCGAGCTTGATCTCGAGTACCTGCGCCGTGCCTGCCAGCGGGTCATCGCCGACCGGAACGTCCGCGGCGCCGTGGAACTCAACTACCTGGCGACGCAGAACCACGCGGAGGTGCAGATCTCCCCGGGCACAGTCGAACTGGTGCAGCAGGTCAGGAAGGAGTTCTCGGCGGAACTGGCGCAGATGGACGGGCCCCAGGCCCAGCAGCGCAACCTCATCGAACCGCTGATCAACCTGACCAACCTCGTCGGTGCGATGTTCGCGCGCCTGCCGATCGAGTTCGTCCTGCACGACACCCGGGACCCCCTTCGTTCGGTCTGCGCCGTCCAGAACGGGTTCACCGGACGACAGGTGGGTTCACCGGCCAGCAACGTGGCACTGGACCGANTCGTGAACCCGCGGCGTGCCCGGGCGACCATGTACCAGACGCAGTTGCCGGACGGTCGAAGGCTGAGAAGCACCACCATACCGATTTACCACCGGGTGTTCGGTCTGATCGCACTGCTCTGCATCAATGTGGACACCGAGAAGTTCGAACCCGAAGCGCAAGGAGTCAAAGAGCTGCTGTCGGCTCTTGCCCACCTTCCTGACGAGGTGGTGAACGAAGCCTTCTACATCTGACTCCGCCACCTGCCGTCNCCGACTTCCGAAACGTCGACGTGACATTCCGTGGAATTATGCGGGCGAGGTTTCGACGGCCGGGCGGCGGGCCATCATGGCTGNATGACCACAGCAATCGAAGCGCAGAAGTTCCTCAAGGGCGTCGACTACCCGGCCGATCGTTCGGCGATCGTGAAGAAGGCAAAGGAGAACGGCGCGGACGAATCCATCGTCCGTACTCTGGAGCAGATTCCGGACCGGCAGTACAGCGGCCCGAACGCAATCTCGAAGGAACTGTCCGGGAAGTCCTGACCGGGACCGGTCACCGAACGGGGCACACGACGGGGTCGAGCCGGGGCATTCGCCCACGGCCCGACCCCGTCGTTCACGCCGCGGCGGCCCCGACCGCGTCGGCCGCGGCGGCCGGCCACCCGCCGACCGANGTCACTGGTTGGCGGGCATCGAGCTGACCTGTCCGAGCACGGACTCGTTGTCCCCCTCCCGGGCGAGGTCGCCCAGGCTGACGACGCCGACGATGCGGTTGTCGTCCACCACCGGCAGCCGCCGCACGGCACGCAGCCGCATCAGTTCGGCCGCGTCGTCGATCAGGGTGTTCGAGGTCACCGTCTCGATGTCGCCGCTGGCGACGTCGCGGACCGGTGTGGTGTGCGGGTCACGGTCCTCCGCCACCACCCGCACCGTGATGTCCCGGTCGGTCAGCACCCCGGNGGCACCACCACCGTTCTCCGTCACCACGATCACGCCCGCGTCGATCTCACGCATGAGCCGCGCGGCCTTGTCCACGGTGTCGTCCGCCCGAACCGTGGCGGGATCACGAGTCATGATCTCGGCTACCGTCGTGACCATCGCGGTCTCCTCTCGCCGTTTCTCCGTCACCGGCTATTTCCGGATTGTCGGCAGCCCGATCGTTTCGGAGCCATTCGGGCCCGTTCCGGCCCGACCGGGAAGTCGGGATTCCGGTACACCAGGAGTGTGCACGGTGCCGGCCGGAGGAAACCTGCCGCGACGGCGCGGCGGAACCCGAACGACCATCACCCTGACGGNCATCACCCTGACCACGGCCACCCTGACGACGGCCACCCTGACGACGGCCACCCGATCGACGATCAGTGCACGTGCACGACCGCCTCGGCCAGGAAGAACGCCGCGACGAGCAGGACGACCATCCCGACCGCGATCAACGCGATTATCATCGGGGTGCGGTTGGGCGTGACGGGCTCGGCGTTGGGCTGGTCGCCGCCGACCGCCCCGCCGGTGGAGTCCTCGCCCGGCGGCGTCTCCCCCGGCGGCACGCCACCGCCCGGTTCGAGCCCGGGAGTACGGGCCGGATCGGGATCGACGGGCGAGCCGGCGGCGCGGGATCGCGCACCGGCGCGGGCATGCGCCGCCCCCACGGAAGCGGGTACCGGTCCGCCGGCGCCGGCCGGCGCCGGGCCCGAGCGGACGTGACGGTGCTGGTCAGGTGTCATGACCTCGGCGTGCCCGCACCGAGCCGGACAACCCGCCCGGGCGCCCGACGGGCGTTTTGCGGCGCCCCCCGGACGGCGGCCCGGCTTGCGGTCACGAGACGGGGAGCTCCGCCGTACGCTCCGGCGGGGCGACCGGTTGTGCCGCCGGCTCCGGCCGGCCGGGCAGGAGCAGACCGGCGGCCAGGATGATCACGACGGTGCCCAGCGCGAACCAGTAGACCCCGTGGAACCCGTCGACGCCGCTGCCGTCGCCCACCGTGGCCAGGATGAGGGTGACCACGGCGATGCCGATCGCCGCACCGAGCTGGTTGAGGATGTAGAGCACCGAGCTGCCCTGGGGCACCAGGGCCGGCGGCAGCGTGCGGTACAGCGAGCCCATCGTCGGGGCGCCGACGAAGCTCAACCCCAGTCCGACGACGAACGCGGCGAGCGCCGGCCAGACCTCGGCGGTGTGGGCGCCCACCCGGGTGAACGCGAACTCGCCGACGGCGGCGACGAGTGCCCCGGCACGGACCAGCCGCCGGGCGCCGAGGCGGTCGGACAGCCGACCGGACTGCGGCATGGCGATGATCGCGGCGATCGCGAACGGCGAGACGAGCAGCCCGGAGGCGAGCGGGCCGTGGCCGTGCTGCTGCTGGTAGTACAGCGGTAGGACGAACAGGTTCGCGAACATCGCCAGCCCGACCAGCATCATGATCGTCACACTCGCCGAGAAGCCGCCGCTGGTGAACAGCCGGACGTCGATCAGCGGCGGCGGGCGCCGCGCGTCGGCTGGGCGCAGGGCGTGCCCGACGTAGCCGGCGAGCAGGGCGACGGCGGCGGCCAGCGGGACGAGCACCTGCCAGGCGGCGAAGGTCGTGCGGTCCGCCGCCTGGGACAGTGCCAGCACCGCCGCGGCGAAGCCCGGTCCCACCAGCGCCACCCCGAGCACGTCGAGCCGCGTCCGCGCCACCTCCCCCGCCGACGGGTCGCCCGCCGGCGCGTCGCGCGGGATGACCCGCAGCGCGCCGATCAGCGCGACGGCTCCGATCGGCAGGTTGATCAGGAACATCCATCGCCACGACAGGTGCGCCAGGACGGCTCCGCCGACGATGAGGCCGAGCACCGGGCCGGCCGAGAGAACCATGCCCATCAGCCCCATCACCCGGCCCGCCCGACGGGGGCCGGCGGNGCGGGCCAGCAGGGTGAGCACGAGCGGGTCGAGGATGCCGGCGGCGAGTCCCTGCAGGACCCGGAAGACGATCAGGCTGCTCACGTTCCAGGCCAGCCCCGAGGCGACGGAGGCGGCCAGGAAGGCGACGAGGCCGGCCAGCCACAGCCGGCGGGCGCCGAACCGGTCGACGGCCCAGGTCGTGACGGGGATGGCGACGGTGAGCGCCAGCAGGTAGCCGGTGGAGACCCAGCCGATCGTGCTGAGCGCGGCGTCGAAGCGCGCGGCCAGGGTGTCGACCCCGACGGCCACCATCGATCCGTCGAGGATGCCCATGATCCCGCCGAGGAGCACGACCGTGATCAGCCGCCGCAGAACGGGATCGAACCGCCCTTCGTCCTGCACCTGCGCCATCGCTCACCTCACGAGTCCCTCAATCTGCACCGACTGGTGCAGTCTAACAGGCTGCATCGTTCCGAGAAACCAGCCGGGTCGCTGGAGTGCACCGACGGGTGCAGAGCCGGGCGACCGGTGGGATACGGTGTCGTGATGAGTGGGACGACGCCCGCCGCAGCCGCCGGATCGGACGCCGCCGCCGGTTCGCCCGCCGCCACGGGCGCACCCGCCCCGCCGGGTGCGCGCGGTCGGATCGACAAGCGCAACGCGATCCTCGCCACCGCGTTCGTGGTCTTCGCCCGCGAGGGGTACACGCAGGCCACGCTGGACGCGATCGCGGCCGAGGCGCGCGTCGCCAAACACACGATCTACAACCACTTCGGGGACAAGCAGACGCTGCTGCGCGCGGCTATCGCCGCCGAGGCGGACCGGGCGATGGCGAAGAACCTCGCGGCCGTCGACCGGCTACGCGACCACGACGGCGATCTGCGCGCGGCGCTGGAGGACGTCGGCAGCCAGCTCGTCGCGTGCTACTGCGACGAGCGCGGCTGGGCGCTGCGGCGCCTGCTCTACGCGGAGATCAACCAGTTCCCCGACCTGCTCGACATCATCACCGGCCGGGCATCGGACCCGGTCACCGAGGCGCTCGCCGACCGCCTGGCCCGCCTCGCCCTGGCCGGCCACCTGCGCGCGGGCGACCCGGCCGCCGCGGCCGAGCAGCTTGCCGCCCTGCTCACCGGTTCGCTGGAGGCCCGCTGCCGCTACGGCACCCGGGTCATCTCCCCCGCCGAGCAGCACGCCGTCGCCCGCGCCGCGGTCGACACCTTCCTGCACGCCTTCGGCACCGCCTCCGGTCCCGCCGCGACGCCCACACCCACGCCCACGGTCAGGGCCACGCCGGCCTGACACCGACAGGCACTCCACCGGCCCGACACCGCCCGCACCGCACTGCAGCACCGCCCGCAGCGCACCTGACGCGAAGGTGCAGCCCGAGTCCGACCTTGAAGATCCCGCGGTTCCGCGGTTCCGCGGAACCGCGCCGGGCCGCCGGATGCGGGCTAGCCACCGGAGGCACGCGTGGGTTCGGCATGCGCGGCCCGGGACCGTTCGCGGTCCGCCGCGCCCGCGCCCCCGGCGGCGGTCCGGTCCACCTCCTTCGCCCGTGCGCTGGTCCCCCCGGGCAGGCGAGGCTCGCGCACACCTCCCGCCCGTGCCAGCACCACCCGATGCACGGCCGCGAGCCAGCACGCGCCAAGGAAGGCGCCGCCGATCACGTCGCTGGGATGGTGCATGCCGCGGTAGGTCCGGCAGAACCCGACGAGCACCGGCACGGCCACCGCGACAACCACCGACGCGACCAGCACGACCCCGACCCACCACGGCCGAGCCGACGCCGGCTGCCCCCCGCCCCCACCTGCGCCCCGACCGACACCGCCCTGGCCGACACCGCCCTGGCCGACACCGCCCTGGCCGACACCGCCCTGGCCGACACCGCCCTGGCCGACACCGCCCTGGCCGACGTCGCCGGAGGCGGCCGATCGGCCAGGGCGGCCGTGCGCGGCGAGCCGGCGCAGCACGAGGGCCAGGCCGCCATACAGGCAGACCGCGGCGGCGGTGTGCCCGGACGGGAAGCTGGCCAGCGGATCCCCCGGGTCGAGCCGCGGCACCGCGGGGCGCGGCCGGTCCACGAGGGCGTTGGACGCCTCGTAGACGGCGGTCTCCCCCGCGGTGAGCAGGATGATCCCCGCCGGCAGCCACCAGCGCCGCGTCCACCACCCGGCGGCCGCCGCCAGCACCGCCGTCGCGGCGATGACCGTCCAGGTGTCGGCGAGGTAGGTCGCATCCGCGGTGAGGCGGACCAGCCCGCCGGTGCGGTGCTCGGCGAGCCAGCGCTCGGCGTCGGTGTCCCAGCCCCGCACCTGGCCAGGCCCGTGGACGAGAAGAGCACCGGCGCCGGCCAGGATGAGCACAAGCAGCCCCGCCGCCGCCACGAGACGGCCGCCCAGGCCGAGGAAAGATCGCACGGATCAGTTCCTCTCCACAACGAACCCACCGGACACCTGCCACGCCGTGCCACCCTGGCCGGACGTGACCCCGCCAGTCGGTGTGCAAGCATCTGGCGGTGCTGGCGGTGGGTCCGGTGACCACGCGGTGGCGCGGCAGGGAGAAGCCGCACCGCCGCGACGCCGCACCGACGGGCGTGATCGCCGGGCGCTGGATCAGCCTGTACCACCCGGAGCGCGGGCATGCGCTCACCCGCCTGTCGACGGCACTGGAGTCCGAGCCGATGAGCAGCACCGAGTTCGTGTACACCACCTACATCCGCACCACTCCACCGGGCCTGTGGCAGGCACTGACCGATCCCGCCATCACGCTGCGCTACTGGGGGGCGACCCTGGAGTCGGACTGGCAGGTCGGCTCACCGGTCGTCTGGCGCCAGAGCGGGGTGACGATCGCCGATCCGGAGCAGGTCGTCCTCGCGGCCGATCCTCCACGGCGGCTCGCCTACACCTGGCACACCTTCACCCCCGAGCTCGCCGCCGCGTTCGGGTTCNCGGACGAGTTCCTGGCCACCGTGCGCGCCGAGCGCCGCTCCAGGGTCGTGTTCGACCTCGAGCCGGTCGGCGGGACGGTGAGGCTCACCGTCGTCCACACCGACTTCGACCCCGGCAGCACGGTCCTGGAGGCGATCAGCGGCGGGTGGCCGGCGATCCTGTCGAACCTCAAGACGCTGCTGGAGACCGGGCAGACCCTGCCCATCGAGGACCAAGCGGCCCAGGACCAACTCGCCCAGGACCGGGCGACCCAGGAGCAGACGGCTCAGCAGCAACCGGCCGGGGAGCCGCCCGCCGCGCACTGACACCACCACTCCAGCCTGCGACCGTGCGGATCACCGGTCGCGCAGCGTGCGGCAGTACTCGAACCCGGCACGCAGCGCCTCGTGACCCGCGTCGTCGGCGGTGACTGCTCCATCTCGTCCTGGCGGGTGACCTGGACCGCCCTGGCCATGATCGACGACCTGGAGTATGCCGTTTGACCTGCGCCGCCGCGCGGATCGGGCCGGCGGAAAACGGGTTGCGGTCCCGGGACGTCGCGCCTAGAACTCCGAATCATGAGCGAGCAGCACGTGACCGAGCAGCACGTGACCGAGCAGCACGTGGCCGAGCAGCGCCTGCCCGGGGGCCGGCATGTCGGGGGCGTCCGCATCGGCGACACCGTGCACCGCCCCGCCAGCCCCTGGACCCCGGCGGTGCACGAGCTGCTGCGCCACCTCGACGCGGTCGGATTCACCGGTGCGCCGCGGGTGCTCGGCTTCGACGAGCGGGGCCGCGAGGTGCTGTCCTGGCTGGACGGCGACACGATCGGCGAACGGCGGCCGTGGCCCTCGTGGGCGTTCTCCNACGAGGCGTTGGAGCAGGTCGGGGCGTGGCTGCGCCGGCTGCACGACGTCACCGCCGGCTGGGAGCCGCCGCCCGGCGCCGTCTGGCTGTCCGGGCGGCCGTGGCAGCCGGGGCTGGTCGTCGGCCACCACGACGCCTCGCCGTTCAACGCGGTGTGGGACGCGGGCGTCGGCCGGCTCGTCGGGTTCGTCGACTGGGACACGGCCGGGCCGTCGTCCCGCGAACTCGACCTCGCCTTCACCGCGTTGACCTGGGTGCCGCTGCACGCCCGCGCCGTCGTCGAAGCACAGGGCTTCACCGCCTTCGACGACCGGCCCCGCCGGCTGCGCCTGCTGCTGGACGCCTACGGCTACGAGGGTGACCGCGCCGCCTTCGGCCCCGCCGTCGCCGCCCGGGCCCGGCTCAACGCCGCGGTCATCGCCCGGCTGGGCATCGACGCGCTGCGGCCCATCGCCGCCGACTTCGAGCAGGCCGCCCGCGAGATCGAGGCCCTGCCGTCCACCTTCTGGACCTGACCGCTGCCCGGCCCGAGCCTGACGGCTGCGCGAGCTGAGGCCTGACGGCTGCGCGAGTTGAGGCCTGACGGCTGCGCGACAGCGGACCCTGGGCCTGCGCTCAGGCGGNGCACAGCCACCCCACAGCCTCGGCTCGCACTCTCATCACCAATCGGCGTTCCGCCCACGGAGCGCGGCCGGTGAGAGGGAGACGATGGCCACACGCGAACAGGGGATCCGACGGGTGGGTCCGGTCACGACCGGACTGGTCGCCGTTGCGGCCGCCGGCGTCATCGGGTTCGGCGTCCTCGCCCACGAGCACACCGCCGCCGCGGACGACGACACCCCCACCGCCGCAACCGGCGGAACCACCACCTCGGGCAGCACCGGCACCACCTCGGGAACCGCCGGTGCCACCTCGGGCAGCACCGGCGCCACTTCGGGAAGCGCTGGCAGCACCGGCAGCACCGACTCATCGGGAAGCACGAGTTCGTCGGGCAGCACCAGCTCGTCGGGCAGCACCAGCCTGGGATCCTCGTCGTCGAGCGGGTCGTCGCTCTGGAGCGCCGACGGCCAGGCGCACGCCACCACCGGCGGTTCCTGACATGACCGCGACCACGAGATCCCGCCGCGGCGCGGCACAGAGCCCCACCCAGTCCGAGCCGGCCTCGGCCGCGTGGCCGGTCTGGAGCACCACCGCGCAGGTCGTGGTGACCGACCCGGACCACCTCGACGACGCCCGGCGGCTCGTCACCGACCAGCTCACGGCCGTCGACGCCGTGGCCAGCCGCTTCCGCGCCGACGCGGAGATCGTCCGGCTCGACGCCGCCGACGGAGCGCCGCAGCAGGTCAGTCCCCTGCTCGCCGAGCTGATCGGCGTGGCGCTGGACGCCGCCCGCCAGACCGGCGGGGCCGTCGACCCCACCGTGGGCGGCCCACTGGCCGACCTCGGCTACGACCGGGACATCGCCCTTCTCGCGGCCGGCGGACCGCCCGTGCGGGTGGTGCGCCGAGCGGCGCCTGGCTGGCAGCGGGTCCGCCTGACCGGGCGGCTGCTGACCCTGCCCGCCGACGTCCAGCTCGACCTCGGCGCGACGGCGAAGGCGCACACCGCCGACCGCTGCGCCGCGCTGGTCGCCGAGCGGCTGGGCACGGGCGTCCTGGTCAGCCTGGGCGGGGACATCGCCACCGCGGGACCGCCGCCGGCGGGCGGCTGGCGGGTCCGGGTGCTGGACCAGCCGGGCGAGCCAACGTGCACGGTCGGCCTGCCGCCCGGGACCGCGCTCGCGACGTCGAGCACGCTCGGGCGGCGCTGGCAGCGCGGGCACCGGCTGCTGCACCACGTGCTGGACCCGCGTACCTGCCAACCGGCGCCGGCGGTGTGGCGAACCGTCACCGTGGCCGCCGCGAGCTGCCTGGCGGCGAACACGGCGAGCACGGCGGCGATCGTGCGCGGTGCGGCGGCGCTCGAGGCGCTGCGCCGCGACGGGCTTGCCAGCCGGCTGGTCGACGCGGCCGGCACGGTGGTCACCGTGGCCGGCTGGCCGTCCCCGCCGGAACACGGCTGGCCGTCCCTGCCGGAACACGGCTGGCCGTCCCTGCGGGAACAGTCGACGCGGCCCGCGGTCGTTTCCGGGCTGGCGACGGCCGCCGACCGAGGCTCGGCGGTGACGCGATCGGCGACGCCCGGACCGCGGGACGCCGGGACCGCCCGATGACCACCGACACGCTCTGGTACACCGCCCGGGGCAGCGGCACCGTGGCGCTGCTGCTGCTCACGCTGACGGTCGTCCTCGGCGTGGTGGCCCGCTCGGGCCGGGGTCTGGCGGGCCTGCCGGGCTTCGCCGTCGCCGCCGTGCACCGCAGCGCGGGCCTGCTCGCGGTCGTGTTCGTCACCCTCCACGTCGTGACCCTGCTGCTCGACCCGTACGCGCGACTCGCCCTGCCCGACGTGGTCCTCCCCTTCGGCGCGGGATACCGCCCGCTGTGGGTCGGCCTGGGGACGGTGGCCCTCGACCTGCTGGCAGCCGTGATGCTGACCAGCGCGCTGCGCCGGCGCGTCGGCGCCCGGATCTGGCGCACGGTGCACTGGGCCGCGTACGGCGCGTGGCCGGTGGCCGTGGCGCACGGCCTCGGCGCCGGCAGCGACACCGGCACGCCGTGGTTGTGGGCGGTGGCCGTCGGCTGCGTGCTCGCCGTCGCCGGCGCGGCGAGCTGGCGCCTGTCGGCCGGGTTCGCCACGCGCGGCCGGCCCCGGCCGCCGTCACCGCCCCGGCCCCGGCCGGGCGGGGTCGATGCCTCCCCCCTGCGGGCCATGCGCACCGTTCCCGCCGTCGTCCCCGCCGTCGTCCCCGCCGCCGGGGACAGCCCCACCGCAGCCGCCGACCGATCGGACCCGCGATGACCGTCGAACACACTGTTGAGCCCTGGCCCGCCGGCGCCCACCCGGTCCGCGGTGTCGGCGGGCAGGCCGCCGAGCGACTGCTGGCCCTCGCCGCCCCCGACCTGCTCGGTCACCACCGCCGCTGCGGACCGCTGCCCTGGCGCGGCCCCGGCGGACGCCTGCTGGGCGAGATCCACGACGCGGGGCTGACCGGACGGGGCGGCGCGGCGTTCCCGACCTGGCAGAAGCTCGCCGCCGCCGCGCAGGCCGCATGCCCGCCCGGCGCGGACCGCCGCGGGCGGCGCCGCACAGGCACAGGCACAGACGCGGGCACGGGCGCGGGCGCCGGCGCCGGCGGGGGCGGGGGCGGCGGTCGACCGCGGCCGGGCGGCATGCCCGTCGTCGTCGCGAACGCCGCCGAGGGTGAACCCGAGAGCGCGAAGGACGCGACCCTGCTCGCCGTCGCCCCGCACCTCGTCCTCGACGGCGTGCAGCTCGCCGCCGAGGCGGTCGGCGCCGCGGACGCCTTCGTCTACGTCAAGGCCGGCAGCGCCGCCGCGGCGGCCGTGCGGCAGGCGGTGGCCGAACGGCGGGCCGCCGGCTGGGACCGCTGCGGCATCGAGGTTCGCGAGGCCCCCGCGACGTTCCTCGCCGGAGAGGCGTCCGCGGTCGTCGCCGCGCTCGACGGGGCCGCGGCCCGACCTCGCGCGCACTGGCGACCGCTGGCCGACGCCGGCCTGCGCGGGCGCCCGACGCTGGTGCACAACGTCGAGACCCTCGCCCACCTGGCGACGATCGCCCGCTGGGGCGCTCCCTGGTTCCGCTCCGTCGGGACCGCCGACGAGCCCGGCACGCTGCTGGTCACGGTGACGGGAGCGGTCGCCGGGCCGGGGGTCGTCGAGGTGCCCTGCGGAACCCCTCTCGGCGCTCTCGTCGGGTCCCGCGGCGGCGCGGTCGAGCCGGTGGGTGCCGTGCGGGTCGGCGGGTACGCCGGCACCTGGCTGCCCGGTGCCGTGGCTGCGGCGGTGCCGATGTCGCGGGAGGGCCTGGCGTCCTGGGGCGCCACGCCGGGTCCGGGGATCGTCTCCGTCCTGCCCGCCCACGCCTGCGGGCTGGCCGAGACCGCCCGCATCGTCGCCTACCTGGCCGGGCAGAACGCCGGCCAGTGCGGCCCGTGCGTCAGCGGGCTGCCGCAGCTCGCCCGGTCGGTGGCCGGCGTGGCCGGGATCGCCGGCCGGGACACGGCGCCGGACGGGGAGAACCCGACCCAGGCGGCGAGCCGGGCGTTACGCCTGGCTGCCCTGGTCGCCGGCCGCGGCGCCTGTCACCACCCCGACGGCGTGGCGCGCCTCGTGCACAGCGCGCTGCGAACGTTCGCCGCCGACATCCGCGCGCACGCCCAGGGCCACTGCCTCGGCTCGGCCCACCCGAGCTGACCGGCGACCGACCCGCGACCGAGCACAGGAGGACCCATCATGCCCGGCCTACCGCAACGGCGACGGACCAACCCGACCGGCGCCCCGAACGCTCACCCGGNCTCCCCTGCGACCGGCGGCGGGCCCGCGGTCGGCCCGGCGCGGCTGTGGATCGACTGGACGGCCTGCGACGCCCGCGGCTGGTGCGCCGAGCTGCTCCCGGAACTGCTCACCCGCGATCCCGACGGCTACCCCCTGGCCCACGCCCCCGGCGCCGAGACCACCCGGACCATCACGGTCCCCGCGCCGCTCGCCGGCCACGCCCGCCGCGCCGCCGACGCCTGCCCCCGCCTCGCCCTGCGCCTGCTGCCCGACGGATGAACGCGAGCGCGCGGGCGAGCACGCCGTCGCATCAGGGATAATTCTCGAGAATCTCCGTGTGAGAGAACGGGATTGCGGGGTACAGCAACGTCACGACAGTACCGGCCGACGACCGAAGGAGAAGAGGAGTTCCCATGACGAGGCCCAACACGGTGCACGATGCCGGTACCGAGCAGATTCCCGCCAACCCGCCTGCCGACCGGCCCTACGGCCAGCCCTACCGCGAGCCGTACCCGCCCCAGAACTCGCCGCAGTACGGCGGCTACGGCACCCGGGATAACGACCAGACCGGCTATCTTCCGTACCCGGACAATGGCCAGGCGCAGATGCAGTACGGCTACCAGTCGCAGCCCGTCGGGCCGCGCCCGGAATCGTCGGGGACACGGGCGCTGTGGATTCTCGCCTTCGTTTTCTCGGCGGTGGCGCTGTTCGTGCCGTTCGTCGGTTTCGCCGCCATCGCCTGCGGCGCCGTGGCCTGGGGCAAGGGCAGCCGGCGAGGTAAGCTCGCGACCTTTGTCGCCATCGCGGCCACCGTCGTCGGCTGGGTCCTCAGCATCCTTATCTACACCTCCTGACCGACGCCGCGCCGTCCAGAGCACTGCCGGACGGCTGAAGCAGGGTCTCGCTGCACCCGCGGCGGGCCCTGCTCGGTTGCGACGTCGCACACATCAACCGCCGGCAGTCGGCTCAGGGATGCCGCCGGCCGAGCAGACGACGGCGGGGACGGTGAACCGACGGCTCCGGGTCCGGGTCCNCCGCGAGAGCGGGAAAGTCGGCCAGAATGGGGATCGGCCGGTCCGGGTCGAGCCTTGCGGCGGCCGGGATGAGCCCGTCGAGCTCGTCCGGGCCGAAACGGCGCCGCTTCGCCGTCCACCACAGTGCCCCCTGGGCCCATCCGGCCACCAGATACTGGCCGTTCGGCAACAGCACTGCATGGCCGCCGTTGCCGAACAGGACAGCGGTGGCCGCCAGTGCCCGCTCCGCCACATCCCAGTAGCGAATGGTGTGATCGGCGCCAGCGACGGCGAGTGTCCGACCGCCGGGGGCGAAGACGAGGTCGACGACCGGNCCGGATTCGCTGACGAGCTCTGCAGCGAGGCGCCCCGAGGACACCTCNCACAGCCAAACTCGGCCCTGGCCGTGGCGCTGGCCCCCGACGGCCAGCAACCGTTCATCGGGCGAGAAGGCGAGGGCCGACACCGAGCCATTCGTCAACGCGGGAGATGCGTTCGCTACGAGTCGGAAGCCGGTCTCGGACATCCAGACGCCAATCCCGGAGCCGCCTGCGGCCACCATCCGCCCTGTCGGTGAGAAGGTCACCGCGACCGGTTCGATCGCCGCGGCACGCTCGAACAGNGGAAGTCTCTGCGTCGGCCGCCAGAGGCTCAGGCCCGCTTCCCCGACGACGGCAACATCGGGGCCCGAGGGTGAGAACACCAACGACCGTATCGGCGTGGAGGGTCCCTGCGAGCCGTAGGCTGCGAGCACCGCCTCGGTCCAGGGCGCCGCAGCCCAGGCCAGGTGGGCCCGGGGACCGGTCGCGTGTGCGGCGGACCGTCGCAATCCCGCGCGTGCCACCGGCAGGNCCACGCCGAAGAACCTGACATGTCCCTGGTCATCGCCGACCGCGAGGACTCGTCCATCCGGCGAGAGNGCGGCTGCGGTCACGCCACCCGGTGGCCGGACCGTCGTCAGCACCGTCGGGGGCGGCAGATAGCGTGCCCATGGTCGAGCGGCCCAGTTCGGCGGTAGGAGTCGTACCACGCTGATCTGGTTGGCATCGTGGTGGTCGAGGCCGCCGAGCGCGCTTACCGAGCCATCCGCAGAGAGGGCGGCAAGCCAGGTGTCGGCGCTGATGTGCAGGCCGGTATCCGGGTCGAGAGCACGCGCCACGCCGTGGCCGGAGATCCGTCGACCCGAGGCGACCTGGTGCACCGCGAGCGTGCCCTCCGCAGCCCGGCCGGCGCAAGTTACCAGCACCCGAGTGTCCGAGGCGAACAGGGCACTCCGGCCTGCTGCCGCAGCCGGGTGATCCTTCGAGACCGCGAGCAGCCTTCCCGAAGAGACGTCGCGGGCCTCCAGATGCCCATCACGGTCGACTGTCGCCAGCAGAGCGCCCGACGGAGAGAACGCGGGCCGGGTTGCCACTGCGGCGAGGGTCGGCACGCCTCTGGGGATCACAGCGCCGGCCATCGAGACAGGCCAGACCCGTAGGAGACCGTGGGTGTCGACCGCAGCCATGAACGCGCCGTCCGCGGAGAAGNCCACCTCGGCGAAGCCGGCAGGTTCGACGACCTGTTCGGCGAGGAACCGGCCGGTGGCCGTGTCCCACACCCGCAGGTAGCCGTCGAGGCCGGCGGTAGCCACCCGGCTCCCGCCGTCGAGGAAGGCGTTGATGTGCGGCTCGGTGCCGTCATGCGCGGTCCATGCGGCCACCGGCCGGNCGCTGACCGCGTCCCACACCCTCGTGCACCCACCGGCGTCGCGGGAGGCGAGCAGAGCCGCATCGTCGGAGAACACCAGGTCGTGACCCGTGCCGGGTTCGACCGGCCAGCCCGCCGTCCGACGGGCCGCCGTGACGTCCCAGATCCGCAGGAAGCCGTCGACCCCGACGGCGGCCAGGCGGCTCCCGTCTGCGCAGAAGGCCACCGCCCGCCCCACACCCGGCGTGACCCGCCAGCGGACGGTGACCTCGCCGGATTCCACCGTCCAGACCCGCACCTCGTCGTCCCCGTCGACGGTGGCGAGCCGATCCTCGGCGAGGAAGGCCATCGCCCGCACGGCGGCCGGGTGCTGCAGGACGTCGAGCTCCACGAGATCGGTTGCGGCCACTATCAGCACCGCGGAGCCGCTGGCCACGGCGAGCAGGCCGGCGTCCGGGGAGAACACGGAACCCACGCCGGGAGTGGCCGCCGGACGCAGGACGGGCCGTAGGAGGTCACGGCCGGAGAGGACGGCGCCGGACAGTTCGGCGCCGTCGCGGGCGTCGTCGTCAAGGAGGGGATCGATCAGGACGGCCTGGTCCCAGTGGCTGCCGGCCAGGTGTGCCCCGGTCAGCACCGGCCGGACGAACCACGCCCCGCGCAGGTCGGCGTCGGTGAGGTCCGCACCGGTCAGGTCGACGTCGTGCAGGCGCAGCCCGGCCAGGTTCGCCCCGGCGAGCCCGGCGTACCGCAGATTCTGNCCGGACAGGTCGCGGCGGCGCAGGTCCTGCCCGGCGAGCTGGAGGGGGCCGAGCTGGAAGCCGAGGCGGCGGCTGAGCGCGAGGGCGTTGTCTCTGGCCACCTGGAGGTCAGTCAGCGCCCTGGCCGGAACCGGCAGCTCCCGGTCGACCCCCAGCTGCGCGCCCTCCTCCGTCCACTCCTCATAGCGGGTCAACGCGGCACCGGCCCAGGTGCGCAGCGAGACGAAGTCGGCCGTGCCGGCGAGGAAGTCGACCATCAGCTCCGACATCTCCCGGCGTTCCAACAGCTCGCCGGCCTCGTCGCCGCCGGCGGCGAGCTGCGCGGCCGCCGCCACGGCGACCAGGTACTCCATCACGGAGCGGTGCGCGAAGGAGAACCGGTCGTCGTCGCCGCGGCGCAGCAGGCTGCCCGAACCGACCGCGAACGCCGCCTCCGCGGCGCTGAGGTAGGCCGCGCTCAGATCGGTCAGCGCGGCTCCAACGGTGGCGGTGAGTTCGCTCAGCGCGATGGCCTCCCCGCCGCTGTCCCACAACGCGACGGCGAGGGCATCGACGGCGGTGCGTAGCTGTTTCCTGTCGAGGCTCTGGTGCGATCCGCGGGTGGGACGGCGGCGGTCGGCCTCGAAGCGCAACCACCGCTCGATCAGCGTGGCGTAGAGGTCCNCGGAGCTGATCGTCCCGTCGTCAGAGCGGGCGGCGAGCAGATCGCCCTCGGGCAGCTCGGCGATGAAGGACAACATCCGGGGATTCGCCGAGAGTCCGAGCAGGTCGCGGATGTCGTGGATGAGGCGAAGCCGCGCGTCGGCGCGCCACTCGGCCCGCTGCCGCCGCTCGGCCGCGTCGAACCCGTCGCTCGGCCAAGCCCCGCCGGGGTCGGCGCCGGTCCGCTCGGCGCGGGTGGACAGGCGGACGAGGTACTCGCGGATCTGACTCTCGTCGAAGTCGGCGAGCCGGATCAGCTTGCTGCCGGCGAGCTGGCGCACCCGCTCGCCGAACGCGGTCCGCCACTGGTCGTCCGAGGCGAAGTGCTGGGTGCGGCTGGTCAGCACGATCTTGGCCCGGCCGGACACCGCGTCGAGGATCATCCCCAGGTGCTCGGCGGCCCGGTCGAAGGTCACCCNCTGGGCCAGCTCGTCGAAGNCGTCGAACAGCAGCACCACCCGNCCGCGGTCCAGCATGCGCNGCACCGCGGACACGTTCGCGTCCGGCTCGCCGACCTTCGCCAGATGCAGTGCGAGCAGATGGTCCACGTGGTGGCTCTTCTCCAGGGCCCGCAGCTCGACCAACATCGGGACGACTTTGGGTAGTTCCAACGGCAGCACCCGGGCCAGTTCGTGCAGCAGGAACGACTTGCCGTGCCCGAACTCGCCGAGCACGAGCAGCATCCGCGCCGACTCCACGTCCAACCAGTCGACCATCGCGGTGAACACGTCGTCGGTGGGCCGGGTGCCCGGCGGATCGTCGAGCAGGACGTAGCGCTGCGGCACGTACAGCTCGGGCGGGTAACTCGGGTCCGCCGTCAGCCGTCGCGTCTGGCGCAGGACGTAGCCCTGCGGATCCCAGCGCCCTTCGAACTCGGCGAGGCTGCTCAGCCGGATGCCCTGCCGGNGGGCCCAGCGCCGCACCTCGGGTTCGGCGAACCCGGCGCCGTAGACGAGGTCCGACTCGACATAGCGGTCCCGCGCCTCGTACCGGGCATGGATCAGCCGGTGGAAGGTGCTGACCAGGGCCCGATCCGGGCGGCCGGGGCACAGCCCGACCGGCCAGACGCCGCGTTCGCCATCCCGTTCCCCGGTGACCTCCAGATGCAGCAGTGACACGGCCCGCTCACCGACCCGCGTCTCGACGGCGGGCTGCAGGACGACCGACGCGCCGGGGTACCGATCGGCGCAGGCGTCACGCACCCAGCCCACGAAGGACTCCGGCCGCTCCAGCCCCGGGAACTCCGGCCCCGGCGTTCCAGCGGCCTCGCCCAGGGTGCCGGGCTCGGCGCCAGCGCGCGGCTGGCCGGGCTGCGCCAGCTGGCTCCCCTCATTCAGATCTTTCCCCTCGCCCAGATCGCTCCCCTCGCCCGGCAGGCCGCCACCCGGCGGAAAGGGCGGCTGCCCGGCGGGGACGAGATGGCCGTCGAGGGCGCCGCGGAGTCCCCGCAGCAGCGCCCGGCGGGCATCGAGCTCATCGACGTCGAACAGGTCGATCCGGACGAGCGGGCTCAGCAGCCCCGGCGGTGCGCACAGCTCGACCCGGATCGGGATGAGGGTGCGCTCCCCGGGGTCGAAGCGCGCCTGCCACTCGGCGCCCGCCCCGGCGGAGCGCAGGAACGCCGCCGAGAGGACGAGCAGCACATGGTCGGCCCGGGCCAGGCAGCGGTCCAGCCACGCGACGACGTTCGTCCCTGGCACGGAATGCCAGGCCTGCACGTCCACCTGCCAGCCGGCCTCGCGAAGCTGCCAGGCGATCCATTCCGCCCACGCCTCGTTCTCGCGCACATAACTGACGAAGAATGTTCGCGTCGCCCTGCCTGGCCCATCGTCGTCCCCCGAAGCCACCCACAAAGGATCTCACCCCGACCTCGCGCGTGGGAGCGGGGTCGCTACGCCGGGTCAGTCGGCCGATGCGGAGGCACCGGTCAGTCGGGCGATCGCGGCGCGGACGGTGTCGACGTCGCCGAGGGCGATCTCGTGGCGGTCGCGGTCGCGGTCGGCGTGCAGGCGCCAGTGCGCGTCGGCGACGGCCTCGGGTGCGGCCGGGGAGCCGGGGGCGACGGGCGCGCCGATGGGGACGTGGCCGACCTGCACCCCACTGCGCTCGAGGGCCTCGGCGAGCGCGAGCACGTAGTTGCGCAGCCCGGCCGCGGCAAGACCGACGTTACCCAGGAAGGGAAAGGGGTGGATGGCCGAGATGCCCGAGGTGAACAGCAGGGTGCCGGCGCCGCGGTCGAGCATCCCCGGCAGGACCGCCCGCACAGCCGAGACGGCACCGAGCACGCTGACGTCCAGGGCGTCACGGGCGCTGTCGACGGTGACGTCCAGGACGGCCGTGACCCCGCGCCCGGCTCCCACGGCGTTGTAGACGAGCACGTCGACGGGCCCGTGGGCCCGCTCGACACCGGCGAGCGCGCCGGCGAGGGCTGCNGGATTCGCGGCGTCGGCCGGGTGGGCCGAGGCGGTGACGCCACGCTCGGCAAGTTCAGCGACGTGGCCGGTGAGGCGATCGGCATCGCGTGCGATCAGCGCCGGGTGGAACCCCTCCCGACCGAACCGCCGGGCGACCGCCAGGCCGATCCTCGGCCCCACGCCGACGATCACGATCGTGCCGGGTGAGGTGCGGGCCGACGAGGCGTCCGGCGGGTGTCCGTTCGCGGTGGTACTCATGCTGCTCTCCCTGGGTCGAGGCGGTCAAGATGAGGAATGGCCTCATCTTTCGGCGGTGACCCTAACACGAAGGTGAGGTCACTCCTCAGGTTATGGGCCTTACCATCGCCGCATGCCCACCGAGACCCGCGGGTCGTCCCGGCCGCTGCGCAGCGACGCGCGGCGCAACCGTGAGGCGCTGCTGGCCGCGGCGCGCACGGTGTTCGCGGCGCGAGGCGTCGACGCACCCCTGGAGGCGGTGGCGCAGCACGCCGGGTTCGCCATCGGCACCCTGTATCGGCACTTCCCCACCCGCGACGCGCTCCTCGACGTCATCGTCGACGAGAAGCTGCGGGCCTGGGTCGAGCTCGGTGAGCAGGCCGTGGCCCGCGACGACGCCTGGGAGGGGCTGGTCGCCTATCTGGAGGGGATCTGCGCGCTGCAGGCGGTGGACCGGGCGTTCAACGACGTCGCCTGCGGAGCCGTGCTGGCCGCCGACGGCTCGGCGCCGCAGCGGCGGCGGGTCGCCGACCTCGTCGACCAGATGCTCGCCCGCGCCCGGCAGGCGGGGGTGCTGCGCGCCGACTTCACGGTCACCGATCTCGCGCTGCTCGTGCTCGCCAACGCCGGCGTCGCCGAGTCCACGAGATCACTGCGCCCGACCCTGTGGCGGCGCCACCTCGCACTCGCCCTCGACGCGCTGCGCCCCGCCGCCGCCCACCCGCTCACGGAGCCGCCGGCCACCCCCGCCGAACTGCAACGGGCGCTGGTCGATCCCGCGACCGCGGGCCCACGGCGGCGCTGACCCTCTCGACCGCCCCCTCCTCCGCTCTCCGGGCGACCACCCGCCGTCGCGAAGGGGGCCGTCACCTGTCGCCGATGCGATGGGCGAGATCGCCGGTCCAGAGCCGGTCCAGATCGTCGGGCCGCAGCCCGTATCCGGTGAACCGCTCGACGACGAGCAGGCCCTTGGCGACCCGGTGCCGCCCGCTCGTCAGATCGATGCCGGCCAGGTAGGGCGCCGCCTCGGGGCCGGCCGCATAGTCCTGGGACAGCTCGCCCGCCGCGAGGATGTCCCCATCACGAGCCAGGGTCAGCCGGGTGACCGCGTTGACGTTCCAGAACATGCTCGCCGCGGGGCCGAGCCGGGACAGCGTGCGCATGATCGCCGGGTCGCTTCCCGCGAACCCGTTGTCCTCGGCCACCACGACCACGCCGGCCTCGGGCAGGGCGAGCGCCGCCACCCAGCCGTCGCGGTCCGGCAGGTCGATCAGGGAGACCAGCGATCGCCGGTGGCCGGGATCGGCGCCGAAGGCTCGCACCACGTCGGCCCGGTCGGCGCCGGCCACGATGGTGATGGTGGCGGCCTCCCGCAGCACGCTGGCGTAGATCCACCGCAGGTGGCCCTCGGTCGGCGCCGGCGGCTCCGGCTCGCCGCGCAGCCGGTGACCGAGCCGGTCGGTGCGGCGGCGGACGAATGGGGGCGCGGGCGGCGCGGGCCACACCCACACCTCGTAGGACTCGGTGCGGTTGGCGTCGTCGCGGCCGCGCGCGACGACCCGCAGCCGATGGTCGCCGGACCATGGCGGCGTCTGCTCCCGCAGGGCCGCGGCGGCGGGAGTACCGTCCGGGCTGACCACCGACGCGGACCCGACGTCGGCATGCCAGCTCACCTCGACGACCTCGTCCCAGTCTCGCAGGCTCCAGCCCCCGGGGCGCGGCGACTCTGGCGGCGGCGGCTCGGCCAGGACGCGTAACCGGACCCGGACGCTGCCGTCGGCCTGGCCGGTCCGGATCACCGCGCCACCGGGAACCACGGCAACCAGGCCGTTGGCCGCGAAGGCCGCGTCCGCGTCGACACCCGCCGGGAAGGGACCCTCGAAGAGGCCGAAACGGTAGCCGCGCACCTGCACCGACCCGACGCAGGAACGCGGGAGCCGGTACTCCGACCTGCGCCTGGCCAGCAGGGCCTCGCCATGGCCGGGCGGCATCGGCGCACCGGACAGGTACACGGCGGCGGCGCCGAGCCCGGAACCGACGACCGCGGGGGCGCTGGCGACAGAGCGCGCCAGGGCGGCAGTCGGCAGGACCGCCGCGGCGACGGCGACACCGAGCGCGACGTGCGCCGCACCGTGGCGCGCCGCGATCTCCGCCTCCGCCGCTCCGGGCGGCACGCCCGCGTCGGCGAGCAGGGGTTCGAGCACGGGATGCCGAGCCAGGACGGCGACCAGCGCGACGACGAGTTCCGTCGCCTCCGGCAGCGCCCGGTCGAGGCGGCGCACCGCGCGCACCGCCTCGCCGTCGGGATCGGTCGTCCCGACCCGCTCGTCGACCTCGAACCGCCGCGGCGGCCGGAGGTCGGGCAGGCCCGGCACCGGCGCGAGCCGCAGGCCGTCCACGGCGAGCTCCAACGCGCCGAGCAGCCGATCCGCGAACGGCGCGCCCAGCGCACGCAGGGCTCCCAGCACCGCGGAACTTCCGGACCCCCCGCGGCGTAGAGGTCCGGCGGGACCGGGCCTGCCGCCCGGACCGCCCCGGACGGCCGGCGCGGCCGCGCCGAGGCGGCCGACCACAGCCGCAGGCACGGCCGGTACTCGCTCGGCAAGCTGCGGCAACACCTCGGCCACGACCTCGGCGAGTACCTGCGTCACCTCGCCGCTCACGCCGCCCAGTCGCCCGGGACCCGCTCGGCCGAACTCAGTTTGCNCTCCCCGCGCCGAACGCCGCAGGCTCTGCTCNTCGTCCGTCATCCGCCCCACTCCCACCGAATTCGTCAGCGCCTGACTCCACCTGGCGAGCAGGCTAGGCGCAGGGTCCGACAGAATTTGNGCACAGTGGGTTCACAGGTCGTCCATGCGCACGTCCGGAGCCGTGATGGGCACAGCGAAACCGTCGGTGCGCGATCTGTTGCCACGGATGAACCACTCGCAGGCAGCCGTTCGCCGGCGGAACCGGCGCGGCCGCGTCTCCACCACCACACCGACGCCGATCTCGACCGGACGCACCGGTGTCAGGGCCGCCACCGGGCAAACCGGCGGCGCCGAGGTGACTCGGCGGTGGGCTCGTCCTCCATCGAGGGAGCGCGGAAACCGCTGAGGGCCGAAGTCGGTTGACAGTACGTGGTGCACACCCAGATAGCCGGAGTCGTTGACTCAGGGACGCGGCGTGCGGCGAGGGAGACGGGTCCTCGCCGCACGCCGGGCATCCCACCGTCAGCGGTGACGGGGGACGGGGCGCTTGAGGACGACGCGGTCGAACTCGGTGCCGTGCTCGTCGACGCCGCGCACGGTCAGCGTGGACGCGCCGCCGGGCAGGCCCGGCGCCGAGTCGACGGCGACGAACGCGTAGTTGTCGAAACGGGTCCGCGACCAGGAGATGGCCTCGGGGGTCTTCGTCCCGTCCGGCGACCAGACGTAGCTGTTCGGCACGACGTTCGAACCCGCCGGGGCCGGCTTGCCGCGGTAGTTCTCCACCTCACCGGTCTGGAACTGGTAACGCGGGCGGCCGGCGCTGCCCGCGGTGATGTAGATGGTGCCGTCCTTGGCCGGTTCGATGGTCGACCCGTCGGGCGCCTCGCGGGTCGGGGCGTTGCCGCGGATCGGGTCGGAACGCTCGAAGAGGTGGTTGTGCCCCTGGAGCACCAGGTCGACCTGGTAGGTGTCGAACAGGGGCGCCCACGCGCCGCGGACCCCGCCGTCGCTGGCGTGCTGCGACGTCGTCGAGTAGGCGCAGTGGTGGAAGAAGCAGACGATGAAGTCGATGTCGGGGTCGTTGCGGTAGCCCTTGAGCGTCCGCTCCACCCAGGACGTCTGCGCGCCGCCGGAGTAGNCGGTGTTCGTCTTGATCTCGAAGCTGACGTCGTTGGCGTCCAGCGAGAGCACCGCGACGTTGCCGTAGACGAACGAGTACACGCTCGGGCAGCCCTTGGGCCCGTCGCCGGGCAGGTCGAGGCGGGCCGCGTGGCCGCCGTAGCCGTGCGGCGAGTACAGCGCCTCCATGTCGTGGTTGCCGGTGGCGAACATCCACGGGCTGCGGGCGCTGGAGAGCTCGATGTCGGCCAGGTAGACGTCCCAGACCGTCGGGTCGTAGTTGTCGAAGCCCGCCGGCGGCTGGCCGGTGGTGGTGCGCTGCGGCGGCTTGCCCGCCCCGGACGGGTCGGCGTAGCAGATGTCGCCGGCGAGCAGGTGGAACGCCGGGTCCTGGCGGGNGATCGCCGCGGTGATCGCGGAGGCGTGCGCGACGGTCGGCTCGTTGTCCGGCTTGTAGTAGTCGTCGTCGAAGACGCCCTTCGGGTCACCCGGCGGGGTGGTGTTCGACCCGTGGTCGCCCATCATCGTGAACCGGAACGNCCCGCCGTGGCGGCCCTTCGCGTGCCCGGTGCGCACCGCCTGCACCGGGGTCGCCGCGCCGCCGGGGATGCGGAACCGGTAGTAGTACTCCCGGCCCGGGGCGAGGCGGTCGAAGGCGGCGTGCACGTAGAACTGCTCGACGCTGAGGATCGATCCGTCGACCTGCGGCACCTGGGACAGCAGCGGCCGGACCTCGGCCTCGACGGTGCCGCCGAGGGCGCGGGTCGGGCCGACGTCGACGAGGATCCTGCCGCGGCCGGGGTTACGGGTCAGCTGCGCGGCCAGGCGGAGCTGACGCGCCGGGTCCGCGCCGAACGCGGTGTGCCGGCCGCCGACGAGCAGGGGGCTGTCCGCCGTGGTGGCGGCGTAGGCGGCCCGGCCGAACGGGGTGGTGCCGAGGGTCGCGGCGCCCGCGCCGGCCAGGCCGCCGAGCAGCAGCCCGCGGCGGCTCACCGGCCGGCGGCGCAGAAAGGTCTGGAGCCACTCGTGCTGCTCCGCGATGGTCATGTCCTGGGCGATGTTCGNCGGAACGCCGGAAGCGACCACTTCGTTGGGAGGACTCACTGGCATGGCGCTGAACGTTAGGCCCGCCGCATGCGGAGCGCCCCAACGGCAAGGTGGCCGCCGGTCGAAATATGCGTAAACACGCCGGCCGTTCACGCAGCTCGGTCGTACCGGCCGGCGCNCATTTCCCGGTCCTCGGTTCCCCGCCCGGGCGGATGTTCCCGGTCACCGCACGTCACGTCGGAACCTCACGTCCAAACATCACGTCCAAACCTCACGTCCAAACCTCACGTCCGACGTCACGTCGGGACGTCACGTCACATCACGTCGGGACGTCACGTCGGACGGTCGGTGACGGTCACGTCGATCTTCATGTTCCTCCCGTCGCGGTTGACGGTCAGGGTGACCGTTTGGCCCGGATCGACGGTCCGCAGGTCGGCCGAGAAGTCCTCGACGGAGGTGACCGCCCGGCCGTCGAACGAACGGATGACGTCGCCGGGCCGCACGCCGGCCCGCGCCGCGGGACCGCCGCCGACCACGCCGATCACCAGCGCACCGCTGCGGACGGCCAGGCCGAGCTGGTCGGCGATCTGCGAGGTGAGCGTGACGGACTGGATCCCGACGAACGCGTGCCGCACGGAACCGGTGCGCAGAAGCTGGTCGACGGCGTCGACGACGGTCGCCGACGGGATCGCGAACCCGAGCGAGACCGCGCCGCTCTGCGGGGGCACGTAGGCCTCGGTGACGCCGACGACCCGTCCCTCGGCGTCCAGCAGCGGGCCNCCGGAGTTCCCCGGCGAGATCGCCGCGTCGGTCTGGATGAGATCGACCCGCGGACCGGCCGCCGCGGCCTGCCCACCGGACCCGCCCTGCCCACCGGATCCACCCGAGCCGCCCTGACCGCCGTCCCCGCCCGGGCCGCCCTGCCCGTCGACGCCGGGCAGCGTGCGGTTGACCCCCGAGATGATCCCGGCGGTGACGCTGTTCTCCAGGCCGAGCGGGCTGCCGATGGCGATCGCGAGCTCACCGAGGCGGGGCTGCTGCTCGCGGAACTTCGCCGCCGGCAGCCCGGTGCGCTCGACCTTCACCACGGCGATGTCGCTGATCGCGTCCGCGGCCTGCACCTTGCCCGGCACGCGCCGACCGTCCGCGAAGGCGACCTCGACCGCCCCGCCTGCGGCCGAGGCCACGACGTGCTGGTTGGTGACGATGACGCCGTTGGAGCGGTAGACGATCCCGCTGCCGAGCCCGTCGCCCACGAGGATGGTGACCACGGAGGGCTCCACGTCGGCCACGACGTCCGGCACCACGGACAGCGCCCCGGCGGCGGCCGGCGGCTGGCCCTTGGCCGGCGGTACACCGGAGCGCCCACCCTGCCCGACGAAGGCGATGAGGGCGACGAGCACCACGATCACGGCCCCCACCCGCGACCACGCTCTGCGTACGACCCGATGCACAACATCCCTGTACCCGGTTTCGCCCCAGCGCAGATCCTCCGGCGGGGATGAGACTTCCCCCGCCACCGCGCGGGGCCGGCCGTCACCGGCAGGTCGGCGATCACCGTGGACGCCCCGACTGCGGGATCTGCCAGGCCCGAGAAGGAAATACCAGAGGCACACCCTGNCGCTGCTAGGATATGGCTGGACAAAATCGCGCCGATCACGTGAGGTCAGTGATCGCATCTGGCCGCCTGACTCGGCGTCGGGAGTCCGGGAGTGTCGAGAACCCTTGCACAGGATGGCGAACGGTCTTGGCGGGTAGGGTCTTCGTCTTCGGCAGCCTCAATATGGACATTGTGGCCTCCGTGCCGCTGCTGCCCGTTCTCGGCGAGACGGTTGCCAGCACCACCATGACCTTTCTTCCTGGCGGCAAGGGCGGGAACCAGGCTGTTGCCGCAGCCCGCGCGGGAGCTCCCACGTCGATGATCGGTCGAGTCGGCGAGGACGCCTTCGGTCGGACTCTGCGCAGGTTTCTGGCGGACAACGGTGTCGATGTCGCCCGGGTGGAGTCCGTCGGCGACCGACCCACCGGCACCGCTCTGGTCACGGTCGATACGGCCGGCGACAACACGGTGGTCATCTCCTCCGGGGCGAACGACACCCTTGCTCCCGCCGCGGTCGACGTTTCCGGACTAACGCCCGAGGATGTGGTCGTGGCCCAGTTCGAGTCGCCCGTNAGCGCGGTCTCGACCTTCCTGGCGGCGGCCGGCTCCCGCGGTGCGACCACAGTGCTGAATGCGGCGCCAGCCAGGGACCTGCCGCCCGATCTCGAGTCGTCCGTGGACATTCTCGTCGTGAACGAGAACGAACTCGCGACGCTTTCGGGTCGGCAGGTNGACTCGGAGTCGCCGACCTCCGCCATCCTGTCGGCGATCACTGCGGTGCCGGGGTCCCGCGCGGTCGCCACGATCGCCACGGTGGGCAGCAGGGGGGTCGTGGGCAGGCTCGGCGACCTGGACTACGCCCTGCCGGCGCGCCCGGTGCGGGCGGTCGACACCGCCGGAGCCGGCGACTGTTTCGTGGGCGTGCTCGCCGCGCGGATCGCCGCCGGCGATGATCTCGGTGTCGGGATCCGCCACGCGAACACCGCGGCCTCGCTGTGCGTGCAACGGCCCGGCGGGGCGCCCGCGATGCCGACCTGGGACGAGATCGAGCGCTCCGCATAGCGCGGCCGAAGCCAGTGCCGTGGCCGCGGCCACCGGACCCCGACACGCCGGCCGGCACGGGCACGGGCGCTGCCGCGGACGCGGACACGGTGCGTGCAGTGCGGATGGTCGCCGATCCCGTCCGAACCGCAATGTCCACCGATCGGCACGCGAACGTATGTACTTGACCACATTCGGCGGGCCGGGAAGGCTCGGTGCGGTCAACACGTCGAACGTCCGGGGCCCGGCACCGACGGGCGCGCGGCGGCGCGGCGACGCGGGGCCGGCGACGGGCCGCGCCGGAGCCCCCGCGTCGGCGCGGGGGACCAGCGAGCGCCAGCGGAGGTCAGCGCCATGAAGTACGTCGCGGAGTTAGTGCTCGACGCGGGATGCCGGCCCGGGGCCTTCTCGGCCCGCCGGCTCGCGCGGATCGCGCGGCGCATCGAGGAGGCGGGCTACGACGCCATCGCCGTCAACGATCNCCTCGCCCCCTCCCGCAAGTGGTACGAGGCCGGCGGCCACGACGCCTACGAGCCGTTCGGGCTGATGGCCTATCTGGCCGCCGTCACCGAACGGGTGCGGCTGATGACGTTNGCGGTCGTCGTCCCGCACCGCAACCCGTTCGCGCTGGCCAAGTCGGTGGCGACCACCGACGCCCTGTCCGACGGCCGGCTCGACCTCGGGGTCGCCGTCGGCTACCTGCGCTCGGAGTTCCTGGCCCTCGGCGCGGACTTCGACGAGCGCAACGAGCTGTTCGACGAGGCGCTCGCCGTCCTGCGCGGGGCGTGGACGGCGAGCAGCGTCTCGGCACGGGGCCGGCACTTCGACGGCCTCGACCAGGTTCTCGCCCCCGCTCCCGTGCAGCTTCCGCACCCGCCGCTGTGGATCGCCGGCAACAGCGCCCGCGCCCGGCGCCGAGCGGCCGCCTGGGGGCAGGGGTGGGCCCCGCTGTCCATCGACGATCTCGGCGCCCGCACGATCCGGTCGGTGTCGATCCCGACCGTCGACGACCTGCGCCGGGCCGCGCGGACGCTGCGCGCCGACACGGTCGTCGCCGGGCGGGACCCGGCCGAGGTCGGCCTGTGGGCGACCACCAGCGACAGCGCCGCCGCCGGCCGCGACGAGCTCGACCCCGGCGCCCACCTGGACCACCTCGTCGAGCTCGCCGAGCTCGGCGCCAGCCACTTCACAGCGACGTTCCACCTCGACGACACCGACGGCGCCGAGCGTGCCGTCGACACCTACGCCGAGCGCGTCCTCGCCGCCGCCGGTCTCCCTCGCTGACCACGGCCCCACCGAGCACAGCCCCGCCGACCACGGCGCTCCCCCGGCCGGGCTCCTCGCACCCGGGCGGGGCATTTCTGTTCGCTTCCCCGACGGTCGAATTTTGCAGAACAGCAAGCACCATCATTCACCGNAATGAGCCCTCCGCATTGACTGTGATCTGAATCACAGTTGCGATTATGCGTGACGCATCCACCTGTCCGCCCTAGTCTGCCCGTGTCATCAATTCCATCGCCCGTCCAGGTGACCGCGACGGGCATTCGCCGATTCGCACGGGTCACGTCGATTCACGTGGGTGTCGCCGATTCGGGTAGGCGGCATCGATTCGCACGGGTGGCGTCGGTTTACGGGGGTGGAAAGTGTCGGGAGCCGAGAGGGCGCAGCGCATCGCCGGGAGTGCCAGGGCGACGCTGCGGCGGAACAAGCGGCTGCGGGGCGGTGTGGTCGCGGCGAAAGACGCCTTATGGCAGGCCCGGGTCTCGCTGGACGCGGCGCGGCGCGGGGCGGTCGTCGTCGAGGACGAGTACGGCATCACCCTGCTGGTCCCCGCCGACGAACGCGCCCACCTGCGCTCGCTCATGCGCCGCCCGGGCGACCGGCCGGCGTTCGCCCTGATGGACCGGCTGCTCGGCGCCGGCGACGTGGTGTTCGACGTGGGCGCCAACATCGGCGTCTACAGCGTCCACGCCCGGCGGCGCACCGGGGCGGCCGGCCGGGTCTACGCCTTCGAGGCGGTGCCCGCCACCGCCGACCGGCTCGTCCAGACCCTCGCGCTCAACCGGTCCGCGGATGTCACGGTCGTGCGCGCCGCCGTCACCGACACCCCGGGCACGGCGACGATGAACGTGTTCCCCGACCCCGCGTCCGGGTGGAACTCGCTCGGCAGCCACCCGATGTTCACCTACGACGGCAGGGCGATCCGGCCGAGTGAGGTCGTCGAGGTCCCGGCGCTGACCCTCGACGGGTTCGCCGAGCGGGAGGGGATCGAGCGGGTGGCGCTGTGCAAGGTCGACGTCGAGGGCTTCGAGCGCCAGGTCTTCGCCGGTGCGGCCGGGCTGCTGGCGCAGCGGCGCATCGGCGTCGTCTGCTTCGAGATCAGCGAGGANCCGCTCGTCGGCGAGGGCGGCACCCCCTCGGAGGTCTTCGACGCGCTCGACCGCCACGGCTACCGGACCTTCCGCCACGACGAGGCGAGCGACACCCTCGTCGGCCCGATCGACCCGGCCGTCGAGGACAAACGCCTCGCCGCCGAGTCCNTCCGTCCCTACGTGGCGAACTACTTCTCCACCGTGGACGAGGCGCTGCTGACCACCTGACGGCCCGCCGCCAGCCCTGACCGGCCGTCACCCGGCCCGCCGGGAACCTCCCGCGCCGACGGCCCGCGGCGGACGGTCAGGAGTCGGTCCAGCGAGGCTCGCGCCGTTCGAGGAAGGCGGCCACCGCCTCCGGGTTGTCCGCGGTGGTGGAGGCGAGGACCTGGGTGCGGTTCTCCAGGTTGATCGCCGCGTCCAGACCGGGGATCTCCAGCGTCGACCACATCACCTGCTTGGTCATGTAGACGCCGAACGGCGAGTTGGCGCGAATGAGCCGCGCGGTCTCCAGCGCGCGCTCCAGCAGCGCGTCGTCGGGCACGACGTCGACGACGAGGCCGATGCGCAGCGCCTCCTCGGCGTCGATGATCCGGCCGGTGAGCAGCAGCTCGTGCGCCCGCCCGACGCCGACGACCCGGTTGAGCAGCCAGCCGGTGCCCATGTCGCAGCCGGACAGCCCGACGCGGGCGAACGCCGCGGAGAAGCGCGCCGACGCGGCGGCGAGGCGGACGTCGCAACCGAGCGTGAACGCCAGTCCGCCGCCGGTCGCCGGCCCGTTGACCGCCGCGATCACCGGCTTGGACAGCGCCCGCAGCCTGCTCGTCGTCCGCGAGTACTGCTCCTGGATCTGGAAGGTGCCGACGGGGCCTGGCCGCGGCTCGAACGGCTCGGGGATGTCCGGATCCCCGCCGCGCAGGTCGGCGCCGGCGCAGAAGCCACGGCCCGCGCCGGTCAGGATGACCACCCGGCAGGACCGGTCCGCGTCGACCTCGTCGAGGCGGCGGTGCAGCGCGTCGACGAGCGCCGGGGTGATGGCGTTGAGCCGCGCGGGCCGGTTGAGCCGCAACAGCGCCACGCCATCCTCGACGACTTCCCGCTGCACCAGATCCACCCCGGCCCCGCCGTCCACCCCAGCACCACCGTCCACCCCGGCCCCGCCGTCCACCTCGCCGCCAGGCGCGGTCACCGCGGCGCGCCGCTGGTCGCCGGGTCGGCGCCGAGGGCGGGCACGGCGCGCAGCGCACCGACCAGCTCGCGGACCTCGTCGGCGCCGAGCGACGGCGGCGGGGTGAACGACAGTCGCGTCGCCAGGCCGGCGAAGCGCTCGGCGATGCGGGCGGGGACCTCGGCGGGCGGGGCGACGACGGCGAACGCCTCGACGACGTCGTCGTCGATCAGGGTGGCCATCTCCGCCCACCGGTTCTGCTTCGACAGCACCGTGAGCTCGGCCCCGAGCTCACCCCAGCCGTGCAGGTCGAGCACCGGGCGGTAGGCGGGCGTCGAGCCGTAGAACGAGATCTGCCCGCGGATCGTCGCCAGGCCCTCGACGATCTCCTGCTCGGTTCCGGTGGCGAGGAAGGCGCCGGCGACGACGTCGAAGCCGGTCAGGTCACCCCCGGCGCGGCGGCGGNCCTCGGCCAGCGCCGGCAGGGTGTGCTCCCGGATCCAGCGCGCGGTGGTGAAGCCGTGGCAGAGGAAACCGTCGGCGACCTCGCCGGCGACCCGGGTCATCACGTCGCCGACGCCGGCCAGCAGCACCCGCGGCGGCCCGTAGGGATGCGGCGCCGGGACGAACGTCGGCGGCATCAGCGTGTGCCGGTAGTACTCGCCCTCGAACGACAGCGGCGTCCCGTCCGCCCAGCTCGACCACGCGGCCCNCATCGCCAGGATGAACTCGCGCATCTGCGGCCCCGGGCGGCCCCACGGCATCGAGAACCGCCGGGTGATGTGCGCCTTGACCTGCGACCCCAGCCCGAGCACGAACCGGCCGCCGGAGAACCGCGCCAGGTCGTGNGCGGTGTAGGCCAGCGACATCGGCGAGCGGGACAGCGCCACCGCGATCGACGTGCCCAGCTCGATCGTCGACGTGGCGTCGGCGGCGAGCGTCAGCGGCAGGAACGGATCCTGGTTGACCTCGGACGCCCACACGCCGTCGTAGCCGGCCTCCTGCGCCGCGCGGGCGTTGCGGGTCGCCTGCTCCAGCGTGCCCAGGGCTCCGTCGATCTTCATACCCAACCTCCACAGGGCGCGCCGGCGGCCACCCGGCCGCGGCCGTCCGTCGACAGGGAAGCTAACAGAACCCGTCTGCTGCGGCCATCGGTTGTTATCTGTCGATGCCGAGCGCATGGCGGACCTGTGCGCTCGCGCGCCCGTCGAGGCCGCCGTGGGCGGTGGCGTAGGTGTCGACGACCCGCTCGCGCAGGGCGCGGGCGTCGGCCGGCAGGAACTCGGGGGGCAGCTCCGGGTCCCGGTAGACGAGTTCGCGGTAGTCGTGGGTGAGCCNCATCCACCACAGCAGCGCGTCCGGCCCGGTCAGGGCGTCGCGGGAGACGGCGGTGCACAGCGGCGCGAAGCGGGCGACGAAAGCACTGTAACGCTGAGTGAGCGAACCGAGGTCCCAGCAGCGGTGCAGGATCGCGTCGACGTCGGCGAGCGCCGAGGGGCGGCCGACGAACACGTCCACCAGGCCGGCCAGGTCCAGTGACTCGACCAGGTCCTTGACCTCGTCCTCGCAGGCCCGCGCGGCGACCCAGGTCGTCTCCCGCAGCCGGCCGAAGCCGAGGTAGGCCAGCGCGCTCTTCATCCGCCGCCGGGTCGAGCGCAGCTCGTCGGGCACCGAGGCGAGCACGATCGTCCACGAGCCGTCCCAGCCCACCGACCGGCCGAAGCTCTCCACCCGGCCGCCGACCGAGGTGACCGTCTCGGCCATCTGCCGGCCGAGCCGGTAGCTGGTCTGCCGGCCGTCGCGGCGGCGTTCGAGCGAGCCGTCCGCGCACAGCCGCGACAGCCCCACCCGGGTCGCGCCCGCCGCGTAGCCGGCGGTGGCCAGCAGGTCGACGAGGCCCGCGCCGGACGCGAACGGACGCGCCGGCAGCGCGGTGCCGATCAGCAGCGGCACCCAGCTCTGCGCCGACACGCCCGGAAACTCACCGGCCGTCATCACCGGAGTGTAACGGCGCTTCGGCCAGCGCCCGCCCGGCCGCCGGGGCGGACCGATTGACGCGCGGGCCCGGGCGCGCCTAGAACACCGAACATGAACCGTATGCGACGTCACAGCCGACGAGGCCAGGAGCCCCGCCGTCCGTCCGGGGCGGCGAGGTGAGCGCCGGCACCGGCCGNCTCGCCGGTCGTACGGCGATCGTCACCGGGGCCAGCCGGGGCCTGGGCCGGGCCATCGCCCTGGCCTTCGCCCGCGAGGGCGCCGCAGTCGCCGTGGTCGCGCGCACCGAGGCGCAGTGGGACGCGCGCCTGCCCGGCACCGTGCACGAGGTCGTCGAGGAGATCGTCAAGGACGGCGGCCGGGCGCTGGCCGTCCCCGCCGACCTGTCCCGGCCCGCCGACGTCGAACGCATCGTCGAGGTGACCCGCGCCCGACTCGGCCCCGTCGACCTGCTGGTGAACAACGCCGCCCTGACCGTCCCGGGCCGCCCGCCCGCGCAGCCGCAGCCGCAGTCGCAGTCGCAGCCCGGCTTCCCCCCATCCGGCAGCGCCGCACCCGGCACGCCGGCCGCGCCGAGCACGCCGGCCGCGCCGCGGGAGGGCGCCACGCCGGCAGGGCCGGACGGTACGCCGGCGGCGGGAGCGTCGGGCCAGGCACCGCCGGCGCCGGCCGGCACGGGTGCCGGAGTCCCTGCGGCGCCGGCACCGTCCGGGGCGCCGGGGCGGATGCCGGGCTGGGCGTCGTTCCTGAACTTCCCGCTCAAGGGCCTGCGGATGCACTTCGAGATCGGGCTGTTCGCCTCCTACCGGCTCATGCAGCTCGTGCTCCCCGACATGATCGACCTGGGCCGGGGATCGATCGTGAACATCAGCTCGGTGGCCGGGTTCATCCCCGGCGAGGGGCCCTACGCCGCGCCCGGCACGCCCGGCCCGATCGCCTACGGCGGCAACAAGGCGGCGCTGCACCACCTGACCCAGGCCGTCNCGATCGAGGCGCAGGCCTACGGGATCGCGGTGAACGTGCTCTCGCCGTCGGAGCCCGTCATCACCCCCGGCAACCTGGTCGCCGCCGCCGGGGAGTCCGACTGGGCCAGCCCCGAGGAGTTCGCCGAGGCCACCGTCCTGGTCGCCCTCGCCGATCCGGCGACGACCAACGGCCAGCTGCTGTGGAGNGACGACGTGCTGCACCCCGACCTTGGCCGCCGCGGCTGGCTGCGCCCCACCTAGCCGCGCGGCGAACCGACAGCGGCCTTTCGCGGCCAGATGCCGGCCAGATCATGCCGAGGTCACAGCACGGTTCTGCCCCCGAAAACCGTGCCGGACCCTCGGCATGATTCTGTGCCTGACCGATGACGTTCGGTGTGATGGCCGGCGCGATGCCCCGCCCGGCCCCAACGCCGTCTGGTGCCGGCCTGGGTGGCGGCCCGGACGGGGCGCACCGCAACGCCGCCCCGCGCGGCCGGCAGGTGCCGCCCACGGTGGCGGCTAGGCGAAGCCGGCGACGGGGTGGGGGGTGTAGGGCTTCTCGAGCTGGGCCCGCTCGTCCTCGGTGAGGTCCAGCTCCACGGCGGCGACGGCGTCGTCCAGGTGGGAGAGCTTCGTCGCCCCGATGATCGGCGCGGCGACCTGGGGGCGGCCGAGCAGCCAGGCGAGCGCCACCTGGGCGCGGGGCACGCCGCGGTCGGCGGCGATGCGCGCCACCTCGTCGACGACGGCCCGGTCGCCCTCGACGTAGAGCGTGCGGCCGAACTCGTCGGTCTCGGTGCNCGCGGTCGTCGCGTCCCAGTCGCGGGTCAGGCGGCCGCGGGCCAGCGGGCTCCACGGGATCACGCCGACGCCCTGGTCGGCGCACAGCGGGAGCATCTCCCGCTCCTCTTCCCGGTAGATCAGGTTGTAGTGGTTCTGCATCGCCGCGAACCGGGTCCAGCCGTGGGCGTCGGNGACGAACAGCGCCTTGGCGAACTGCCACGCGTACATGGACGAGGCGCCGATGTAGCGGGCCTTGCCGGCCTTCACCACGTCGTGCAGGGCCTCCAGCGTCTCCTCGATCGGGGTGCGCGGATCCCAGCGGTGGATCTGGTAAAGGTCGACGTAGTCGGTGCCGAGCCGCTTCAGGCTCGCGTCGATCTCGCTCAGGATCGCCTTGCGGGACAGGCCGCGGCCGTTCGGGCCGCGCCGCATCGGCCCGTGGACCTTGGTGGCCAGCACGATCTCGTCCCGGTTGGCGTACTCGGCCAGCGCCCGCCCGGTGATCTCCTCGCTGCTGCCGGCCGAGTAGACGTTCGCCGTGTCGAAGAAGTTGACGCCGGCCTCGATCGCCCGGCGGAAGAACGGTCGGGCGGCGTCCTCGTCCAGCGACCACGGGTGGGCGCCCCGGCCCGGATCGCCATAGCTCATGCAGCCCAGACAGATGCGGGACACGTCCAGCCCCGTCGAGCCCAGCTTCGTGTACTTCACCGCGCCTCCTGACTTCGTCGCCGGCCCGGCATCGTCGTCGGCCCGGCATCGTCGCGCCGGTGCCCGGTCACGCGTCCACGGGGAGCGCGACCGGGCACCGGCAGCCGGCCTACATCCTGCCGGGATCAGACCTCGATGAGGACGGCGCCGCCCTGGCCGCCGCCCGCGCACATCGCGGCCACGCCGATGCCACCGCCGCGGCGGCGCAGGTCGTGCAGCAGCGTGATGATCATACGGGCGCCGGAGGCGGCCACCGGGTGACCGAGGCTGCAGCCGGAGCCGCTGATGTTGACGGTGTCCTCGTCGAGGCCGAACTCCTTGACCGCGGCCACCGGCACGGACGCGAACGCCTCGTTGATCTCCCAGAGAGCGACGTCCTTCGTCGTCAGCCCGGCGCGGCCGAGCACCTTGGAGATCGCCTCCAGGGCGCCGAAGCCCATCCGGCGCGGTTCGACGCCGGCCGCCGCCCACGCGCGGACCTTCGCCAGCGTCGGCAGGCCCTCGGCGGCGGCGATGTCGGCGCCGACGAGGGTGACCGCGGCGGCCGCGTCGTTGACGCCGCTGGAGTTACCCGCGGTGATGTTGAAGCCCGGGATCTCCGGGTGCAGGACCTTCAGCGACGCCAGCTTCTCCAGCGTGCTGGAGCGGCGCGGGTGCTCGTCGACGGCGAACTCGCGGAACGACCCGTCCGGCGCCTGCACCTTGATCGGCACGATCTCGTCGACGAAGCGGCCCTCGTCGATCGCGGCGACGGCGCGCTGGTGGGAGCGGAACGCCCAGGCGTCGAGCTCCTCCCGGGTCAGCCCCGCCTCCTTCGCGGTGTTCCAGCCCACCGAGATGGACATGTCCATGTTCGGGGCCTCGGGCGAGTCCGGGTGGGTCGCGGGGATCCAGTCCTCGAACTGGTCGGCGGTGCCCAGGACGCGGCGGGTCAGCTTCGGCCCAGTGGACGTCGCCTGCACGCCGCCGGCGACGATGATCTTCTCCATCCCGCTGACGATGCCGGCGGAGCCGTTGCCGATCGCGGTGAGGCTGCCGGCACAGTGCCGGTTCACGGCCTGCCCGGGGACGCTCGTCATCCCGAGGACGACCGCGGCGTACCGGGCGAGGTCGCCGCCGCCGTACATCGACTCGGCGAAGATGACGTCGTCGATGCGGGCCGGGTCGAGGCCCGAGCGGCGCACGGTCTCGCGCAGGACCACCTCCGCCAGCTCCTCGCCGGTGGTGTTGACCAGCGAGCCCTTGAAGGCCGTGCCGATCGCCGTGCGCGCCGCGCTGACGATGACGGGATCTGACATGACGGTCCACCTTTCACAGGGTGAGGGCTTCCAGCGGAACGCCCCCGGACAGGAACTATGGTAAGCATTACCGAGATACCGACAGTAATACAGCGGGATGGAGCCGTGAGTTGACGATAACGTCACCTTGCGGCCGGACGCCCCTGATGACGACCGCCTCCGCCGGCCACCCCTGCGGGACACCGGCGGCCCCGAAGGAGGAACCATGGATCTCACAGGAGCGTCCGCGCTGGTCGTAGGCGGAGCGGGAGGCTTCGGCGAGGCCACCGTGCGCCGGTTCGTGCAGGCCGGCGCCAAGGTCGTCATCGCCGACCTGGNGGCGGACAAGGGCAAGACCCTCGCCGACGAGCTCGGCGAGCAGGCCGTCTTCGTCCCCACCGACGTCACCAGCGACGAGTCCGTCGAGGCCGCGATCGCCGCCGCCGTCGAGCTCGGTCCGCTGCGCGCGGCGGTCGTCGTGCACGGCGGCCCGGCGGCCGNCAAGCGGCTGGTCAACCGGGCGGGCCAGGCCTACCCGGTGGAGACCTTCCAGCGGACCATCGACATCTTCCTCGTGGGGACGTTCCGGGTGGTCAGCAAGGTCGCGGGGGCGATGTCGCAGAACGAGCCGCTGGACTCCAACCAGCGCGGCGTCATCATCACCACGGCGAGCATCGCCGGCTTCGAGGGCCAGGTCGGCCAGACCGACTACTCGGCGGCCAAGGGCGGCGTCATCGGGTTCAACCTCACCGCGGCGCGCGACCTCGCCCCCACCGGCATCCGGGTCGTCTGCATCGCCCCGGGCACCTTCTTCACCCCCGCCTACCGGATGGAGGAGGCCGAGGCCCAGGCCAAGTGGGGCCCCGGCGTGCCGAACCCCAAGCGGATGGGCCACGCCGACGAGTACGCCAAGCTCGCCCTGTCGATCGTCGACAACGACTACATCAACGGCGAGACGATCCGCATCGACGGGGCGCAGCGCTTCAACATCTGATCCCACCCGGCTGATCCCACTCGGCGGATTCCACCCCAGCTGGTCCCACCCCAGCTGGTCCCGCCCAGCGCCGATCCCACTCAGCGCAGCAGCGCTTCGACGAGGAGGCCGGCCTCGGCCGCGGGTCGCCAGGCGTCGACCTGGCCCGGGCCGGCCTCCTCGCCACCCGCCCCGCCGGTGAGCAGGCCGCGGCGTTCGAGGTGCAGCAGGTGGGCGTAGGTCTCGCCGACCGCCGAGCGGCGCACGATCCCCTGCGACTCGCTCCACGGCCGCGACCAGGTCAGCCGCTCGGCGACCGCCATCGTCGTCGGACCGTCGAGGTCGACGACCGCCTCGACGACCTCGCGCAGCCGCGCCCGGTGATGGGCCTGAAGCTGGCGCACCCGGGCGCCGAGGCCGCGGAAGCGGTACTCGTGGGCGGGCAGCACCTCGTCGACCGGCATGTCCTCGATCGCCGCGAGCGAACNCAGGTACTCCCCGAGGGTGTCCGCGCGCACCCGCGGCGACGGGCTGATGTTCGGGCTGATCCGCGGCAGCACGTGATCGCCGGTCAGCAGCACGTTGTGCTCCTCGTGGACGAAGCACAGGTGGCCGGGGGTGTGCCCGGGGGTCCACAGCGCCCGCACCGCGACCGCGTCGCCGAGCGGGCGGTCGCCGTCCTGGAGCAGCACGTCCGGCGGATCGCGCCACTCGGGCGGCTCGTCGCCCTCGGGGAACAGCGCGTCGATCTCCGCGGCCGGCATGCCGCGGCGGCGCAACCAGATCCGGTCGGCGGTGCGGAACTCGGCGATGCTGGCGAACTGGTGGGAGGCCGCCACCTCCAGTTCGTGGATCATGACGGGGGCGCCGGACTCCCGCCGGATCCGCCGGGCGAGACCGAAGTGGTCGGCGTGGCCGTGGGTGATCAGCACCGCGCTGACGTCGCCGATCTCGTGGCCGGTGGCGCGCACGCCCGCGACGAGGCCGTCCCAGGCGTCCTCGCTCGGCCAGNCGGTGTCGACGAGAACAGGCCCGCGCCGGGTTTCCAGCAGGTAGGCCAGCACGTACCGCAACGGGCTCTGCGGGAACGGGGTCGGCACCGACCACAGGCCCGGTCGGACCTGCTCCACCGGCGGCAGGACCCGGTCCCGCCAGGCCTGCTGCTGCACCTGCCCGGTGACGATGAACGCCTGGTCGTCGACCGTCACGCTGGCGCCTCCTAGCGCTGGGATGCCGTCGGGCCCGGCCGCGCGCCGACGACCGTCGCGTGCCCGCGACGGTCGTCGGCGCCGGCGGACGACGGCGGCGGGAAGGGATGGTGCGGCGGCAAGGGACGGCGCCAGGAAGGGACTGCGCCGGCGGGTAGGGACGGGCGGCGGGCCTCAGCGCATGTTGGGTTCCCGGGGCAGGCCCAGGATCCGCTCGGCGATGACGTTGCGGCCGACCTCGGAGGTGCCGCCGGCGATGGTGAGCGCCCGGGCGAACAGGTAGCGGTAAGCGAGGTCGGCCTCCGCTCCGGTCACCCCGGTGGCGCCGGCGATGGTCATGCCGAGCTCGGTGACGTGCTGGGCGTGCTCGGCGGACAGCAGCTTGCTGACGTTGCCCTCGGGCGACGGCTCGCTGCCGGCGACCGCACGCTCGACCTGGCGCAGGTTGATCAGCCCCATGGCGGCCTCGACGGCGACGAGCCGGCCGACGCGGCGGGCGAGCTCGACGTCCCCGGCGGCGTAGCGGGCGTGCAGGTCGACGAGGCCGACGGCGGTGCGGCCCTCGTCCGCACCGCTGCCGGCGCCGATCGTCACCCGCTCGTTGCCCAGCGTCGCGCGGGCCACGAGCCAGCCGGCGTTGACCTCCCCGACGACGTCGGCGTCGGGCACGAAGACGTCGTCGAAGAAGACCTCGTTGAACAGCGCGTCGCCGGTGATCTCGCGCAGCGGCCGGACCTCGACGCCGGGCGCGGTCAGGTCGACCGCGACCGCCGTGATGCCCTTGTGCTTGGGGGCCGTCGGGTCGGTGCGGACGGTGGCCAGGCCGCGGTTGCAGTTCTGCGCGTCCGACGTCCAGACCTTCTGCCCGTTGATCTTCCAGCCGCCCTCGACCCGCTCGGCGCGGGCCTGCACGGCGGCGGCGTCGGAGCCGGCGTTCGGCTCGCTGAACAGCTGGCACCAGCGCAGCTCGCCGCNCAGGCTCGGCAGCACCCAGCGCTCGATCTGCTCGGGCGAACCCTTCTGGGTCAGCGTGAGCAGCACCCAGCCACCGATGCCGAGGTTGGGCACCTCGACGCCGGTGAACTCCTCCTCGATGACGAGCTGTTCGGCGGCGCTCGCCTCGCGGCCCCACGGCTTCGTCCAGTGCGGCACCAGGTAGCCGCTCTGGACGAGCAGCTCGCGGCGTTCGCCCTCGGCGGCGGCGTGGTAGCGCTCCACGAACTCCCGGGCCTCGCGCCGGTACTGCTCGGCCTCGGGCGGCAGCTCCACGGCCAGCGCGCGGCGGGCGCCGTCGCGGGTCAGCGCGTAGACGTCGTCCTCGGCGCCCTCGACCGGGCCGGCGAGCGCGGCCAGCGTCGCCGCGCGCCGCAGGTACAGGTGGGCGTCGTGCTCCCAGGTGAAGCCGATGCCGCCGTGGATCTGGATGTTCATCCGGGCGTTGTGCTGGTAGGACGACAGCGCCACCGCGGCGGCGACGGCCGCGGCGAGCTCGGCCTCCGCGCCGCCGGCGGCGACCCGGGCGGCGTCCCAGGTGGCGGCGGTGGCGAGCTCGGTGGCGACGAGCATGTTGGCCAGGTGGTGCTTGACGGCCTGGAAGCCGCCGATGATGCGGCCGAACTGCTCGCGGACCTTGGCGTAGTCCAGCGCCATGTCCAGGGTGGCCCGGGCGCCGCCGACCGCCTCGGCGGCGGCGACGACCCGCAGGATGCGCACGGCCGCGGCCCGCCCGCCGCGCAGCAGGCCGGCCGGGTGCGCCGCGACGGCGGACAGGCCGAGGCCGGCCAGCCCGAGCGACGGGTCGAGCGCGCTCGTCGGGCGCAGCGTCAGACCCGCGGCGTCGGCGGCGACCACCGCGAGATCGTCGCCCACCGGCACCAGGTGGATGCCGGCCCAGACCGCGCCGAGCGCCGCCGGCGCCTCGCCGTGCAGCGCGCCCGCCGCGTCCGCGGTGACCGCGCCGATCGGGGAGAACGAGGCGATGACCGAACCGTCGGCGAGCCCGGGGAGCAGCTCCGCCTGCTGCTGCGGCGAGCCGACGGCGGCCACGACGGCGGAGGCCACGACCGTGGGCAGCAGCGGACCGGCGGCGGCACAGCCACCCAGACCCTCGGCGATGATCGCGAGCTCGGCGAGGCCGAACCCGGAGCCGCCGTGCTCCTCGGGCAGGTGCAGGCCGAGCCAGCCGAGGTCGGCGATCTGCTTCCACTGCGGGCCGACGGCGCCGGGACCGCCGTCGAGCGCCCGCCGGGCCGCCGCGCGCAGATCGTTCGCGTCGGCGAAGGTGCGGACCACCTCGGCGAGGGCCTTGTGGTCGTCGCTGATCGCCAGGGCCATCGTGTCTCCCTCCAGCGGGCTTTCGTCACCACACCGCCGAGCGGCGCGGCCGGCCCACCGACCATGATTTGTAAACCTAACCGTAAGCCTTTCGAACAGGCTCCGTCCACGGATCCCGATCGGATCCCGACGCACCGGCCATCCGCAGGGAGCCGACTCGACCTGGGCGGCCGGGTGCGGGCACCCGGATCGACACCAGGCACGCTAACCGTGAGCCATGCCGCGAGTCGATCGATACCGGCCGATGGCCACCTCGGGACCAGCCACGGGACCAGTAGGCGGATCAGTCCGGGCTTGATCCGGCCGGCCCGGCTCCGGCCCGGGCTCGGGCTCGGGCTCGGGTCAGGCGACCTCGCGGTCGTGCGCCTCCTGGGGCAGCAGGCTCCGCAGACCAAGAATGATGTTGGTGATGCCGAACGCGAACTCCCCCGGCGGGCCGGCGACCGGCCCCGACGGTTCCGGCTCCGACGCCAACGCCGCTGCCGATACCCGGGCCGTCGCCGCCGTCGGCGCAGTCGCCGCAGTCCGCGTCGCCGCGGGAGGCGCCGCGGCCGCGGTGACGGCCGGGCGCCGGGCGGAGGCGGGCGGGGCCTCGGCCGGCTGCTCGGTGAGGAGGAACCCGCGGGTGTAGGCGGCCAGCGTGATGAAGGCGTGCCAGGCCAGCGACGGGGGGAAGCCGGCCTCGCGCAGCCCGTCGAGCAGCTCCGCGGCCCGGGGCCACGCCGCGACCGCGTCCTGGCGGGTGGCGCCGCCGATGCGCCGGACGATCAGATCGCACGTCAGGTCGTCGGCGGCGAGCGCGGCATAGCAGTCGTCGAAAAACCCGCGGAGCATGTCCTCCCAGCCGCCGGCGCGCAGCGGTGGCATGCTCTCGTAAAAGGCGGCGAGCGCCTCCTCGGTCATCGCGTCAAGAAGGTCGCGCTTGCTCTTGTAGTACCAGTAGATGCTGGTGACGCCGACGTCGAGGAATGCCGCGAGCCGCGGCATGCTGAGCTGGTCGACAGGCGTGTCCCGGCAGAATTCGAAGGCCCCCGAAAGAATCCCCGCGGCGTTGATCGACCCCCGCGCACGCCGNGATCGAGACCGCTTGGCGTTCGTGTTCGCAGTGGGGGGCACGCGCTGCCTCCGCATCGTCGGGACCAGACTGACGCAGCCCTGCCCGCCAGGACCACCCCGACTAGCCTACCGGATGGTTCACCGGATGGCCTTGAGACATCCCTCGCACCCTGCGGACGCAGGCCTTGTCCGCGGGGTCACCGCCCGCCTCGGGGCCACCCGAGGAGCCGCCCCACACCCCCCACGGCCCGCCCGAAGAGCCGCCCCGCCGACCCCGCCCCACGGGCCACCACGCGACCCGCCGTACCCGGTCTGCCGGCCGCCACGGGCCCGGCGGCGATGCGCATCCAAGGGTCGCCTCCATTCTGGCCGACCATTCTCGACGACCGTCGCCGCGCGGGCCGGGCGAGACCCTGCCCACAGCGGGCCACCGGTTCCCACCGGGTCACTGCGCACCAATGCCATCCGCAGAACGGCGGCCGCCATCCGTGAACGGCAACCCGGTACCGGAACTGNGAACCCGCCGCNCAACCGCGACCCTGGCTCGGACGTTCTCCGAAACGCCAGAGCCGATGGGTATACCCTTTTGCGCGAGATGGATCGGGCACGGCCGAGGTTATGGCACCCATGCCGCGCATCGCGGCCGGAATGGGCGCACAGCCGGGCTCGGTGATCGGGGCTGGGAGGGGACGGCGATGAAGCTCGGGATCGTGTCCGACGTGCACTGCGAGGCGGCGCTGCTCGAGACCGCCGCGCGGGAGATGGTCGAGGCGGGCGCCGAGGAGATCCTCCTGGCCGGCGACGCGCACTTCGAGTACCGATTTTCGAACGAGGTCACCGAGGTCATCCGCGCCTTCGACATGCGCTACATCTCGGGCAACCACGAGTGGCGCCTGATGGGCCCGACCGGGCAGCGGGCCCGGGAGGCGCCGCACGTCCGCGCCGCGAACCGCGACTTCGTCGAGGCCATCCCGACCACCATCGACACCGTCGTCGACGGGCGATCCCTGCGTATGATCCACGGCTGCCCGTGGCCGCCCTACGACCGCTACCTCAATCCGGNCGACCCGGACTACGCCCGCTGCGGCGACCTCGGCGTGGACATCCTCGTCCTGGGCCACACCCATCTGCCGCACCTCCAGCGCGTCGGGGNGACTCTCGTGATCAACCCCGGCTCCCTGGCGTTCTCCCAGGATCCCGGCGGCTTCGACCTCATGACCTACGCCCTGCTCGACGCCAGCACCGACGAGGTCACGCTCGTCCGCCGCCCCAAGCCGACCTCCTAGATCGCGCCTCTACCTCCCGCATCTNCAACTCGCCCACCTCCACCTGGCGCAGACCTGCTCCTGCAGTTTCGGAGAGTGACGGGGCTTGCCGCCCCCGGCCCGCGTCGGGGCCCGCTGGTGTGCCGTATATCTTGGCCAAACTAAGGACAGATTCCGAAGTAGCGGCATATCTTCACGCCTGAGTCCGCATCCGCGGAGCTCGGTGCAACGGAGCACGTCCTGTTCACGCAGGGAAGTCGGTCACTTCCCGTGCATGAGGTTTCGCTCGCCCCTTCCGGGCAGCTCGGGTCGGCGCGCGGTCACGCGCCGTGCCCGGGCCGACGGCGTTCAGGCGGTCCCAGGCCAGGACCAGCCCGCTGCGCCGTCGCCGCCCCGGGTGAGCCCGACGGCCGAGCTCCGGAGGCGGCGCGCGCGGAATGCGGTCCTGGGACAGCCGCACTCCGCCGCCACGCAGACCGCGGTCGCGAATCCCCGCACGACCCGAAACACCGGGCGCCCGCGCCCATCCGCGCCCTCCCTGTCGGACAACTGTTATGGGGACCACCGAACACATGTCAGCAACACACCCGTCACCCAGACACCCGTTCGCCGCCCTGCTCGCGGCCCTGGTCGCGGCCCTGATCGCGCTGGTCACGCTCACCGCCTGCGGCAGCGACTCCGACGGCGGCTCCGGCAAGCCCGCGGCGGCGGCGACGCCGGCCACGCCGACGACCCACGAGGTCGTCGACATGGGCGGCCGGCGCGTCACCGTGCCGACGCACCCGGAGCGGATCGTCACCAACTACCCGGCGGTCACCCAGATCATCTTCATGCTCGGCGGGATCGAACGGGTTGCCGGCGTGCCGCTGAGCAACCTCACGACGCTGCCGCTGTTCAAGAAGATCTACCCGCCGCTCGCCCAGAAGAAGGCGGTGTTCGGCGCCGACACCACCACCGTCAACACCGAGACCCTGCTCGCCCAGAAGCCGGACCTGGTGGTGCTGACCTCCGGCAACGCGGCGCTCGTGAAGAAGATCACCGATCTCGGTGTGCCCGTGGTCCAGATCGCCTCGTTCCCGAACTACTCCAAGCTCAACGACGGCGTGACGTTCCTCGCCGACGTGCTCGGCGGCGACGCTCCCAAGAAGGCCCAGCAGTACGTCGAGTACGTCGACGGCAACGTCGCCCAGATCAACAAGGGCCTCGCTGGCCTGCCGGCGACCGACCGGCCGAAGCTCTACTACACCGCCAACAACCCGCTGAACACCGAGGGCGGCGGCTCGATCATCGACAACTGGTCGACGCTCGCCGGAGGGACGAACGTCGCCACCGTCAACGGCGTCACGGGCACCATGAAGGACGTCTCGGTCGAATCGATCGTCCAGTGGGACCCGGAGTACGTCTTCTGCCGTGACGCCTCGTCCTGCACGAAGATCGAGCAGGATCCGCGCTGGTCGTCGGTCGCCGCGGTGCGCGACAAGCACCTGATCGTCAACCCGCGGGGCGTGTTCGTCTGGGCCGCACNCAGCGCCGAGGAGGCCCTGCAACCGATCTTCGTCGCCAAGACCCTGCACCCCGCGCAGTTCGCCGACGTCAGCATCGAGCAGGAGATCAAGGAGTTCTACCAGACCTTCTACTCCTACGACCTGACCGACGCCGAGGTGTCCGGCATCCTCCACCCGACGACCCCCTGACGCGCGTCGATCCATCGACCGGCTGACCCGCCGAGGCACTGGTTCGTGACCATCCGCTAAGGTCACGAACCGGTGTCTTCGGGGGGAGCACGGATGGCGGGTCGTCGGCAGCACGTCGCATTCCTGGCAGGACGGGGGGCCCGGATCGGGCTCGGCGTGCTCGGCGCCTTCGTCGCCGTGGCCATCGTGGTCGGGATCTTCGGCGGCTCGTCGTCGAAGCCCCGAAACCTGGTCGACGCCTCCACCCGAGCCGCGGACTCGGCGGCGACGCCCACAGCGGCGGCGACGCCCGGGTTCACCCCGTCACCGTCGGGGGCGCGGTCGGACGCGGGGTCGGACGCGGGGGCGCCGTCCGGGACGACCTCGGGTACCCCGTCGTCCGACGACGGATGGCCCGGGCTGCCGTACTCGGCCGCCCTGGCACCGTCGCCCGGCACCGGCACCGGCACCGCGGACGGCAGAACGACAGGCAGCGGTACCGCGGCTGGGACCACGGCCAGCACAATCTCGACCAGCACAATCGCGGCTACCAGCGCCACGGCTACCGGAACCACAGTCACGGGCTCCGGGGATACCGATCCGGCAGGCGGCGNCCCGGCAGGCAGCGAGACCACAGGCGCCGGGCCCACAGGCGCCGGGACTGCGCGCGGGAACGCGCTGGCTCCCGCGGCGGCGGGCGGCCCGACACAGGCGTCCGGGTCGACCTACTACGCGAACTGCACGGCGGCGCGCGCCGCCGGCATCGCCCCCCTGTACCGCGGCGACCCCGGCTACCGCGCCGGACTCGACGCGGACGACGACGGCATCGCCTGCGAGACCACGTCCTCGACCACATCGTCGACCACATCGGGACCCGCCGCCGGGTCGGGAGCGACGTACTACGCGAACTGCACCGCGGCCCGCGACGCGGGTGTCGCCCCCTGTACCGCGGCGATCCGGGTTACCGCTCCGGCCTGGACGCGGACGACGACGGCATCGCCTGCGAGACCACGTCCTCGACGTCGACGGCGCAGCGGCCGCCTGCGACGACCCCCGCGGCCCAGGCCGCCGCACCCGCCGCCGCCCAGTCCGCGGCGCCCAGCACAACTCAGAACGCCACCCCTCCCGCGACCCGGCCCGTCCCGGCCACCGAGTCCACCTCGCCGCCGCCACCCGCACCCACCTCCGCGGCACCCGCTCCCACGACCGCGCCCGTCCACACGACCGTGCCAGTGCCGACTGGCGGCCAGCCGGTCGGCTATGCCAACTGCGCGNCCGCCCGCGCCGCCGGTGTCACTCCCCTGCACAGCGGCGACGCCGGGTACAGCTCCGATCTCGACCGGGACGGCGACGGCATCGCCTGCGAGTAACGCCCGGCCGCGCCCGAGTGCCCACGCCTGCGGGACACATCCGTCGACGAGCGACCGACGGTGTGCGCCAACCGAGTAGCGCGGCACCATGACGACTCGTGCACTGCACCTTCGAAGATCGGGATTCCCGTTCGACAGGAAGCCCAGCACAGTCGGGAACGGTGGTGATCGTGGTCCATGAGCTGATCGCCCGGTTGGCGTCACCCAGTCCGGGATCAGTTGTCGTCGATGCCGGCGCCGGGTCGGGCCGGACGCTTGCGGCGATCGGCAGACGCGCTCCGGAGGCGAAGCTGATCGCGGTCGATCTCGACACGGACAAGCTGGCCTCGGCGATGTCCACCGTTCGGCGACGTCACACCTGCCGAGGTCGACCGCTGGTGGAACGAGCTGCAGGCGGCCGACNCCGCCGACGAGTTCCTCTTCAGCGAGACGGCATACATCGTCACGGCATACCGCACCCACTAGGATTCCGGCGGTCAGCAGGCGAGCATCTTCAAAACCGCCTACCGAACGTCTGCTGGTGCCTATCGGTCACCGGGGGTCTCGGCGGTTCCGGTGAGGGTGGCTCGCGCGAGGATGTGCGAGGCCATGGTGAAGCCGAGGGATGCCGGCGTGCTGTCCGCGGGAACGCCGATGTCGTCGACGTCGAGCGCGTGGACGGTGATGAGGTAGCGGTGCGGGCCGTGCCCGGCCGGCGGGGCGCCGCCGACGAACCGGGCGGCGCGGGCGTCGTTGGGAAGCTGCACGGCCGGATCGGGTAGTCCCGAGCCGGTGTCGTCGCCGGCTCCTTCCGGCAGCGAGGTCACGGTTGCGGGGATGTTGGCGACGGCCCAGTGCCAGAAGCCGGACATGGTCGGGGCGTCGGGGTCATACACGGTGACGGCGTAGCTCCTGGTGTGTTCCGGGGCGCCGGACCACGAGAGCTGCGGGCTTGCGTCTCGGCCTCCGGGGANGCCGAACAGGCCCGAAAGCTGCGCGGGCCGTAGCGCCTGCCCGTCCCGCACGCTTGCGCTGGTGACGGTGAAGCTCGGCACCTCGGGCAGGCGCGCGAACGGATCGTTGCTCGTCATCGGATGTCTCCTGTTCGTCAGGTGCAGGCGCCACCCACGCCCGCCCAGTCATCGATTAACCTAACATGAATCGATTATTTGAGCTAGAGTCGAGTGCATGGCAGAGCGCGATGACGGGGTGGCGCCGTCGGTGCGGGCGTACGAGTCGCTGCGAGCGGCGGTCATGCACGGCCAGTTCCGGCCGGGCCAGGCGTTGCGGCCGCAGGAGCTGGCCGTCGAGCGGGGGGTGAGCCTCGCGGTGGTGCGGGAGTGCCTGCTGCGGCTCGTCGGGGAGGGGTTGGCCGAGCGGCTGCCGAACCGCGGGTTCGTGGTTCCCGAGGCGGGTGACGTGCGATGGCAGGTGATCGCCGAGGCGCGGGCGGCGGTCGAGCCGACGATGCTGCGCATGTCGATCAGTCGCGGCGACCTGGAGTGGGAGACGCGGGTGCGCGCCGCCCACCACCGGCTCGCCGGCACGCCGCCGTTCGAGCACGACGGCGACGCCCATTTCTCGGATGCGTGGGCCGCTGCGCATCACGGGTTCCATCGCGCGCTGCTCGACGCGTGCGGCAACGACGTCCTGCTGGACACGTTCGAGCGGCTGTGGACCGCCAGCGAGCTGTCGCGCCGCTGGTCTGCGGCCGGCAACCCGGCTCGCAACTACCTGGCCGAGCACCGCCGGCTCGAACGGCTGGCGCTGAGCCGGCAGAGTGAGGCGGCCGCCGACGCGCTGGTCACCCATATCGCCGGCACCGCCGCCGCGCTCACCGAGGCGACGACGTCCACCGAAACGACCACGACCACCGACACGACCACCGACAGGGCCACGACCACGACCACCGACACGGCCACGCCCGCCGAACACACGCGGAAGGACGGCTGACCTGTGGACATGAATGCCGTCCGCGAGGTCAGCCTCGCCGTCAATGCGACCCATCGGTTCATCTACCTGGTCCCTGAGGCCGCGCAGGAGGCCGCCACCCTCGGCGTGACCGACCACGGACCGGCGGGGCCGGCGTACTTCGCGTTCCGCTCGGCCGCGATGGGTGCAGTCCCGTGGCAGGTCACGCTCGCGGCCTTCTACAACTGGAGCCCGCGGTCGGTGCGGGCCATGACGGGCGTGTGGGACGCCGCGTCGCCCGAGCGGTGGCAGGCCGCCCGCTTCACGGCCGTCGAGCGTGCGTTGCACCGCGTCGGCGTGCGTCTCACGGCCGAGCAGATCGCGCAGGCACGGTCGTTGATCGACCCGGTCGTCGCCGGTGCCGACTATGCCGGCAGGACGCTGGCCGCCGCGAACGCGTCGGTCGCGCTCCCGTCCGATCCGCTCGTCGCGTTGTGGCAGCAGATCACGGTGCTGCGCGAGTGGCGCGGCGACGCCCATCTCGTCGTGCTCGCCGCCAACCGCCTCGGGCCGTGCGACTGCAATGTCATCCAGACCGCGACGGGTCGCTTCCCGACGGTCCTCGCGCGGGCGACCCGCCGGTGGAACGACGAGGAGTGGGCCGCGGCGACAGCCCGTCTCGTCGCGCGCGGCTGGTTCGACGCGGACGGCACCGTGACCGATGCCGGCACCGAGGCGCGCGAGCAGATCGAGATCGAGACCGACGAGCACTGCGCCGCGCTGTGGGCGCCGATCGGCGAGGCGGGCGCCCGTCGCCTCGCCTCGCTCATCACGCCGATCGACGACGCGTTCACCGCGGCCGGGACCTATGGGCGACTGCGCTGATCGCACTGGCGGGGACGTCGGGTGTAAACCGGGTCGGCTGCGCTAATATCTGACCCCACGAATGGGGGGCGCCGGTAGCGCTGTGCCGCCTCCGGGTTGGCGCGCCGCAGGAGTGCCTCCCCGGCCGCGCGGGACCCCGCGTTGATCCTGCCCGAACTGCCCGTGTCCGCATGGAGGTCCCGTGAGCACCCGGATCGAGACGCTTGAATTTCAGGCCGAGGCCCGTCAGCTTCTGCAGTTGATGGTCCATTCGATCTACTCGGACAAGGACATCTTCCTGCGTGAGCTGATCTCGAACGCCTCCGACGCGCTCGACAAGCTCCGTCTCGCGTCACTGGTCGACAAGGACCTGCAGGTCGACACCTCCGACCTGCACATCGCCATCGAGGTCGACCGGGAAAAGCGCACTCTGACCGTGCGCGACAACGGCATCGGAATGTCCCGCGACGAGGTCGTCCAGCTCATCGGCACCATCGCGAAGTNGGGCACGGCCGAGGTACTCAGGAAGGCGAAGGAGTCGGCCGACGCCGCCGCGTCGCGGGAGCTCATCGGGCAGTTCGGTGTCGGCTTCTACTCCACGTTCATGGTGGCGGACACGGTCACGCTGCTGACCCGCCGGGNCGGTGCGAGCGGCGGCACCCGGTGGGAGTCCAGCGGCGAGGGCACCTACGTCATTGAGGACGTCGACGACGCGCCGCAGGGCACCGCGGTCACCCTGCAGCTCAAGCCGGAGGACGCCGAGGACCATCTGTTCGACTACACCGCCGAACGGAAGATCCGCGAGATCGTCAAGAAGTACTCCGACTTCATCGCGTGGCCCATCCGGATGGCCACCGAGAGCACGGACACCGGCGGCGCGGATACCGGCGGCGAGGCCACGACCCAGATCGAGACGCTCAACTCGATGAAGGCGTTGTGGGCGCGCCCGCGTGACGAGGTCGACCAGGCCGAGTACCACGAGCTCTACCGCCACCTCAGCCACGACTGGACCGACCCGCTCGAGGTCGTCCACATGAAGGGCGAGGGCCTCTTCGAGTACGAGGCGCTGCTGTTCATCCCGGCCCACGCCCCGCTCGACCTGTTCGCGCANGACGGCAGGCGCGGCGTTCAGCTTTACGTCAAGCGCGTGTTCATCATGGACGACTGCCAGGCGCTGATGCCGAACTACCTGCGCTTCGTCAAGGGCGTCGTCGACGCGCACGACCTGTCGCTGAACATCTCGCGCGAGATCCTCCAGCAGGACCGTCAGATCCAGCTCGTCCGTCGCCGGCTGGTCAAGAAGGTCCTCTCGACCGTCCGGAGTCTGCANACCGACGACGCCGAGCGCTACCGGACCTTCTGGAAGGAGTTCGGGCCGGTCGTCAAGGAGGGGCTGCTCGACGACGGCGACAACCAGGAGGCGATCCTGGAGGTCGTCTCCGTCGCCTCGACGCGTGACCCGGAGCAGACGACCACGCTGCGGGAGTACGTCGAGCGGATGAAGGACGGCCAGGACGACATCTACTACATGACCGGCGAGTCGCGGTTGATGGTCGAGAAGTCGCCGCACATGGAGGCCTTCCAGGCCCGCGGCTACGAGGTCCTGATCCTGACGGACCCGGTCGACGAGGTGTGGGTCGAGCGGGTGGCGCAGTTCGACGGAAAGCCCTTGCGCTCGATTGCCAAGGGCCAGGTCGATCTCGACACGGCGGACGAGAAGGAGAGCGCCGAACCCGAGCGGGAACAGCAGAAGAAGGATTACGCCGAGCTGCTGTCCTGGCTGGCGCGGACGCTGCAGGACCAGGTGAAGGAGGTCCGCCTCTCCTCCCGTCTGACGACGTCGCCGGCCTGCCTCGTGGGCGACACGTTCGACATCACCCCGACCCTGGAGAAGATGTACCGCGCCATGGNGCAGAACGTCCCGCATCCCAAGCGCATCCTGGAGCTCAACCCCACCCACCCCCTGGTGTCCGGGTTGCGGAAGGCCCACGAGCAGCAGGACGCCGACGCCGACGTCCTCGGCGAGACCGCCGAGCTGCTCTACGGCATGGCCCTGCTCGCCGAGGGCGGNGAACTCCCCGACCCGTCCCGCTTCACCCGCATCCTCGCCGACCGCCTGGCAAACACCCTGTAGCGGACACGAGACCNGGAAAACCCGGTAGGGCATCCTCCGCCGTGAGATTCTGTTGGTTGTGGGGATGCGGGCGGACTCACCAGGCGCCGAAGGTACCCGCGAAGGTGGCACGGACTTCTTCGTGTCCTACACCCACGCGGATGCGAAGTGGGCGGAGTGGATCGCCTGGCAGCTCGAAGCCGCCGGCTACCGGGTGAAGATCCAGGCCTGGGACTTCGACCGCGGTTCACATTTCGTCCGGGAGATGCGCCAGGCCGCCGCCACGGCGGACCGCACGATCGCCGTGGTGTCGGCCGTCTACCTGAAGTCGGCCTATGGAGAGGCCGAGTGGCAGGCGGCCTGGGCCGCCGACCCGTCAGGTGCCGGCCGCAACCTGATTCCCATCCGGATTGAGGACTGTCCACGACCCGGTTCACTGAGCCAGCTCGTCGGCGACGATCTCTTCGACCTGGACGCCGAGACGGCGACCGCCCGGCTGCTGGCCACAGCTCGGGGTGGGCGTGGAAAGCCGGCGACGGAACCGCTCTTCCCCGGCCACCGCGCGACGGTGGGAACCACGCCCGAGCCGACATTCCCCGGTCAGCTTCCACGAATGTGGAGGGCCCCTGGGAGAAACCGGAACTTCACCGGCCGCGAGCGCCTGTTGGCCGCGATCCACCTCAGCCTTCAGCAGGGACGGCCGGTGGCCGTGACCGCGCTGCANGGACTGGCCGGGGTAGGCAAGACGCAGTTGGCCGCCGAGTATGCCCACCGGTATGCCGACGACTACTCGCTGATCTGGTGGATCGACGCCGAACAGATTCCGCTCATCGGCGAGAAGATCGCCGCACTGGCGGGCCCGCTTGGTCTGCCCGGTGACGGGCCGGCCTCGGTGATCGCGGCGACCGTCCTCGCGGCGCTGGCCCGCCGTACTGGCTGGTTGGTGGTGTTCGACAACGCGGAGGACCCCGTCGCCCTGCGGGACTGGCTGCCGGATGGGCCAGGTCATGTGCTGATCACTTCGAGGAACCCGGCCTGGGGGGCGCTCGCCGACCCCGTCGCCGTCGGAGTGTTCGAGCGGGCCGAGTCGAGTGCGCTGCTGAGCCGGCGCCTTCCCGGCCAGGACCCGGCGGCGGTGGACGCCCTTGCCGGCGAGCTGGGCGACCTGCCGCTGGCACTGGCGCAGGCGGCGGACTACATCGCCGCCACGGGCACGGACGCGGCCGGCTATCTGGCCAAGTTCCGCGCCCGCAGGACAGTGCTGCTGGCGAAGGGCGACGACCCGCCTTACACCGGCACGGTCGCGACCGCCTGGTCGGTGGCCCTGGATCGGCTGCGGGCCGAGGCCCCGGCCACGGTGCAACTGCTGCAGCTGTGCGCACTGTTGGCCCCGGAGCCCATCCCGCTCACCCTGTTCAGCGACCATCCCGAGCTGCTCGAGAGCCCGCTGGCGGACGCGTGCGCGGACGGCGCCGTCGACCTGGATCTGGACGACGTGATCGGCGCCGCGAGGAGGTACTCCTGGGTAGGGCGTACCGGGGACACTATTCAGCTGCATCGCCTGGTGCGGGACGTCATCGCCGACTCCGGGCGCCGGGCCCCCGACAGCGCCGCGACCTGCCGCACCGCCGTCACGCTCCTGGGCAGCGTGGTCGACTCCCTGAACCCCGAACTCCCGACCGACTGGCCGCGGTACTGGCTGCTCACGCCGCACCTCGCTGCCCTGTGCCATCAGGCCGCCGTCCGCACCGTCGACTCTCGCCACGTCGACCGTCTCCTGTACTGCATCGCGGGGACGGTGTCGGCGCACGGCAGGGGCGGGACGTTCGCCGCAGGCGAGGCGCTGGCCCGCGCCTGCCTGGACGTCCTCGCCGATCATGGCAGCGAACAGGCGCTGCTGCGGGTGCNCCACGAACTGGCCTGGCACGTGGCACAGCGACGCCCGGCCAGGGCAGAGCGGATACATCTCGACGTCCTGACGGCGCGACGGCGACTACTCGGCAACGATCATCTCGACACCCTGGCCTCCCGCCAGGAAGTCGCGTGGATAGCCGGCGTCCAGCGACGGTGGACCGCCGCCGAGAAGCAGTACCGCGACGTCTTCGGCGCCCGGCGCCGAGTTCTGGGTCTCGACGATTCCGAAACCCTCATCACCTGTCTCAGGCCATCCTGACAGGTAGGAGCCTGACCGCAGCAGCGCCGTGCACTAGCGGACTCTTGTGCCTCGCCGAGGGAAGCCAAGTACACCGTGACGCCCGTCAATCCCTGGGACAAGCCCTCACGTCCGCCGGCCGGGTGCACTTGTCGGCTCTCGTGCCTCGTCGCCCGAGCCGGCGGACATGCCCCGATTGGCCGTGTCGGCGAATACCGGACCTGCCGGCGATCACATGGCCCGAATGACGGCGGGCCGCTCCTGGCCGCGTCCCACCTTCGCCCGTGTGCTTGTAGGCATCGGGTGCTTGTCTGCCGGAGCGGCGCCGCCCGTCTCGGAGGGATGAACGGGCGGCGCCGCAACATTTCGAGCGCTAGCGGCGGTGAGACGAGCGGCTTATCTCACCATCGCCGTGTCGTGGCCGGCAGGTTCCCGGGACGGGGTCAGGCGTTGGCGAGCTCGTGCGGGATGTCGGGGACGTTCACTTCCACCTCCGCGGCTGGTCCGGGCACCGCGACGTGGTCGATGTCCTTGCCGTCGACCGTCGCCCGGACGCCGGCGCTGCCGGGGAATTCGCCCGTCACGTAGGAGTCGACGTCGAAGCGCAGGCCACCCTGNCCGCCCACGGCGTCGCCGTCCTTGCGAATGGCGATGACCTCGTGGGTCGCTGACCACAGCGCTCCCGAGGAGCGCGGCGGGGTGATGAGGCCGTGGTCCTTGCTGTCCTCGGTGAACTGGGTGACGCCGTAGCGGCTGCTGTAGCCCAATTCGGTGGTCACGCTGGTGTCGATCGAGGCGCTGAACGCCTTGATGCTGATGCCGGCCGACGCGCTCACCGTCACGCTGGTCTTCCGGCTGTACTCCTCGCTGCGTTCCTTGCTGACCCCGGTGGTGACCCGCCGGTTCGACGGCTGGGGCACCGTTCCCGCCTCGTTGTTCCGAAAGATCTGCAATGTGTAGTTGACCCGCCGCTCCAGCGTGTAGAAGGGCGAGTTCGCGACCTGCCAGGCGATGGTCTTGTTGGGATCCTTGACAAGAGTGCAGGGCACGATCACTGCCCGGTCGGTCACCTGCGCGATCGGGTCGGGCTCCCGGTGCGACGTCAGGACGGGACGGGGTGGGGGATTACGCCGGGCGACCGCCGCAGGCAGATCCAAGACCGAGACAGTGTCGGTGGGCCGGGAGTAGTGGTTGACCGACAGGATCAGATCGGCGCCCAGGATGAGCCGCTCCTCGCTGTCCGAAGGATACGGTGCCGACCGGATCTGCCAGACTCCCACGTCAGTCTTCGCGCCGGACTTCTGGTCATTCCAGATCAGGTCTCCGATGACACCGTCACGCACGTAACGGCGTCCGGCGAAGTCGCGGCGGATACAGGCATACCAGTGCGCTGGNGGCTTGTTCCAGCTCCGGGAGAACACGTGTCCCAAGGCGACATAGCCGGAGGGCGCGACCGGACGCCATACCGAGCCGTCCTGCTTCGCGCCGGACTTCTCGTCGCGCCACACGAGCTGGAAATCGGTCGGCGGGCGGACCATCGCGTCGGCGGCGTTCACCCCGCGGACCAGGATCGTGGCCCGCGTACCGGTGATGTCATCGTGGTTGCCCCCGTGCCCGACGCTCCCAAGGGCACGCCAGCCCTGGGCGTACATCGCGTCGGTGATCAGAGGATCGAAGAACGNCCCGTGAAGAGTGGCACCAGACCCCCGATCGTCCCACAGCCGCACGAAACGGTCCGTGACCGCAATGTCCAACGCACCATGCCTGACGCTCTCGACCATGAACTCTCCCTGATCNCTGAAGGATGTGGATAGACGTACCTCCTCACCTTCCATGCCCCCAACCANCGCACATCCAAGGAGTGATTGAAGATGCGCTCAGGGTTACGAGACATCCATCGTCGCCGCCTTCGGGCCGGTTACGAACCGGACTGTCCGGATCCGCGTATCCAAGTGATGTTGAAGGTAGCGCGACTACCAGCGGTGGTGACGTCCTGTTTCGGGATGACCAACTGCCCGCGGAACCGACACTGNCGGTGCACCGGTGTTCTCGGTAGCCTCGTCGAGAAAGGTGATGTCGACTGCGCCGTTGGCCGGAGCGGAGGAGACGGGCGGCCAGGCGTTGATCCGCGCGGCTTCAGCGGTGCAGGCTGGCGGGCGGGGGGTTCACAGGGATCACACAGAGGTCGCACAGGGTCTGCGCAGGCGGGGGGCCGACCGTGAGGGCATGACGCTCCCGCCGACGACCGACGCCCGCCGCACCCGTACCGTCGCCCCCCGTACCGTCGCCGCGCGATCCGACTTCCCGCAGGCCGACTTCCCGCGGTCTCACGTTCCGCGGTCCGATGTTCCGCGGTTCTCGGGTCGGCCCGCCGCAGCGCAGGTCGACGGGGATGGGCGGGCCGACCAGCGCGTCACGCAGCCGAACCCGCGGCCACCCCGGCCCGATCATCCCGTCCTGGACCTGGTCGTGCCGGTCTACAACGAGGAGCGGGATCTCGGGCCGTCGGTTCGGCGGCTGCACGCCTTTCTTCTCAGCCAGTTCCCGTACCCGTTTCGGATCACGATCGCGGACAACGCCAGCCCCGACGAGACCCTGAAGCTCGCCCGGACCCTGGCCGCCGAACTGCCCGGCGTCGCCGTCATCCACCTCGACCTCAAGGGACGGGGCCGCGCCCTGCGGGAGGTGTGGTCGGGCTCGGACGCCGACGTGNTCGCCTACACCGACGTCGACCTGTCCACCGACCTGGGCGCCCTGCTCCCTCTGGTCGCACCGCTGATCTCGGGGCACTCGGACGTGGCCGTCGGCAGCCGGCTCAGCCNCGGGGCACGGGTGGTGCGCGGGCCGAAGCGGGAGATCATCTCCCGTTGTTACAACCTGCTGCTGCGCCGGACGCTGCGGGTGCGGTTCCGCGACGCGCAGTGCGGCTTCAAGGCCATCCGGTCCGACGTCGCCGCGCACCTGCTGCCGCACGTCGCCGACACCGGCTGGTTCTTCGACACCGAGCTGCTCGTCCTGGCCGAACGCTGCGGCCTGCGGGTGCACGAGGNGCCGGTCGACTGGGTGGACGATCNGGACAGCCGCGTCGACATCGTCGCCACCGCCCTGGCCGACCTGCGGGGCATCGTGCGGCTCCGCCGGGNGATCGNCAGCGGCACGGTGCCCGTCGCCCATCTGCGCTCCTGGCTGGGACGCCGCCCGCTCGCCCCGAACTCCGCGCCGACCGCCCCCCTGACGCCCTACCCTGACGCGCCCTACCCGGACGCCCGCCCCCGGTCCACGCGATCGGACGCCGACCGGCAGCCCGCCTCGGCCGACGCCGGCGCCCTGCACTGAGNCCGCCCTCATCCGCGCATCCGCACCGAACCGCCCGGGGCGGTTTCCTTGCCTTTCCAGAGGCCTTCGCGTCCGTTTTATCCCTCTGGATAGGCAAGGGAGTCCGTCGGCACGGGGGCGGAACCGCGACAGACAGACCCTGGAGACTTCTCGATGACGACCACCGCACCCGACGTCGACGCGTCCGACACGATCCGGCTCGCCCCGAGGTCAGGCGGCGCCGGGCACTGGGCCCAACCGCCGCCTGCGCCGCCGGGCAGGGGGCACGGGCGGCTCGGGCGGCTGGCCCGCGGGCCAGCCGGTGATCCGGTCTGGGTCCGCCCGGCGCTGCTGGTCCTGCTGGCCGGCACGGCGCTGCTCTACCTGTGGAACCTCGGCGCGTCCGGCTACGGCAACAGCTTCTACGCGGCGGCCACCCAGGCGGGCTCCCAGAGCTGGAAGGCGCTGCTGTTCGGCTCCCTGGACGCCGGCAACNCCATCACCGTCGACAAGCCGCCGGCCTCGCTGTGGATCTCGGGGCTGTCCGCTCGGGTCTTCGGCTTCTCGTCCTGGTCCGTGCTCGCGCCGCAGGCGGTCGAGGGGGTCGCGGCCGTCGGGTTACTGTACGCGACGGTCCGGCGCAGCGCCGGCGCCACCGCCGGGCTGCTCGCGGGCACCGCGTTCGCGCTGACGCCGGTCGCCGCGCTGATGTTCCGGTTCAACAACCCGGACGCCCTGCTGGTGCTGCTCCTCGTCGCCGCGGCCTACTGCACGGTCCGGGCCACCGAGCGGGCCAGCGCGCGCTGGCTGGTGCTCGCCGGGACCTGCATCGGCTTCGGCTTCCTCACCAAGCTGGCGCAGGCGTTCCTCGTCGTCCCCGCCCTCGGCCTGGCGTACCTGATCGCCGCGCCGACGGGCCTGGGACGCCGGGTGCTGCACCTGGCCGGCGCGGCCGGGGCGATCGTCGTCTCGGCCGGCTGGTACGTCGCCCTGGTCGACCTGTGGCCGGCGTCGTCCCGCCCCTACATCGGCGGTTCCACCGACAACAGCCTGCTCCAGCTCGCCCTCGGCTACAACGGCCTCGGCCGCATCCTCGGCTCCTCCGGTGGCGGCGCCGGTGGCGGCGCCGGTGGCGGTGGCGGTGGCGGCGGGATGGGCGGCGGGGCGAACAACGGCTTCGGCGGCGCCACCGGGATCATCCGGCTGTTCGGGTCGAGCATGGGCTCGGAGATCTCCTGGCTGCTGCCCGCGGCGCTGCTCGTGCTGGTCGTCGGGCTGTGGCGGACCAGGCGGGCACCCCGCACCGACCCGGCGCGGGCCGCGCTGGTGCTGTGGGGCGGCTGGCTCGTCGTCAGCGGGCTGGTGTTCAGCTTCATGAACGGGATCATCCATCCCTACTACACCGTCGCCCTGGCGCCGGCGATCGCCGCGCTCGTCGCCGCCGGCGGGATCGCGCTGTGGCGCGACCGCGACCGGTTCCCGGCGCGGTCGGCACTCGCCGTCGTGATCGCGCTGACCGGCATCTGGAGCTTCGTGCTGCTCGACCGCGTGCCGACCTGGTTGCCGGCGCTGCGCTGGATCGTGCTCGTCGCCGCGTTGGCCCTGGCCGCCGCACTGGTCGCGGGTGCGGCCCGGTTCACCCGGGTGAGCGCGGTGCTCGCCACCGCGGCGGTGCTCACCGTCGGCGCCGGCAGCGCGGCCTACGCCGCGAGCACCGCCGCGCATCCGCACACCGGCTCGATCCCCACCTCGGGACCGTCCAGCGCCGCGACGGGCGGCGGTCCCGGCGGAGGCGGCGGACGCTTCGGCGCCGGCAGCCCGCCCACCGGCAATCCGCCCACCGGCACCCGGCCCACAGGCACGGGCACGGGCACTGCGGGATCCTCGGCCGCCGCCTCCACCACGAGCGGCACGGCAGGCGGCAGCACCTCGGCGCCCGAGGGCGTGGCGGCGGGCGGAGGTGGCGGGGAGCAGTCCACGAACGCGGCGTTGACGGCGCTGCTGGCGCGGTCGACGACCACGTGGGCCGCGGCCACGACGGGCGGCGCGACCAGCGCGGCGCAGCTCGAACTCGCCAGCGGGCAGTCCGTCATCGCGATCGGCGGCTGGGACGGCAGCGACCCGGCGCCCACCCTGGCCCAGTTCCAGCAGTGGGTCGCCGACGGGAAGATCCACTACTTCCTGGCCGGCGGCGGGGGCATNGGCGGCCCGATCGGCGGCGACCGCACCTCGGGCACCGGCACCGCGATCGCCACCTGGGTCGCGGCGCACTTCACCGCCACCACGGTGGGCGCTCAGACGGTCTACGACCTGACCGCCACCAGCACGAACGGCTGACGCGGCCGGCTACGGCGGCGGCGGACCTCCCCGGTCCGCCGCCGCCCTGCGTCACGCCTGGACTGACTCACCGCCTGTCCGGAGGGTTCCGCGCCCGATTTATCCCTCCGGACAGGCAGGAGTCGCGGCCCCGTCAGGGGGTGTCGGTGCCGGCGCGTTGCCTGGCCAGCAGGGCGCGCAGGCCGTCGACGACGAGGGTGTCGGCGAAGGCGGTGAGGTCGCTTCCGTGGACCTGCGACCACATCGCCTCCACCCGGCTCAGCGCCGGCCACTGCGCGGACCGGTCACCCGGGACGCCGGCGCCCGCACCCTCGTGCAGCCGGCGCTGGATCGACCGGGCCATGCCGTAGTCGTGCAGGACGTTGAAGCCGAGCAGCGCGTTCTTCGGCGTCAGGCCGGCGTCCAGCAGGATCTGCAGGTAGCCGTCCATGATCCGCCAACCCTGGGTGGTGGGCGGGNGAGCGTAGACCAGCACGTCGACGCCGGGCCAGGCCTCCAGAGCCGCGGCGGAGCGCCGGCNCAGCTCGCACAGGCGCACGTCCCAGTCACCGAGGTCGGGCGGGGGAATCTCGACGTCGGCGAGGACGGCGTCGATGACCAGGTCGACCAGCGCGTCCTTACTGGGAACGTGGTGGTAGGCCGCCATGGCGGACACCCCGAGCTCCTCGGCGAGCGCGCGCATGGTCAACGCCTCGAACCCCCGGTGAGTCCCCACGCGCAGGGCGGCGGCGACGATGTCGTCGACCCCCAGGGCCCGCACCGCACCGGCCGGCGCGCCGGACGCCTGCGCGCCGCGCGCCGCAGCCGGACGGGCACCTGCCGCCACCTCACCACCCGAAACACGTCGACGTCGTCGGGCGCCGCCACCCTCCCCGCCACCCCGGGGAACGCCCAGCGGTCAGTATAAAACCGGCGACCCGGTCGACCCGGCGGACCGGCGGACCGACGACCGGCGCGCCGGCGACCGGCGGGCCGGCGGGCCGGGCGATCCTCCGACCCCGGTCGGCCCGCCGATCCGGTCGCTCGCCCGATCCGCTCGCTCGCCCGGTCCGCTCGGCCCGTCGATCCCGCCGCTCAGTCGGTCCGGCCGCTCAGTCGATCCGGCCGCTCAGTCGATCCGGCCGGTGGTGACAAGCTGATCGACGAGGACGGGGACCTCGGCGAGCGCCCGCAGCGCGTCGTTGAGGTGGGTGCAGCCGTCGGTGCCGACGACGAGTCGGATGACCCGGGCCCGCAGGGTCCGCATCGGCTCGCCGAGCAGCAGATCGACGTTGTCGGCGGCCGACGGGCACGTCTCGAAGGGCAGCACCCGCGGGTCCGCACGCAGCCCGACGAGCCGCATGGTGGCCGGGTCGACGGTGGCGTGCACGCCGTACTCGTGCACGACCGTCTCCACCCCCTGCGGGCTCCACATGCTGTCCCGGAACATCGAGTCGACGGTCAGCAGGCCGTGGGGCGTCCCGAGCTCGGGCGCCACCACATCCACCCGGCGCCGACGGCGGAACATCGCCGAATCGCCGGGCGGCGCCGGCATCCGGTGCCAGGCCAGCGGGTCGTCGGGCTGCTCCAACGGATGGGCGGGCACGAGGTTCTGCTCCAACCCGGCGCCCTGGGACATCCGTTCCAGCGGGCTGCCGTCGGCCCGCCATCCCGAGCAGACCTCCNGCATCGCCTCGACCCGACTGGCCTGCGTCGACGCGGCGAACTCCGCCAGTTTCCCCTGCTCGCGGGGCCACAGCCGCCAGGCGATCGGCCCCACCAGGGTCGCGCCGGGCATGTCGTCGAGCAGGAAGTGCAGCGGCGATCCGGTCGCGACGTCCTNGGGGACCAGTTCCCGCAGCCGGGCGCGGTAGCCGCGGCCGCCGCTCTGCCCGACCAGGCCACCCAGGGCCCGACGCGGGGGCACACTGGTGACGGAACGCAACGTCCGGGTGCCGTCGACAGTGACGCGCAGCTGCGCGGAGTCGACCACCGTCGCCTGCCTGTCGCGCCCGGTCACGAGGTCGCGGGCGCCGGCGTGCAGGTGCATCGGGGAGCCGAAGCCGTCAGGCCAGGTCACGTTGAGATGGCTGGTGCGGCGCACCGATCCGGGCACGCGCGGCGGGGCGCCGCGGTGTGGACTGCCCGGCGGCGGNGTCAGCTCGGCGAGCGCCGGCAGTGGTCGTACGGGAGACGGCATCTGGACCTCCGAGCCCGGTCGGGCGGCACGCCGCAGCGGNGCACCGCCCGTATGGACCGCGCCCGCGGCATAACCCGTCACCCTTTACACAGTAAAGCCGAAGGCAAATCTACCTTGCACAATCCCGCTGCGCTGGGTGACATCGACCACGGGCACGCCGGACACCCGCAGCCCGGCCGTGGGTGCGGGTGCGCTCCCCGTCAGCATGCGGAGTCGGTCAGGAGCGGAGCCGGGCAGGAGCGGAGCCGGGCAGAGGAGGGAACCGGTCAGGCCGGGAAGGCGAAGTCGCGGATCAGGGTGACGAGCTCCAGCGGACGGTCGCTCTGCACGGCGTGGCCGGCGCCGTCGACGAGGGCGTAGCGCAGGGCCGGAAGGCGGCGGCGGAACTCGGCGACGTCGGCGTCGAGGACGTACCTCGACTCGCCGCCGCGCACGAGCAGCGTCGGCACGGTGATCGTGTCGACCTCGTCCCACAGCGAGGTGAAGTCGAGCCAGTCCGGGGTTCCCGGCGGGGGCGGGCCGAACAGGTCGTACCGCCACGACCAGCGGCCGTCCGGCAGCCGGCGGGCGTTGTGGCGCACCCCACGGCGCACCCCGGNGGCGGCCCGCAGCGGGCTCAGTGCCACCGCGGCGTCGGCCATCTCCTCGAACGAGGCGTAGGTCGGCGGTCCGGAGACGAGCGCCACCGAGCCGCGTTCGGCCGTCGTCATCGTCCGGCTCGGGTCGTTGACCTGCGGGGTGACGTCGACGATCACGGCACGCCGGCAGAGGTCGGGGCGCGTCGCGGCGAGATGGGTGACGGTCAGGCCGCCGAGCGACATGCCCACCACGACCGCCGCGTTCGGCGCCACGGCCGGCAGGGCCGTCGCCAGCGCCTCGACGTTGCGCCACGGACCGTAGTCACGGTCGGCGCGCCAGGACGACCGGCCGTGGCCGGGCAGGTCGAAGGCCACCGCCGGCCGGCCCAGCGCGAGCGCCACGTAGTCCCAGGTGTGGGCGTTCTGCGCGCCGCCGTGCAGGAACACCACCTCGGGATCGGCGGTACCCCAACGGATGTAGCTCAGCCGCCGGTCGGCCGCCAGGTCGACGTAACCGCGGCTGACGTCGGGCCGGCCCGCGAACGGCAGGCCCAGTTCCTCGGCGTTCTCGTGCAGCAGTCCGAACTCGTCGTAGTCGTCGGCCGCCAACGTGCTCTCGACATCGGTCGCCACGTCGCCTCGCTCTCCTCGCGCCGGCCCTCAGATGGCTGTGCAGTGCAGACGGACGATGATCGCGTTCGGGTGATCGGGGGTCGGGGGGTCGGGGGGTCGGATGGTGGACGACCCGTCCGGATGGGTGCGATCCGTCCAGCGAGCAATGTAGGACGCTCCGGCGTCGACGTGCGCCGTTTCGGGTCGTGCACCGGCCGCCGAGACGGGAATGTCGATCGACAGGCGTGGTTGTTAGTATGAGTCAAGCAACTATCCGACGTGGACGCGGGCGCATGCGGCCGGCCTGACCGGCAGGCACCCGGACCGGTACGAGGCATCCAACCGACACAGTCGGCAACCAANCGACACAGTCGGCAACCAACCGACACCGTCGCCAACCAACCGACACCGTCGGCATCGGACCACGCGGCCGGATCCCGGGCCCCGCACCGCAGCGACGAGCTGCGAGCCGGCCCCGGCCTGGCCCGGCCCGCCTCGCGCCCATGCCACTCAGGAGGCCCGGCACCGCCCCGCAGCGGCGGCCCGGCCGCATCGGTGATGGAGGGAGCAGCGCCGGATGTCCACGACAGCGGGGACTCCGGTCGACGCAGCGCGCCGGCCAGACCAGGACGACCACGCGGGATACCGCTGGATCGCCCTGTCGAACACGACCATCGGGGTACTGATGGCGACGGTCAACAGCTCGATCGTCATCATCTCCCTGCCCGCGATCTTCCGCGGGATCCACCTCGATCCCCTGCAGCCGGGCAACGTCAGCTACCTGCTGTGGATGCTGATGGGCTACATGCTCGTCTCCGCCGTGCTGGTGGTGACGCTGGGCCGGCTCGGTGACATGTTCGGCCGGGTCCGGATCTACAACGCCGGCTTCGCGGTGTTCAGCGTCGCCTCGGTCGGGCTGGCGCTGACCCCCTGGCAGGGCTCGTCCGGGGCGCTGTGGCTGATCGGCTGGCGGGTCGTGCAGGGCGTGGGCGGCGCGATGCTCATGGCCAACTCCACGGCCATCCTCACCGACGCCTTCCCCACCCGCCAGCGCGGCATGGCGCTGGGCATCAACCAGGTCGCCGCGCTCGCCGGCTCCTTCGTCGGGCTGGTCGCCNNCGGCNTGCTGTCGGAGTGGAACTGGCGCGCGGTGTTCTGGGTGAGCGTGCCGATCGGCGTCGCCGGCACGATCTGGTCCTACCGCAGCCTGCGCGACACCGGCCGGCGCGCGCCCGCGCGGATCGACTGGTGGGGCAACATCACTTTCGCGGTCGGGCTGACGGCGCTGCTCGCCGGCGTCACGTACGGCATCCAGCCCTACGGCGGGCACGACATGGGCTGGCTGAACCCCAAGGTGCTCGCCGCGCTGATCGGCGGCGCCGCCGTCCTGGTCGCGTTCGTCCTCATCGAACGACGCACCGCGCAGCCGATGTTCAACCTGGCGCTGTTCCGGATCCGGGCGTTCACCGCCGGCAACGCGGCGGTCCTGCTGTCCTCGATCGCCCGCGGCGGGATGCAGTTCATGCTGATCATCTGGCTGCAGGGAATCTGGCTGCCGCTGCACGGCTACGACTACGTCGACACCCCGCTGTGGGCGGGCGTCTACCTGCTGCCGCTGACGGTCGGGTTCCTGGTGGCGGGCCCGGTGTCGGGCTTCCTGTCCGACCGGTTCGGCGCCCGCGCCTTCGCCACCGGCGGCCTGACGCTGGTCGCCGCGACCTTCGTCGGTCTGCTGCTGCTGCCGACGAACTTCAGCTACCCGGCGTTCGCGGTGCTGCTGGTCCTCAACGGGATCGGCTCGGGCCTGTTCTCCGCGCCGAACACGACCGCGGTGATGAATGCCGTGCCGGCGGCCGCCCGCGGCGGCGCGTCCGGGATGCGCGCGACGTTCATGAACTCCGGGCAGGTCCTGTCGATCGGCCTGTTCTTCTCCCTGATGATCGCCGGGCTGTCCTCGACGTTGCCGCACTCGCTGCACAGCGGGCTGGCCGCGCAGGGCGTGCCCGCCGACGTCACCGACCGGGTGGCGAACCTGCCTCCGGTCGGCAGCCTGTTCGCCGCCTTCCTCGGCTACAACCCGATGCAGAACCTGCTCGGCGACGACACTCTGCACCAGCTCCCCGCGGCGAACGCGCAGGCGCTGACGGGCAAGGAGTTCTTCCCGCACCTGATCGCCTCGCCGTTCCACCACGGCCTGATCATCGTGTTCTCGCTCGCCATCGCCATGTCGCTGATCGCCGCGGTCGCCTCCCTGCTGCGCGGCGCGAGGTACGTCCACATCGAGACGCTGCTCGCCGTCGAGGCCGCCGCCGGCCCCACCGCCACCGGCGGTGCCATCACCGACGGAGGTGCCATCACCGACGGAGGTGCCGTGTCGGTAGGAAGCAGCCAGGAAACGGAAAGCAGCGATCCGGTTGGGAGCGGTCACCCGGCCAGGAGCGGTCGACCGGCGACGGGCGCCCTGCCGGCAGAGCGGCTGCAACCATCCGACCAGGCGTGCGTCGACCTGGACGCACCGACGGTACGGATCCCCTAGCCGCACTGTCTGTCCCGGGGAGGTGGACGGCCGCCCACCTCCCCGGCCACTCCGCCCGCCGCTTCCCCACCCGCGCCGCCGCTTCTCCATCCGCGCCGCGGCCCACCCATCCGCGCCCACTGCCCGTACGCACCGCTCGCCTGTTGGTCAGGTGCGAGTTGGTTCCCGTGTCGTCTCCGCCCACAGCGTACGAACAGGTGTTCGACATTGGGTGGATGTTGTTCTACCGTTACCCCATGGATCTCAACGACTTCGGGGACGGCCCTGACCCGCCGACCCGCCTCGCCACAATCTCCCGCCAGCTCGACGGGCTCCTCACCGCCCAGGCCTGGCAGCTGTCCGACACGGAGCTGGACGGGCTGCTCGAGGGGGTCTGCCGGCTGACCAGCCGCGTCGCCGCCGTCCGAGGGCTGCTGTTCGTCGAGGCCCAGAACCGCGGATTCGCCGTGCGCCACGGCGCCACCGACCTCACCGGCTGGCTGCGCGACCGGCTACGCCTGACC